>JAKAZI010000031.1 GCA_021809495.1 Actinomycetes bacterium | reverse complement strand
GCGGCCTCGGCCGTCGGATTCGTCATCGGTTTCACGATGTTCGGCTCCATCGTCTATCTGCCGTTGTACCTGCAGGTGGTGCACGGTTCGTCTCCGACTCGCTCGGGGCTCGAGCTGTTGCCCATGGTCACGGGTATGTTGATCACCTTCATCATCAGCGGAAGGCTGGTTTCGCGAACTGGCCGCTACAAGATCTTTCCGATTGTGGGAACGGCCATCGTAGCGATCGGCATGGTCGCCCTCTCACACCTGGGTCCCACCAGCGCGTTCTCGACCGCGGCGCTCTACATGTTCGTCATCGGGTTCGGAATGGGACTGGTCATGCAGGTTCTCGTGGTAGCGGTGCAGAATTCAGTGCCCCACGAGCAGCTCGGAACGGCCACGGCGACCGCGACGTTCTTCCGTTCGATCGGCGGCGCGTTCGGGGTCGCCCTGTTCGGTTCGGTCTTTAACAGTCGGTTGCTCTCACAACTTCACGCTCATGCGTCTGCCCATCTGCTGGCGAT
This sequence comes from Actinomycetes bacterium, assembly GCA_021809495.1. Taxonomy (GTDB): domain Bacteria; phylum Actinomycetota; class Acidimicrobiia; order Acidimicrobiales; family RAAP-2; genus RAAP-2. The sequence continues at coordinate 13,435 of JAKAZI010000031.1, read as the reverse complement.
GCTGGGTGGTGGATCGATTTCAGCGAACCCCGCGCAGATCAGTCGGTTGCCGCCAGCGGCCCGCGTAATCGTTATCGACGCGTTCAGTTCGGGGCTTCAGCGGGTCTTCCTCGTCGCGGCCCCGGTGGCGGTGTTGGCGTTCGCGCTGTCGTGGTTGATGAAAGAGATCCCGTTGCGAACGCACGCTCATAGTCCAGCGACGATCGGTGGCGAGGTCGATGGGGATCCGGTCGTCGCTTTTGACGCACCCGGCGAATTCGGCATGTAGTGAGGGGGCTTTCAGTGGGTCACAACAACTGGACGCCGGCACGTTGGTAACACAGTGGACCTATGGCCCTACGGGCATCTCGCTCGGCACTATTAGAACGGGTGATGTGACAGCGGCCCGGACACCTGCCGAGCGGTGGGTACCTGGTTCGACGTGACGGAGAGAGCGGTGGTCGATGAGAGATGAGACACTGACGCGCGCGCTGAAGCGCTACGACCTGTCTCCACACCTGGTCTTCTGGGAGACCACCAAGGCGTGTTCGCTCGCGTGTCGACACTGTCGAGCGTCAGCGCAGACCGAGGCGTTGCCCGGCGAGTTGACTACCGCCGAGGGCCGCGACCTGATCGATCAGATCGCCGCGATGGACGGGGCCGTGCCGATTCTCGTGTTCACCGGCGGTGACTGTTTCGAGCGTCCCGACCTCGAGGTGCTGGTTGGCTACGCCAAGTCTCAAGGCGTGCGCGTCGGCATCGCGCCGTCGGTCACCAAGCGGTTGACTCGCGAGAACCTGTCGCGGATGTACGACCTCGGCGTGCGAAGTGTCTCGATCTCGCTGGATGGTTCGGGGCCCCAGTCCCACGACGCCGTGCGTGGCATCCCCGGACACTTCGACCAGACGATGGCCGCACTCGCGATGATGCGAGACATGGGTTTTCGCTTACAGGTCAACACCACCGTGATGAATCGCAACGCCCACGAGTTGGCGGACGTACTGTCGCTGTTGCGTTCGGTCGGCGTCTCGATTTGGGAAGTCTTCTTCCTCGTCGGGGTGGGACGGGGCGTTGACGTTCAAGAGATCTCAGCTCGTGACGCCGAGGACGTGTGCCACTTCTTGGTGGACGCGACCACGTACGGGATCACGGTGCGCACCGTGGAGGCTCCGTTCTTCCGCCGTGTTCAGGCCGAGCGCGAAGCCGCGGGCGACGTAGATCCAGCCGCGTCCTTCACACTCGGGCCCCTGTATGAGACCCTGCGACGACGACTCGATATGGAGGTGCGCGGTGACGTGCGCACGACGCGGAGCCACTCGCTCGCCACGGGCGACGGACGCGGGATCATCTTCGTCGGACACGATGGCGAGGTGCACGCGTCGGGCTTCTTGCCGGTGACCCTGGGCAACGTTCGCGAGACATCCCTGGGTGAGATCTATCAGTCGAACCCGCTGCTCACCGAGATTCGGGCCGGCAACCTTGAAGGCGCGTGCGGTCGGTGCGACTACTACCGCCTCTGCGGTGGATCGCGGGCGCGGGCCTACGTGAGAACCGGCAGTGTCCTCGGTGAGGACCCGCTCTGCATCAGAAGTGACGCGGCCAAGCGAATCCCGGTGGTTCCTCGCTAGAACGCGCTGCGCCGTGGGAGACTAACTGGATGGCGCGCGCACAACGGTTCCCGTGGCGGCGTGTCTTCGGCCCGGTGACGGGTGCGACGCTGGGGTGTGCGGTCCTCGTCGCGACTTTCACGGCGGACTTTCGCGTCGCACGAGCAGCCGCCGGTCAGGTCTGGTCACCGTTCGTTCTGGTCACGGGCCTGCTGCTGATTGGTCTCGTCGCCAACGACGACGGAGTCTTTGAGTGGCTCGGCGCGATGTTGACACGGTTCTCGTCACGCGGTTCGGTGGTATTCGCCGGCGCGGCGGCAGTGATCGTCGCGGTCACCGCCACACTGAACCTCGATACGGCGGTCGCGTTCCTCACGCCCGTTCTGATCCATACCTCCCGTCGACGAGGCGGTGACGACGCACCCTGGCTGTATGGCGTACTACTCCTCGCGAACGCGGGGTCGCTGTGGCTGCCGGGTTCAAACCTGACGAACTTGATTGTGCTCGGGCACCTGCACCTGACTGGCGCCGCCTTCGCGGCGCGCATGTGGCTGCCGGCGTTAGGCGCCAGCCTCGTCACCGCCGTGAGCGTGGCGCTGCTCGGTCGACGCGCACTCGTCACCAGCGAAGTCCGAGACCCCGTCGCCGCGCCATCGATCGGCGTGGGGACTGTCGCGGTGGTCGCGGCCGTTTTCGCCGTCATCTTCTTGGCCAACGCGGCGCTGCCGGTCGCTCTTATCGGTCTGATCGCGGTGGGGTGGCACCTGGCGCGTCGCCGGGTGGGGCTGCGCGACGTCGTCGCCGTTGTTGGGCCCGGCACGCTGATCGGACTCTTCGCGACCGCCGTTGCCCTGGGGGCCATTGGCCGCGTCTGGTCGTTGCCTTCGCAGTTACTGGACCACGCGGGCGCGTCCGCCACGGCCGTCGCGGCTGCGCTCGTCGCGGTGCTCGCGAACAATCTTCCCGCCGCATCCATCTTCGCGGCGCGCGTCCCCTCGCATCCGTTCGCCCTCCTCATCGGCCTCAATTTGGGGCCGAACCTGGCGGTGAGCGGTTCGCTGGCGTGGCTGTTGTGGTGGCGCAGCGCTCGCAGCGCTGGCGCCTCGCCCTCCCTCGCACGCGCGAGTCGATGGGGAGCGGTGATCACGCCGCTGAGTATGGCGACGTCCCTCGCGCTCCTCGCGCTGAGCGGTCGGTCGTGAGTCGTCGGGGTCATCGTGATGAGGGAGGGATGAGTACGGCGTGAGTAACGTTCGCGGTTGTTAGATCGCCGTCCTTCGTGGTGTGGGTGCGCGAAGCCGACTCGGTAGAGTGCACAGCGTTGCAGTGGAGACGAATCCGAGGGGTGACCATGAATCGACAGATAGTCCTGCGAGAGCGACCACGCACGACGGTTGACGGCTCGACCACCGAGCTCATCGAGGTGCCGGAGCCTTCTTGCGGTCCTGGTCAGGCTCTGGTAAAGGTTGGAATGCTCTCCATCGACCCAACGATTCGCACGTGGATGAACGACGCACCGGGCTACCTGGCGCCCATTGAGATTGGCGCCGCCATCCGTTCGAGCGGTGCCGGTGTGGTCGTCGAGAGTCGAAGCGACCGGTATCGGGTTGGCGACATCGTCTACGGGATGACCAATTGGCAGGAGTGGGTCATCGCCGACGAGGCGAATCGGTTCTCGGTGATTCCCTCGGGCCTCGGCCTGGACCTGGCAACGGTTATGAACGTCCTCGGCGTGACGGGCATCACTGCCTATTTCGGACTCTTGGAGGTCGGGGAGTTTCGCGCCGGCGACGTGGTGGTCGTCTCGGGGGCGGCGGGTGCGACGGGATCGGTGGTCGGACAACTCGCGAAGGCCCGCGGGGCCGCACGAGTGGTCGGCATCGCCGGCGGTCCCGATAAGTGCGCCGAGGTCGTGGAACGTTACGGTTTTGACGACTGTCTCGACTACCGCGAGTCGGGCCTGTCTCGGCGGCTACGCACCGCTTGTCCGAGCGGCATCGACCTCTACTTCGACAACGTCGGCGGGGAGGTGCTGGACGCCGCCCTCGCCGCCATCGCGATGCGTGGGCGGGTCGTGCTCTGCGGGGCGATCTCGCAGTACAACGAGTCAGGTGATCGACGCGGCGTCGCGAATACGTCGATGCTGATCATGCGGCGTGGGTCGATGCGGGGGTTCATCGTGCTGGACTACCTCGATCGCTACGCCGAGGCGCAAGCCGCGCTCGCGACCATGGTCCACGACGGAACGCTTCAGCACCGAGAGCACCTCGTGGCGGGCTTGGAGCACGCACCCGACGCGCTCAATCTCCTGTTCTCCGGCGGGAACCACGGCAAGACCCTGGTTGTCGTCGACGAGAGCGTCTCACTTGTCTGAGCCGTCGGTTCAGCCGGCGATCGTCGACGCGTCACGAACGGTCGTGGTGCTGTTCGTCATGGCCCTCTTGGCCGGGTTCGCCCAGTTCGGCGCGATCTCGTCGCTTGAGGACGTGGCCCGTCACTTCGGTCACGTCGTGGCAACGGGCCATTCGCTCAAAAGCGCGGTGGGACTGTCAGGCTCGGTACTCGGAATCGGCTTGGCCGCACTGCGGCTCGCGTCGCTCGGCGCACTGCCGCTCGCGGCGCTCGCCGATCGGTGGGGTCGGCTACGAATACTGCGAGACACGCTCGTCGTAGGACTGCTGGTGACGGCGGTCGCGTCGCTCAGTCCGGGCTACTGGTTTTTCGTGGCGAGCTTCGCGCTCGCCCGCCCGCTGCTCGCGGCGACGTCGACGCTCGTCCAGGTGGTCACGGTGGAGACGTCGAGCACGGCGCGACGGGTCCATCGTCTGGCGGTGATGGTCGCGGGTGGGGGAATCGGCGCCGGTCTGTCGGCTGTTCTGCACAGCGTGATCCGGGGTCCGAACTCCTTTCGGTGGCTCTTCGCCATCGTGGTGTTGCCAGCCCTGATCGTACCGAGTCTTTTGCGTGCGGTGCCTGAGCCACATCGTCATTCGATCGACTCGCACACCATGCGGCTCGGCTCGGTGCCCGCGCACCTGCGGGGACGGCTCACCGTGATTGCCGTCGTGGCCTTCACCGTCGGGATGATCACCGGTCCGGCCAATGGCTTCACCTTCGTCTACGGCGAGGGGGTACTGCGTCTCAGCCCTTCCGTGGTGGCGGGCGTGGTCACGGCGAGCGCGCTCTCCGGCCTGGGTGGACTACTGCTCGGGCGACAGCTCGCCCACACCATCGGGCGTCGATGGACCGTCGCGGCCGGTGTGTTGGCACTCGCCGTGACGTCCGCGTACGCCTACAGCGGCGGACGGACCAGCTTCGAGGTGGGGTACTTTCTCGGCGTTGGCGCCGCGGGGCTGTTGGCTCCGGCGGCCGGCGCGATCAGCACGGAGATCTTTCCCCACGCGTTTCGTGCTACGGCGGCGGGATGGGCGGGCGTGGCGGGAGTCCTCGGCGCGACGGCCGGTCTCGCACTCTTCGGGTGGATTGGCGACGCGGTCGGTGGTGTGCAGTCCGCGTCACTGCGCGTGCCGGCGCTGTTGACCTTTCTGCCACTGCTGCCAACGCTGGTGCTGCTCGCGCGACTGCCCGAGAGCCGGGGTGTCGAACTGAGCTAATCGAGTTCGAGGTCCGCGCTGAGCGCGAGGTGATCGCTGCCCCCATCGTTGGCCCAACTCGCGATGCTGCGCCAAGGTCCGCGTCCGAGAATGTGATCGATCTGTGAGTGCGGGTGACGGGCGGGCCAGGTTCGAGCACGGGCGAGCGTGCGCCAACCCGGCAAGAAGAGGCGAAGTGGGGGACGCCAGGAGTTGAAGTCGCCGACCAGCAGGACCGGCCGACGTGGATCGATGCCGTCAGCGATTGTTCGCACGCGTCGATACTGGCGAAAGGACCCGTGGCTCAGGTGGGCGCCATGGATGGCGAGAACGGTGACCGGTCGACCGTCGACGTCCAGATCGGCGATGATCAGCGTGCGGCGGACGCGCTCGCGCGGCAGGCGACCCAGCGGCTGCGCGTGGATCGCCGTGATCGGGTAGCGCGTGAGCAGGCTGAGACCCCATTCACCACGCTCGACGGAGCGCCTCGCGCGCCGGACCAACTGGGCGGGGCTCAGTGAGCGGTGTTCGGTGAAGTACAGACCGTGCTCACCCGTGAGGTGAGCGAGCCGCGGCTGCCAGGTGGTCCCGCCGCGTCCGGTCGTGATGCGTTCGGCTCGTGCGAGGGGCACGAAGAGCCCCGTCATAGCCAAACGCGTCGAGAGATCGGCGAAAAAGTCGTCACCGTCGTCACCACGCCAGGTTTCGGGGCAGATCAGGACGTCAGCGTTCAACGACGCGGCGTGCGCTAGGGCGCCGGTTGGGCGCCCCCAGCCGTCCACGCCGGCGTGCAGGTTGAACGTCGCGACGCGCACCGAGCAAGTTTACGTTCGTACTGGCGGTGTGGCAGGCTCTATGTCCGTGGACTCCGTGAACGTCACCTTCGGCCATCGCCTGTGGTGGGTGGACGCCTTCATCGGTGATGGCGCGCGCGGGAACCCGGCGGTGGTGGTCTTACTAGAGCGATCGGTCTCGGACGACGACCTGCAACAGATCGCCTTCGAGCTCGGGGTATCAGAGACCGCGTTCATCCGCCGAGTTGGCGACGGGTGGTCACTGCGGTGGTTTACGCCGACGGTGGAGGTCGATCTGTGTGGACACGCGACGCTCGCCACACTGCACGTGCTCTTGAGTGAACTCGGCGTTCCCGCCGGTGAGCTCTACTTCCAGACTCGCGCCGGCGTGCTCTCGGGGCGACGGCTGCGCGACGGCATGCTCGGCGTCGATCTGCCGCGGGCCTACCTCGAACCGCTCGACGCCTCGGTGCTGAACGGGACGCTGGGGGCGGTCCGCGAGGTCTACCAGGCGGGTCCCCAGAGCGTGCTCGCGGTCGTCGAGAACTACGACGCCCTGTGCGGACTCGCGATTGACCCGATGAGTCTCTTTCTCGTTCCCGGTTCTCTGGTGATCGCGGCCTGCGTCGGAGGGCCAGACGCTGATGTCTCGATCCGCGTCTTTGCGCCGCGGCTGGGCCTGGCCGAAGACCCGGTGACCGGTAGTGCGCTGTGCGCCGTCGCGCCGTGGTGGGTGGCCCAGACCGGCTCGCCCACCGTCGTCGTGCGCCAGGCATCGACCCGCGGCGGCGTGATGTACGCCCGACTATTCGAGAAGAACGTTGAAGTGGCGGGCTACGCCCGGACGTTCTTCGGGGGTGACCTACGAGCATGAGTGGCCACGACGCGCCCGGCGAGCGGTCCCGGGTCCGGCGCATGCCCGAAAAGGCGCGATACGAACGCGGGCTGGTCCACGCCGTTCTCGACGCCGCGCCCTACTGCACCGTCGCGGCGCTGGTCGACGGACTGGCCGTCGCGTTGCCCACGCTGCACGCGCGCGACGGCGACGCCCTGTACCTGCACGGCAGTCGATCGAACGCCGTCATGAAGGCGGTCATCGCGCGAGGCGAGGCGTGCGTCAGCGCGACGCTCTACGACGGTATTCGAGTCGCGAGGAGTGGGTTCGAATCCTCCATCGCGTATCGGTCGGTGGTCGTCTTCGGGGCCGCGCAGTCGGTGATCGACGTGGAGGAGAAGCGCCGAGTGCTCGATGGATTCGTCGACGCCGTGTTACCCGGTCGGAGCCGGGAGATTCGCCCGGCGACCGACGGGGAACTTCGCCGAACGCTCGTGGTGAAGGTCTCGATTGACGAAGCGTCGGTGAAGGTGTCGGCGGGGCCAACGGACGATCCGGTCGAGGACCAGTCGTTACCCGTCTGGTCCGGAGTGGTACCCGCGGCGCTCGTCTTCGGTGCGCCGATCCCCTCGAGAGATGGCGCGATGGCGAACGGAACGATTCCGCTGCCCGAGTCGGTGCGGCGACTGGTGGACGGAGTTTCGTGAACCGGGCCGGACTCATCGCCTCGATCGAGGCGCTTACGCCGATTGATGAGCGCGAGGCCGCCTCGATCGTGGCGACGCTGGACCGACTGCGATGGCCGGGTGACCCGTTTAGTGAGTTCGCCAATGACCACCACGTCACCGCTTCGGCCTTTGTCGTGTCCACGAGGGGCGTGATCCTGCATCGTCACCGGCGTCTGGGCATCTGGGTTCAGCCCGGGGGTCACGTCGACGAGGGGGAAGACGTCGAAGCCGCGGCGCTGCGCGAGACGCGCGAGGAGACGGGCCTCGTCGCGCGCCATCGTCGGCCACCCTTGCTCTTTCACGTCGACGTTCATCCGGGACCCCGGGGACACACCCACTACGACCTTCGCTACGTCCTGATCGCGCCGCCCTGGGATCCGACACCCCCGCCCGGCGAGAGTCCCGACGTTCACTGGTTCGACTACGACGCCGCGGCGGAACGGGCCGAACCAGCCCTGCGGTCGGCGCTGGGGGCCCTGGCGGCGGAGACGGCGAACTGGAACGTGTCAGACTACGGCGATGACTGACGCCGAGGCGCTGCGTGCCCTGATGGAAGCGGATCGTTGGATCGACCGCGTGATCGCCCAGCGCGATCACCTGCCCGAGACTGAGGAACTGGCGACCCTCGAGGGGCAGCTTCGCGTCGAGATCGTGGCCATTCGTGGCGCCGAGGAGGCGATTGCGCCGTTGCGCGCGGCCTACGAAGAAGTGGCCGCCCGCGCCGAACGGCTCCAGCGTCGTCGGCGCGAACTGCAAGCCGCGCTCGCCGCGTCGACGGGCGGCGCGCGTGACCTCTCGGCCATGCAGCACGAATTGGAGTCAGTAGCGGCCCAGGGCGACCTGGCGGACGACGAGACCCTCGAGTTGCTCGGATCAATCGAGGAGCGAGAGTCCCACGTCGAGCGGCTGCGGGGCGACATCAAGCCCAAGTTGGCCCGTCGTGAGGAGTTGCGAGGGGTCGTCGAGCAACTTCGTGCCTCGCTCGACGACGAGGTCTCGTCGTTGCGGGCCGCGCGCGACGAACGGGTCCGCGAGGTGTCCGAGCCACTGCGGACTCGCTACCAGCGCGCCATGGACCGGGTCGGGACCTCCGGGGCGGCCCAGATCGTGGCCGGTCGCTGCGACGGCTGTCGCATCGCGCTCGCACCACTCGACCTCGACCGTGCGAAGAACCTGGTCGACGGCACGTTCATGGATTGTCCTTCGTGTGGTCGGGTACTCGTAGCGTGATCATCTTCATCCGCCACGGCCAGACCACGACCAACGCCCAACGGCTGCTCGTGGGTCGCAGTGATCCGGAACTCACCGAGTTGGGCGAGCGCCAGGCGCGGGCGTTGCGACGCCTCGTCGAGGGGGTCGAGGAGGTGTGGACGTCTCCGCTTCGACGGGCCCGCGATACGGCCCGTTTGGCGCTGCCCCACCTCGACGCGCTCGTTCGGCCCGAGTTCATCGAGGTCGACTACGGCTACCTGGACGGACAGCCAGTGAGCGTCGTGAGCGAAGACCAGTGGCGCGCCTTCGAGTCCGATCACGACCTGGCCCTCGGCGACGGCGAGTCGCTCGAGTCCGTCGATCGACGGGTGCACGCGGTGCTGAACGAGCTACTGGCCGATCAAACGAGCCTGCTCCACGACCATCACCGGCACCTCGCGATCGTGAGCCACGTCAGTCCGATCAAGTCGGCCACCGTGTGGGCGCTCGGGGTGCCGGGATCGGTCGCGTGGCGTACTCGCCTCGACAACGGCTCGATCACGACGATCGCGATGCGCCAGTCGACGCCGTCGCTCGTTCACTTCAACCTGGTACCACCGCTGACCTGATCAGTGCAGGGCGACGGCGATAGCGGCAAAGGTCAGCGCGACGCCGAGCAGGGTACAGGCGTGGAAGAGCTCGTGGTAGCCGAAGACCCGGGGGTTGAGTCGGGGTCGTTTGGTCCCGTAGAACACGGCACCGACGGAGTAGGACACGCCGCCCGCGACGATGAGGACGAAGGTCACCGCGCCACCGCCCCGGTATATCTGGGGCAGCACGCCGACCGCCGCCCAGCCAACGACGAGATAGGGGAGCGTGTTGACCCACTTGGGCGCGTCCAGGGCCAACTGACGTATCAGGATCCCCACGGCGGCGCCACCGGCGATGACGAGGAGCAAGACGACGCGGATCGTGCCGTGCATGGTGAGCCCCGCGACGGCGAGATACGTGCCGGCGATGGCGGCGAAGATCGCGGAGTGGTCGGCGCGACGCCACGCGCGTCGATGGCCGGCGCTCCAATTGACCCGGTGGAAGAGGGCGCTCGTGAGCATCATGACGCCGACGCCGACAACGAAGCACGTCACCCAGACGACCTGGGTCCACGTCCGAGCGCGGAGGTAGAGAATAGGCGACGCGCCAAGCAGGACGATGAAGCCAACGACGTGCAGCCAGCCGCGCAGCAGTGGCTTGACGACGTCGGGCTCGACGGGCGCCTTCGTCGCGGTGTGGGTCACACCGTCACCTTACGGCGCACCAGGCAACGGGAGTACTCGCGAACGCGACCGGGCGTAGGGTTCAGTGTTTCTCGAACACCGGGATCGAGCTCCGATGTTCGTAGAACGACGAAGCCCGCTCGTTCCGACTAGCGAAACGAGCGGGCTCGCGTAAGTTGGCCCCCCCAGCCAATACGACGAAGATAGTGCGTGCGGGGCCGATAGGGTGATCGCTAAGTAGCAGGAATGACTTTATTGTGAGTAAATTCACATGAGGGGAACGAACGTGGAACAACGAATTCTCGGTCAGAGCCTCGTCGTCTCGCAGCAGGGCCTCGGCTGCATGGGGATGAGCGAGTTCTACGGCGTCGGCGACGACGCCGAATCGATCGCCGTCATCAACGCAGCCCTGGACTCGGGTGTCAACTTCCTCGATACCGCGGATATGTACGGGCCGTTCACCAACGAGCGCCTGGTCGGCCGAGCGATCGCGTCACGCCGAGACGAGGTGGTGTTGGCGACGAAGTTTGGCAATCAGCGCACCGAGGACGGCCAATCGCTCGGGGTCAACGGTCACCCCGAGTACGTCGTGCAGGCGTGCAACGATTCGCTGGCCCGGTTGGGCGTGGACGTGATCGATCTCTACTATCAGCACCGTGTCGACCGGTCGGTGCCCGTCGAGGAGACCTGGGGCGCGATGAAATCGTTGGTCGAGGCGGGCAAGGTCCGATACCTGGGGATCTCCGAGGCGTCGTCGAGCACGATCGAGCGGGCGAACGCCGTGCACCCGGTGACCGCGCTGCAGTCCGAGTACTCGCTCTGGACCCGCGACCCGGAGGACGACGTGCTCGACACGTGCCGCCGCCTGGGCGTCGGGTTCGTGGCCTACAGCCCGCTGGGTCGGGGGTTTCTCACGAGTGAGATGGCGAACCGGACTGGCACGGGGGAGGGCGACTTTCGCAAGCACCACCCCCGTTTCGTCGGCGAGGCGTACGAGCAGAATCTTAAATTAGTTGAGAATCTGGAGTCAATCGCCACTGGCTTGAACGTGAGCGTGGCCCAGTTGGCGCTCGCGTGGGTGTTGAGTCGTGGTGACGACGTCGTGCCAATCCCGGGAACGAAGCGCACGAAGTGGCTCCTCGAGAACATCGCCGCGAGCGACATCCATCTGAGTGCCGAGACACTGGCCGCGGTCGAAGCGGCTGTGCCTCGCGGTGCGGTCGTCGGCGATCGGTATCACGCGAGTGGCATGAAGACCATCAACGGCTAGCGCGGACCCGAGGTCCCGTGGCGTGGCGACGCGGTGACAGCGCCATCGCTGAGGTCAATGACCAGGTCGCTCCACGCGATGATCTGCTCGTCGTGCGTCGCGATGATGACGCTGGCGCCACTGTCCGCGAGAAGGCTGAGCACCGCCGTGGTCTCGTCACGACCGAGTCCGCTCGTCGGCTCGTCGAGGATCACGATGTCGGGGTCGATCGCGAGCGCCCGCACCACCGCGATTCGCTGACCCTCACCTCGGGACACCTCGTCCCACTTCGTCGCCAGTGCGGCGTCGATACCGAGCGCGATGAGGTCGCGGTCGAGTGGTCGCACGATAGTGCGCCCGAGCGCGAGCACGTCCCTCGCGTAGCCACGCAAAAGGCCCGTCTCGCTGGGAACGTACGCGACGTGGGCGCGTAGGACATCCTCGGCGATCTCCACGAGGGGCGTTTCGTCAATGAAGATCACGCCCTCGTCGACCGCATCGAGTCCCGCCAGGGTCCGCAACAGGGTCGATTTGCCGCTGCCCGACGGGCCCGTCACGGCGACGTGTTTCCCGGGTGGGACCTCGAAAGAGCCGTCGTCGAGGATCGTTCGGCCGTCTTCACGGATGGTCACGCGCAGGACTCGGAGCGTCGTGCTCACCGGCCAGATGGCGTCGGCCACGGTGGGGGGCAGTTCTAAGTCTTCGAGACGTTCCGCGGCCGCACTCACGGCGACCGCCGTGTCAAGAGCAATCCGAATGGCCGAGAGACCCTCGAAGGTCGCCAATGCGAGGAGCAACGATACGACGGTCCACACCGGGGCGCTCACGGGTGCCACGAGTCGCAACGCCATCACGGCGGCCACGGTTGCGACGGGGGCCACTAGGGCCGACCGATGACGCTGGTGTAGGGCTCGGGCCTCCGCGCCGGCGAGCGCCTCGCGAGGGCCGTCGAGGCGGTGATCGAGGAACGATCGGACGCCGAGAAGACTGAGTTCCGGGCTCACCGTGCTCAGCGCGACGAGCGCCGCGCGGAACTCGCCGCGGGCGCGCCGCAGGGAGCGGTCCACGACGATCAGCGAGTCGGCCGAGGCGGCGAGGAACACGATACCGACCACTTGAACCAGCGCGACGAGCAGCGCCGCTGGGACCCAGTGGCCTCGCGGGGCGAGCAGCGCAATGACGACGTCACCGGCGACGAACGCGGCAATCGAGCCGGCGGCGGGCAGCACGAAGCGCAGCCACAGGTCCTGCAGTTCATCGGTGTCCCGTAGCGCGCGTTCGAGCAGGTCGCCGTGGGCGTAGGTTCGCCACCGGCGAACGTTCCAGCGTCCGATTGTCGTGAGGAGCCACTTTCGCCAGTGCGACACCGCAGTGAATCCGAGGCGGTGCGCGCTCATCCGTTCGTTGAAGCGGATGGGGGAGCGCAAAAACGCGAAGAGCTCGATGACGATGAGGATGCCCGCGACGGCACGGAGCCCGGGTCGAGTAGCGCTCACCACGAGTAGCGCGATGGCACCGACGAACAGGCCCAGGGCCGTGATCGAGCTGAGCGTACCCGCGACGAGCGCCCTGATCAGCGCGGCGCGCGGAGGCTGAGCCCGCTGGAGCCACCGGCGCAGACGGTCGCGGTCGGATTTCATCGGTGTAGCTCGATTCGTTGGTCCGCCTGGCCGAGCAGGGGGGCGTCGACGCTGAGCTCGACGACGCTGAGCTCGACGAGCCGCTCAAGGAGATGGGCGACACGGCGACGATTAGCGGCGTCTAAAACCCCCGCGATGTCGTCCAGGATGAGCAGCATCGGCCGAGCGAGCGTGGCTCGAGCTAGGGCGAGCCGGACGCGCTCGCCCGCGCTCAGTCCCTCGCCGTCGGCGAGGAGTGGTACCGAGAGGTCCTCGAAACGTGGCCCGGTGAGTCCGAGCTCGTCGAGTCTCTCTCGAACCACGTGGTCGGGCAGGTCGCGGCCAAGGGTCAGATTCTCCCAGAGCGAACCGTCGAACAGCGTCGAGACTGGGCTCACGATTGCGACGGTGCCACTGCGACGAGCGACGGTACCTGAGACTGCCCGCCGCCACCCGACCAGGGTGTGTGCGAGCGTGGTCTTGCCGATCCCAGACGGTCCGGTGACGAGCAGACGCTGGCCTGGATCGAGGGTAAAGGTGACCGGTGAACTCGCCGCCTCGGTGAT
>JAKAZI010000115.1:1354-2762 GCA_021809495.1 Actinomycetes bacterium | reverse complement strand
CGCCTCCTTGATCAACCGGAGTTCGTCTCGCTGGCCAGGGAGGCTCCCGAGGTGTGACACCCCGTGGTCACAGCGACTCGCAAGTGTGGCCCAGCGACAGGACGCGGCGTTCCCCGGTGAACTAGTGGGTGCCCGCACGACCGCTCGGCGTACGGCGGTTGGAGGTCTCCACGTAACCGGAGCGTTCCTGGCCAATCTCCCGTAGCGAGACGGCGGCGTACTGAACTGCGCCGTTAGATGGATACCCCCAACCGCAGTTACCGGCTGATGGGGGGGACTTCGCAATCACTTCGGGCCACGTAAACCCACGATCGCACCCGCGCACCGCGAGTGACGGCCGCGCCGGCACGACCGATGATCGGTGGCGCGTCGGTTCGATCATGAATTGGATTGGTAATCAGTTTTCCCAAAGGAAATGCTGATCACGATCGACTTTGGGACAATCTTTTGATCGATGCGCGACCAGTACCTCCCACGTGACATCGACCTCGTACGCTGTGACCGTGGAGCGAAGACTCGTGATGCGAGACGGAGAACAGCGGGTGGTTTCGGTCACCCCGGTGTCGCGCGGTGTCCTTCGTCCGACGGTTCTCGTGTTCGCGATGGCGGCTTCAGTCCGATACGCCGCCGACTCGCTGCACGGGCTCGATCGCTATCAGGGTTTGCTGTATCTGTTGTTCGTCGGACCGGTGCTGGTGCTCGTTGCTACGCGGGTCTGGCGGTGGCGCGCGCAGAAGATCCACGTGACCTCGCAACGCCTCGTGGTTGAGTACGGGGCTACCCGGCGGGTCCGCTCGAGTGTCGAACTTCGCGATGTCATCGTCGTGCGGAGCCAACGAGGGCTGGGTGCGCGGCTCTCTGGGCATGGAGATGTCGTCGTCGAAACCGTCGCCGGGCCGTGGCTGGTCGGCACGATACGTCACCCGGCCGCGCTCGTTCGACTCATCGAAGCCGAGCGATCTCGTCGCCCCGATTCACCGTGGGGCTATGACGACGTCGTCGAGCCGTCGTTCCCATGGACCGGACACGACGTACAGCGCATCGGCTGGGATCGGTCGTGACGCGGTTTCGTCGCAAACCGATACCGTAGAGGTGTGCCTACTCGCTATCGCTGCACTGCGTGCGGCAATCTGACGCGGTTTGACGTCGTTGAGACGACCTCGGTCCGCTCCTTTCACCACTACACCGTCGGCGGTGAGTTGACGATCGAAGAGCCCGAAGTCATTGCCACGACGGTTGACTCGGTTACGTGCCGCTGGTGTGGACATGGTCGCGGCGTCGAGACCTTCGACGGCGCTTCAACCTGAGACCAATTGGGACTGCTCTCGTTCGATCGACCCGCGCAGCGGCCAGTACCGTCACCGTTGATCGGCGTTGACTCGCAAGGTACGCCGACGACGTTCGTGTT
>JAKAZI010000115.1:0-1254 GCA_021809495.1 Actinomycetes bacterium | reverse complement strand
CTCGTGCCGCGACTGCGCTATCGCAGCACCTCGCTGTAGTGCCACGGACGGGTCGCTAGCGTAGAGCAATGGCCCGCCACCTCTTGGTGACCAACGACTATCTGCCTAAAACCGGCGGTATCCAGGTCTACCTTCACGAATTGTGGCGCCGGCTGGAACCCGATCGCGCCGTTGTGCTGACGGCGACATCGCACGACGACGCCGCCGCGTTCGACGAGAGCAGCGCGATCGCCATCGAGCGCGTCGCGGCCAAGACCTTATTTCTCCCCACGCCACGGGCCCTCGCCGCTATTGAGGCCGCCATTGAGCGACACCAACCCGACCTCGTTCTGCTCGATCCCGCGTGGCCCCTCGGACTGCTCGGGCCGCATCTCTCGCGGCCGTACGGCGTCGTGTTGCACGGCGCCGAGGTGACGATTCCGGCGCGACTGCCGCTCGTCGCATCGTCGCTTCGCCGGGTACTGCGCCACGCATCGGTGGTCGTGAGCGCCGGGGGCTACCCCGAAGCCGAGGCGCGACGCAACGTGGCTGAGCTGATGCCACCCGTCGTCGCGGTGGCGCCCGGCGTGGATCCCCAGCGCTTCGCCCCGGTCGATGCCTCACAACGGTCGGCCGTGCGGGCGTCGCTCGGCGTGACCGACGACGCGTTGCTCGTGAGTTCGTTTTCGCGACTCGTGCCCCGAAAGGGCATGGACACCTTGATCAAGGCCGCAGCCCGACTCGCTGCGACGTGGCCAACACTCGAGGTCGTGATTGGTGGCGCAGGGCGCGATCGGGATCGACTCGAGCGACTGGCGGCCGCTCGCCACGCGCCCGTGCGCTTCATCGGTCGCGTGCCCGACGAAGACCTCGGCCCATGGCTGGCGTCGAGCGATCTCTTCGTCATGGACTGTCGGCGGCGGTGGCTGGGGCTCGAACAGGAGGGCTTCGGGATCGTCTTCGTCGAGGCCGCGGCGGCCGGTGTCGCTCAGGTCGCGGGACGATCCGGCGGGAGCCACGAGGCCGTGGTCGACGGCGTGACGGGCGTGATCGTCGACTCGCCGCGTCGCGCGGCGGACCTCGCGCGCGCCATGTCGGACCTTCTCGGTGACCCCGCGAGGCGCGCTGACATGGGTCTTCGCGCCCGTGAGCTCGCCACGACGCGCTTTGATTGGGACGTCCTCGCGGCCCGACTGTCGAGTGGACTCGCACCGTACGACCACTTCAAAGTGGTCGAACCGTCGGCGTAAGGTGTCGTGAGGGAGGATCGGTGAG
>JAKAZI010000114.1 GCA_021809495.1 Actinomycetes bacterium | reverse complement strand
GCCCCCGCCCTCGACCTGGTAGGCGGCGGTCGCCGTGCCCCAGAGAAAGTTCGACGGGAATCGGGCGTGCGCGCGGGCCACGAGGTTGAGGGTAGCCGCGGCGACGGGGTCGTCGTGGTCACGCGCACCGTTCCGCGCTCTACGCGCGGGCCCGGCGTAGGAGCGCGGCGGCGGTGGCCGTCAGGAGCGGCGTCGGATGACGTCGAGGATCTCGCGCACCGTCCAGGCGAGACGACCCGCGGGCCCGGTGTCACAACCGGGAATCCCGGGCGCCGACTCGACCTCGCCGCAGGCGTTCGCGTCGCCGGGTGGCGCCACGGAGGTCTTGGCGGTGAATCGGTGTGCTCGCATGGGACCTCGGGTCTAGGGAACTGCGCCCCGCGGGGCCAGTGACGTCGTCGACGCTTCGAACTTACCGCGCTGTAACCCGACCTCGACCCGTGACCCCCACCTCGTTAATTGTTCTGCCAATGACTAGATAATCACGGTAGGCTGACGTGAGAGTCTGCGAGCAGCCATGGACACACCCGACATTCAACGCGAGGCGCGAGCCCTAGGGGATCCCACCCGATACCGCCTGTTCCGCTACGTCGTGGAGGCGCGGCGCCCCGTCGGCGTCGCCGAACTGACCGACTTCATCGGCTTGAACCACAACGCCGTGCGTCAGCACCTCGCGATCTTGAAGGAGGCGTCGCTCGTGGTCGAACAGGTCGAGACCCGGTCGCGACCTGGTCGCCCGGCGCTGCTCTACGAGCTGCACCCCGAAGCCGCTGGCAAGTGGGAGACCACCGGCGCCTACGCCTGGCTCGCCGGTCTGCTCGCCGAGGCGATGAAGGACGGACTCAGCGTGCGCGAGGTCGGATACCGCGACGGTCAGCGTCGCGCCCGCGCCCACGACGGGCTCGACACCGGCGCGGCGATGGAGTACGAACTGTTGCGCGGTGGCTTTCGCCCGGTGCGCCACGAGGTCGGTTCGAAGACCGAGTTCGTCATCGAACGCTGTCCCTTCGCCGACGTCGCGGCGACCAACCCAACCGAGATCTGCCAACTCCACCTCGGGCTCGCCGAGGGCCTGGCCGACGCCATCGGTGACGTGTCGGTCGATCGGCTGGTGAAGAAGAACCCGCACCAGGCCGGCTGCCGGCTCGTCGTCTCGCGGCGCGCCGATCGTCCGTAGACCTCGTCGGGACGACCCGATCAGACGGAGCGGGGCGCCCGGTCGCGAAGCGTCGCCGCCACCGAGATCGGGGTGGGGGGCTGGTCGCTCGGAACCGGACCGGTCTTCAGGAGTCGAACCGGTCGCCAGGCGAGATTGGCGGCGGTCGTGAGTCCCGTGGCGACGAGGAGTACGCCGCCGATGCCCAGCGCCGCTCGGTCGCCGAAGATGAACCCGGCGCCGAGCGCGGCGACACTCGCGTTCACGAGGACGTAGTCGACCGTCGCCCAACGGTGGTTGAAGAGGTCGGCGAACATGAGTTGGCTGCCGTCGGACTTCTTCGCGACGCCGCGTCCTCGCAGGGCCGACCACGCGATGAACGGCACGATCTTGTGGGCGTGGCCGACGAGAGCGACGAGCAACCAGCCCCCGAGTGCGACGACCGTGGCCGCGGTCCAGGCGACGCCGCGGGATTCGCCGAGGTGCACGAGGACGGCGCTGGTGACCCCGAGCACCACGGCGATGATGAGCCACAGCGCGGAGCTGACGACGAACACGACGTGCAGGTCAACCGGCCGGCGCCGGTGGCGGATGTAGGTGGACAGTGACCACAGGTGCGCGCCGAGCCCGGTCACGACGACCGCCGCGCCGGCGATGGCGAGGGCGGGGATGGCCAAGAGCAGGCCGGGCGAGAGCAGGGCCACCCCAGAGAACACCGACCAGATCGCGATCCACCCGCTGCGGTGACGGCCCGGGACGTGGGACAGCATGAACATGGGCCAGAGCTTCTCCGAGACGCTCAGGTAGGTCAGCCCGAGCCAGGCGAGTAGTCCGACGCTCGCGTGGGCGAGCACGACGTGGCCGTTCAGGTCGAACCACTTGCCGCGTCGGTCGATCACGTAGACGACGCCGTAGCAGGCGGTCACCACGAAGCCGATCACGGCCAGGCGCAGTCCCACGGTCGGCGCGCCCTTGCCCCGGGCGCGAAGCGGCGCGGCCACGTTGATCACGAGCACGGTCACCGCGAGGGCGGCGAACGCGCCGCCGAGTTCGACGAGCACCTCGTGGCGAGACATGAATCCGATCGGCAACAGCCACGAACCCGCGAGCCAGCTGAAGAACGTGGCCCGCGAGAGTGTGACCGAGCGCAGGGGCCGCTGGGTGATGACGGGGGTGAACTGATGGATCGCGCCGAGCACCCCCATCGAGAGCGTGGCGAGCATCGCGAAGTGTGCGGCTCCCACGACGCGGTCGTCGGTGGGGTCGATCGTGGCGACCGAGCGGGCGAGCACGAAGGCGACGCCGCAGGCCACCAGGCCGCCGGCCGCGGCCACGAGGAAGCTCAGCGGCACCGACGGCGGCGGCACCCCGGCCGGGATCCCGGCCGGTCGCCCCGTCCACCCACCCTTGGTCCCCGACGGCGTCTCTGGCGTGCTCACGGGTCCTCCGAGTCTGGTGGTGGTTGACGAGTCTGGTATTGTTCTAGTCAAGCATAGAACAATACACGGCTCCGCGGAGCCCGGGAGGTGGGCCATGGCAACACTCGACGTTCGTCCAATCATCGCGGCGGGCGATGAACCCTTCGAGCAGATCATGTCGACCGTGGG
>JAKAZI010000113.1 GCA_021809495.1 Actinomycetes bacterium | reverse complement strand
TCTTGACGCCCCGCTCAGCCCGCCGCCTCTCGGCGACGAACCGGGGCCTGCTACCGGGCCTTCCGGCACTTACCCGGGTGGGACTTACACCCACTGGTCTGACGCAACTTTCAGGACGCACCACGCAACGACACTAGACACGCCGCGGCCGCGCGTGTCGCGCCCGGGTCTAACGGTGGTGGACCAGGCCGAGTTGGATCGCCTTGACGAGCAGCATGGCGACCGCGACCACCAGGTAGCCGCGCAGCACGTACATGCCCGCGAGCGTGCCCTTGGACCACCGCGGCCGGTGCAGCAGGTTGATGGGCGGCATCCGCCAGGTCGCGCGGTTACCGCGAAATTCGACGGGCTCGGGCGCGGCGCCGCGCCGGCGCAGCGCGAGAATCACGCCGGCCGTGAGAAAGGTGACCACGAAGATCGCCGCCAGGATCAGCGCGAGGTCCTTCACGTTGATCGTCGTGAAGAGCGTCGTGATCATCAACACGAGCGACATCATCAACAAGACCCCGACGATGACGCTCGCCACGATGTTGAGCCACAGCCGGTTGACCCAGGGGCCGAGGACCTCGCGGTCGTTACAGAGCAAGAGCAAAAAGACGGTCGCACTCGGCAACAGCACGCCCGCGAGCGCCTGAACGCTCGTCGTGATCAGCCCGAGCGGCGCGCCCGGGATGATGACGATGCCCGCCGCCAGCACGACCATCGCCGTGAACACGCCGTAGAAGAACTTGGCGTCGCGCCAGCTGCGGTGCAGGGAGTGGCGCGCGCCGAACATGTCACCAAAGGCGTAGGAGGTCGCGAGGGTCACCGACGCGGCGCCGATGA
Source organism: Actinomycetes bacterium (assembly GCA_021809495.1). Lineage (GTDB taxonomy): Bacteria > Actinomycetota > Acidimicrobiia > Acidimicrobiales > RAAP-2 > RAAP-2. Next base: position 1,988 of record JAKAZI010000113.1, on the reverse strand, counting down.
TCGACGCGTTGAGCAGGATCACGGCGAAGATCACGCCCGCCGCGCGCCCCACGTAGTGCCGCAGTCCGTCGGCGACCGCGGCGCCGTTCTGGAAGTGGCCGGCGAGCGGCGTCGAACCGAAGGCCGTCGCGACGACCACGATGAGTATCGCCGCCGCGAAGACCGTGATGAATGACCCGACCACCGTGTCGGTGCGCTCGTAGTTGATCCATCGCGGCGTGATGCGCTTGTCGACGATGTTGGACTGCTGGAAGAAGAGCTGCCAGGGCGCGACCGTGGTGCCGACGATCGCCATGATCAAGAGCACCGAGGTCGAGTTGAACCCGCCACGCACGCCCGGGGTCACGAAACCGTGCACGATGGGCCCGACCGAGGGGTGACGCATGATTGCGAGGGGGATGACGAGGAAGTTCGCGAAGATGAAGACGAACATGAAGCGCTCCCAGCGCCGAAAGCTCCCGGTCGCGGTCATCAAGATCAGCGCCAGCGCCGCGATCGGCACCGAGACGTAGCGACTCACCCCGAAGTACCCGAGCGACAGGCTGACCCCGATGAACTCGGTCGCGATCGTCAAGAAGTTGAGGATGAACAGGTCGCCGACCGAGAAGGCCCCCCAGAACCGACCGAAGCGCTCGTTGATCAACCTCGCGTGACCGACGCCGGTGACCGCGCCGAGGCGCACCACCATCTCCTGGTTCACCACGAGCACCGGGATCAAGAGGGGCAACGTCCACAAGAGCGACAGGCCGAAGTTCTGACCGGCCTGGGCGTAGGTGGAGACGCCGCCGGCGTCGTTGTCCCCGATCATGACGATCAGGCCGGGTCCCATGATCGCGAGCAGGGTGAGCAGGCGCGCCTTCATCGACGATCGAGCACCGACGTCGTGCTGGCCGATCGTGCCGAACGCGCCACGGATGTCCCCGACGTGGGCGCTGTCGAGTACCGCGGTGGCCTCGTCCGGGTTGGGGTTCTGCGTCGCCATCAGCGACCCCCTAGCTCGTACGACGCCACGCGATTCGATGCCTCACGCCCGACGCGGCCCGCGGCCCCCGGTGGTGCGCCCGCGCGCGTGGGGCGTCCTGACGCCCCCGGCGCGCGGTGGATTACTCGGTACTGCACAATCAGACTCCTCGTTGTTCGTGGCGGTTGGTATCGACAACCACCACGAACCGGCGTTACCTGCCTACCGGAATCGATGCGCGATGGCGCGATACCACGTACTCAACTGCGTCACTACTGGGGGGTTTCAGAATGACCCCCTTTGAACGGGACGGTGGCGCTTCACGTCACTCCTCCACCGTCGACATGCCGAACTCGCGGCGCCATCCCTGGGGCAGCAGTTCGTCCAAGAGGTCATCGACCGTCACCGCGCCGATCATGCGCTCGTCCTCCTCGGCGACGACCGGCAGCACGGTGAGATTGAAGTCACTCATGGTGCGCGCGACCTGGTGGACGTCCCACTGCGGATACGCGGAGGTCAGGTCGGTTCGCGCCACCGCGAGGGCGAGGTCGGCGCCGCGCGCGCGAACGAGCGCCGCGATCGACGTGACCCCGACCGTTCGACCCTCGTCGTCTAGGACAAAGACGGCGTGCATCGAGGCGGCGGGCAGGCGCGACTCGCGCACGGCCTCGAGTGCTTGGTCCACGGTGGCGGTCACCGGCACCGAGAGGAAGTCCGGGCTCATCAGGCCGCCCGCGGTATCGGCGTTGTAGGACAGGAGATTGCGCACCTTGGCCTGCTGACCCGCCGGCAGGTTCTCCAGGATCGTGAGACGCCGTTCCTGGTCGATCTCGCCGATGAGGTCGGCCGCGTTGTCGGGCTCCATGCGCGCGAGCAGTCGGGCGGCGTCGGCGTCGCTGCGACTCTCGAGAAACTCGAGCTGGTGGGTGGTGTCGAGCTCTTCGAAGACGTCGGCCTCGAGCTCGCGGTCCAGGCCCACCGCCTCGATGATCTCCTCGCCTTCTTCGTGACTCGCCTGCTCGACGAG
>JAKAZI010000030.1 GCA_021809495.1 Actinomycetes bacterium | reverse complement strand
ATGGCGCTGTCACTCGACTTCGACGGCCCGGTCGCGGTGTTGACGTGGCGCGACGGGGAGAACCGGATCAACGACGACTCGATGGGGGCCCTGCACGCCCGACTCGACGAGCTCGAGGCGCGCCGCGGCGCGCTGGCGGTCGTTCTTACGGGCGACGGGAAGTTCTTCTCCAACGGGCTCGACCTCGAACGCTACGGCAACGATCCCGCGGGGCTCGGTCACATCCTCGGTGAACTGCACCGCATGGTGGCGCGACTGCTCACCTTCCCCGCCTACACCGTGGCGGCGCTCAACGGGCACACCTTCGCCGGCGGCGCGCTGCTCAGCTGCGCCTTCGATCACCGGGTGATGCGCGAGGACCGGGGATTCTGGTGCATGAACGAGGCCGACATCGGACTCGCGCTCGACCACAAACTCGCGGCCATCCTCTTTAATCGACTCCCGCGCGCCACCGCCATCGACGCCATGCTGACCGCGCGCCGCTTTAGCGCTCCCGCCGCGCTCGCCGCCGGCATCGTCGAGGGGGTCGCCACCGAGGAATCACTCCTCGAACGCGCCGTCGCGACCGCGGCGGCCATGGCCGACAAGGACCGCGGCGTCATCGCCCACCACAAGCGCATCGCCCACGGCGAGGTCGCCGCGGTACTGGGGTTCCCGGTCGCCTAGCGCCGGGTACGGTCGACCAGGCGCCAGGTCGCGGGCAGCGCGACGCCGGCCAGCGCGGCCTTGATGACCTCGCCGGTGATGAAGGGCGTGAGCCCGAGCGAGATCGCGGTCACGAGCCCGACGTGCAGGCTGATCGCGAGCCACGGCACCGCGATCGCGAAGATGATGACCTCGCCCACGACCATCGACGTGACCGCGCGCGCGACGGTCCGGTCGGCCCCGCGCGAAGCGAGCCAGCCGAGCGCGGCGCTCGCGACGACGAAGCCGAGCAGGTAGCCGAAGGTGGCCATGGGAACCCCGCTCGAGTGGCCCGCGAACCACGGCACCCCGAGGACCCCGGCGGCGACGTAGAGGCCCATCGCCAGGCTCGCGCGGCGCCAGCCGAGCGCCGTGCCGACGAGCAGCACGCCGAGGGTCTGGCCGGTGATCGGCACCGGCGTGAAGCCGAGGTGGATGGTGACCTGGGCGAGCAGGCCGACGAGCGCGGCGCCCGAGACGACGAGCACGGCGTCGGCGACGCGCGACGAGGCCACGGCGTCGGCGAGGACGCGGCGCGGGGACGGAACGGCGATCGTGGACATGGGGCCTCCCTGGACTTTGGGCAATGCTACGCGACGGCCGTCGGGGACTAGATCCAACCCTGGTCTTTGGCGATCTGCTCGACGTCGCCGATGCGCAGACCACTGCGGTGTTGGAGGGTGCGGATCAGGCCGCCGGCCTCGTAGAGCGACTCGTGGGTCCCGGTGTCGAGCCACGTGGTGGCCCGCGAGAGGACCTCGACGCGCAGTTCGCCGCGTTCGAGGTAGGCGTTGTTGAGCGCGGTGATCTCGAGCTCGCCTCGGTCGCTCGGGGTGAGCCGGCGGGCGAACTCGCTCGCGCGCTCGTCGTAGAAGTAGATCCCGGGCACGGCGTAGGTGCTCTTCGGGGCGGTGGGCTTCTCCTCGATCGAGAGCACCAGGCCGTCGTCGTCGAACTCGACGACGCCGTAGCGTTCGGGGTCCTTTACCTGGTAGGCGAAGATCAACGCGCCCGTCACGTCGGTGTTCTGGCGCAGGTGCGTGCCGAGTCCGGGTCCGTGGAAGAGGTTGTCGCCGAGGATGAGCGCGCACTTGTCACCGTCGAGGAACCGCTCGCCGAGGATGAGCGCCTCGGCGAGCCCGTTGGGCCGGTCCTGGACGACGTACTCGAGGTTCAGTCCGAACTGGCTGCCGTCGCCGAGCAATCGCTGGAAGGCGGCCTGGTCGTGGGGGGTCGTGATCAGCAGCAGTTCGCGCAGCCCGGTCAGCATCAGGGTGCTGAGCGGGTAGTAGATCATCGGCTTGTCGTAGATCGGCAGTAACTGCTTGGACACGGCCCGCGTGATCGGGTGCAGCCGGGTGCCGCTGCCACCGGCCAGGATGATTCCCTTCACCCCATTAGTATAAGAGGCCATCAAACCCCCTTCGAGGCCGAGGTAGACCATGCGCGTTGTCATCACCGGGGCGGCCGGATTCATCGGCTCGCGCTTCGCGGAACTGCTACTCGCCGACGCGGACCGATTGGGTTACGACGACGTCGTGCTGCTCGACGCGCTGACCTACTCGGGGCGCCGCGAGAACATGGAGCAGGCCCTTAGCCTCGGGGCGCGCTTCGTGCACGGGTCGATCAACGACCCCGACGTCGTCGACGAGGTGCTCGCCGGCGCCCACGCGGTGGTGCACCTCGCCGCCGAGAGCCACGTCGACCGCTCGATCACCGGGGCGCGCGATTTCTTTCTCACCAACGTGCTCGGGACCCAGCAGCTGCTCGAGGGCGCGCGACGCGCGGGCGTCTCGCGCTTCGTGCACGTCTCCACCGACGAGGTCTACGGATCGATCGCCACGGGCTCGTGGCGAGAAGACCACGTGCTCGAGCCGAACTCGCCCTACTCGGCGAGCAAGGCCGGCTCGGACCTCGCCGCGCTCGCGTACCACCGGACCTACGGACTCGCGGTGATGGTGACGCGCTGCTCGAACAACTACGGTCCGCGCCAGTTCCCCGAGAAGGTGATCCCGCTCTTCGTCACGAACCTGATGGACGGCGAGTCCGTGCCGCTCTACGGCGACGGGTTGAACGTACGCGACTGGCTCCACGTGGACGACCACTGCCGCGGCATCCTCGCGGTGCTGGCGGGCGGGCGGGCCGGCGAGGTTTACAACATCGGCGGCGGGACCGAGCTCACCAACCGCGAGCTCACGACGCGCCTGCTCGCCCTGTGCGGGGCCGACGAGTCGAGCGTTCGCGTCGTGCCCGACCGGCTCGGCCACGACCGGCGCTACTCGGTCGACTGGGGCAAGATCCACGCCGAGCTCGGCTACGAGCCGCGGGTGGACTTCGAGTCCGGGCTCGCCGAGACGGTCGCGTGGTACCAGTCCAACGAATCCTGGTGGCGTCCGCTGAAGGAGACGGTGTCGTGAACCTCGTACCCCGGGCGATCCCCGGCCTCTACGTGCTCGAGTCCCCGGTGTGGGGCGACGATCGGGGATTCTTTCGCGAGTGGTTCAAGGGCCCCGACTTCGACGTTGCGGGCGTGGACTTCGCCGTGCGCCAGGCGAACCTCTCGTCGTCGCTGCGCGACGTGGTGCGCGGACTGCACTACTCACTCGCCCCCGAGGGCCAGGCGAAGGTCGTCACCTGCGTCGCCGGCTCCCTCGACGACGTGATCGTCGACGTGCGCGTCGGCTCACCGACCTTCGGACACGTCGAGGTGGTCTCACTCGCGGCCGGTGACGGGCGCTCGGTCTACCTGCCCGTCGGGGTCGCGCACGGTTTTTGCGTGACGAGCGAGCAGGCCGTCTTGACCTACCTGCTCTCCTCGCCCTTCAACGCCGCGCTCGAGCTCGAGGTGAACCCGCTCGACCCCGCGGTCGCGGTCCCGTGGCGACTGACGGGCGACGCGGTGCTGAGTGAGAAGGACGCCGCCGCGCCGTCGCTCGCCGAGCGGCTCGCGGCCGGCCAGTTGCCCCGTTTCGCCGGATAGCAAGGGGCCCGGCGGCGCGTTGCTAGCGTGGTTCAGGTGACGACGACACCGCTCCGTTCGGGCGCGAGCGCCGTGCGCTTCGCGACGCGCGGCTCGGGACCGCGCATCGAGTCCGAGGTCGAGCTCCGCTCGGTGCTCGCGAGCCTCTCGGGCGTCGACGCCGTGGGGGCCGACGCCCGCGCGGCCAAGCTCGCCACCCGCTCGATCAAGCGGTCCTCGAAGATGGCCGCGCTCGACCTCGCCATCTCGATGGTCGACCTGACCACCCTCGAGGGCGCCGACACACCCGGACGCGTCGCGTCGCTGTGCGCCAAGGCCGCCCGACCGGACCCGTCGGACCACGGGGTTCCGTCGGTCGCCGCGGTCTGTGTGTACCCCGACCTCGTGGCCACGGCTAAGCGGGCCCTCGGTGACGCGCCGGTGGCGGTCGCCGCGGTCGCGACGGCCTTCCCGTCGGGACGGGCCTCGCTCGCCGTGAAGCTGGCCGACGTCGCCGAGGCGTGCCTCGCCGGCGCCGACGAGATCGACATGGTCATCGATCGCGGCGCCTTCCTCGCCGGACGGCTCGGCCAGGTCTTCGACGAGATCGTCGCGGTGAAGGCGGCCTGCGGGCCGGCGTACTTGAAGGTCATCCTCGAGACCGGCGAGCTGGTCACCTACGACAACGTTCGCCGCGCGAGCTGGCTCGCAATGCTCGCCGGGGCGGACTTCATCAAGACCTCGACGGGCAAGGTCCCCGTCGCGGCGACCCCGCCAGTCGCCCTGGTGATGCTCGAAGCGGCCCGCGACTTCGCGGAGTCGACCGGGACAGCGGTCGGGGTGAAGCTCGCCGGCGGCATCCGCAGCGCGAAGGACGCCATCCGCTACCTGGTGCTCGTCAACGAGACGGCCGGGTCGGCGTGGCTGTCGCCCGAGCGGTTCCGCTTCGGCGCGTCGTCGCTGCTGAACGACCTCTTGATGCAGCGACTGAAGCAGCAACGCGGCGCCTACGTGCGTCCCGACGAGTTCAGCGGAGACTGACGTGACCGACCAGCAGCTCGACCAGTCCCGCCTCGGCGGGTTCACCTACGACCCCGCGCCCGAGTCGGCCTCGGTGGCGCGCATCGCCGACGCCTACGGCCTGTTCATCGACGGCGCCTTCACCGACCCGGGCGACCACGAGCAGTTCGTCACGCTCAATCCCGCCTCGGCCCGCCCCCTCGCGACGGTCGCCCACGGATCGACCGCGGACGTCGACCGCGCCGTCGCCGCCGCGCGCCGGGCCTTCCCATCGTGGTCCACCACCACCGGCTCGCAACGCGCGAAGTACCTCTACCGGATCGCGCGACTCATCCAAGAGCGCGCCCGCGAACTCGCCGTCGTCGAGACCCTCGACAACGGCAAGCCGATCCGCGAGACCCGCGACGTCGACGTACCCCTCGCGGCGGCCTACTTCTTCTACTACGCCGGCTGGGCCGACAAGCTCGACCACGCGGGCTTTGGCCCGTCGCCGCGGCCCCTCGGGGTCGCCGGCCAGATCATCCCGTGGAACTTCCCGCTACTGATGGCGGCCTGGAAGCTCGCCCCGGCGCTCGCCGCGGGCAACACCTGCGTCTTGAAGCCCGCCGAGACGACGCCACTGAGCGCCCTGGTGCTCGCCGACATCCTGGCCCAGGCCGAGCTGCCCGCCGGCGTGGTGAACATTGTCACGGGCGACGGGGCGACCGGGGCGGCCCTCGTCGCGCACCCCGGGGTCGACAAGATCGCCTTCACCGGCTCGACCGAGGTGGGCCGGCTCATCCAGCAGCGTCTCGGCGAACGCGGCACGCACCTCACCCTCGAGCTGGGGGGCAAGGGCGCCAACATCGTCTTCGAGGACGCGCCGGTCGACGAGATGATCGAGGGGATCATCGACGGCATCTTCTTCAACCAGGGTCACGTGTGCTGCGCGGGTTCGCGCCTGCTCGTCCAGGAGTCGATCGCCGACGAGGTCGTGCGCCGGCTGCTTCGTCGGGTGGAGCAGCTGCGCGTGGGTGACCCCCTCGACAAGAACACCGACGTCGGCGCGATCAACTCCGCCGCCCAGCTCGCGCGCATCGAGGAGCTCACCGTCGCGGGCGAGGCAGAGGGCGCCACGCGCCACACGAGCTCGTGCGCGCTGCCCACCGAGGGCTACTGGTTCGCCCCGACGGTCTTCACCGACGTCGCCCAGTCCCACCGGATCGCCCGCGAGGAGATCTTCGGACCCGTGCTCTCGGTACTGAGCTTTCGCACGCCCGACGAGGCCGTCGCCAAGGCGAACAACACTAAGTACGGGCTCGCCTGTGGGGTGTGGAGCGAGAAGGGGAGTCGCACGCTGTGGGTGGCGCAGCGCCTGCGCGCCGGGGTCATCTGGGCCAACACCTACAACCGCTTCGATCCGACGAGCCCCTTTGGCGGGGTGCGCGAGTCGGGATTCGGCCGCGAGGGCGGCCGCCACGGTCTGGAGGCCTACCTCGATGTCTGATCGGATCGACGTGCGAAAGACCTACAAGCTCGTGATCAAGGGCGCCTTCGTGCGCTCGGAGTCCGGGCGCAGTTACGAGGTCACCGACGCGACGGGCGCCTTCTGGGCCAACGTCGCACAGGCGTCGCGCAAGGACCTGCGCGAGGCGGTGGTCGCGGCGCGCGCGGCCCAGTCGCCGTGGTGGGCGGCGAGCGCGTACAACCGCGGCCAGGTCATCTACCGGCTGGCCGAGATGGCCGAGGCGCGCCGCGGCGAACTCGCCGAGCACGTGGCGGCCGCCGAGGGCGTCCCCACCGCGAAGGCGGCGGCGTCGGTCGCGCGGGGCATCGACCGAATCGTCTGGTACGCCGGGTGGACCGACAAGGTCGCCCAGGTCTTCGGGGGCGCCAACCCGGTCGCCGGTCCGTTCTTCAACTTCTCACTGCCGGTGCCGAGCGGCGTGGTCGGGGTGATCGCGCCCGAGGACTCGTCCTTCGAGGGCTTCGTCGACGCCGTCCTCGCGCCGATCGCCACGGGCAACGCGGTCGTCGCGCTCGCGAGTGCGACGCGCCCGACGCCGGCGCTGCTGCTCGGCGAGATGAGCGCCACGTCCGACCTGCCCGGTGGGGTCATGAACGTGCTGAGCGGCGACCGCGACGAGCTCGCCCCGGTGCTCTGTGCCCACGAGGACGTCGACGGGGTCGACCTCGAGGGCGCCGGCGACGCGGTGGGCGCCCTCGCCGAGCTCGCCGCGGGCTCGATCAAGCGGGTGCTGCGCCCGCCGACCACCGGCGCCTCGGAACTGCGCAAACTGCGGGCCTTTATCGAGACCTCGACGGTCTGGCACACGATCGGCCAGTGATGACCACGCCCTACGCGCTCGCCGAGCGCGCCGCAGACGAGTTACGCGACCGCAGCGGCTTTGACCGTTACGACCTGGCCATCGTGCTCGGTTCGGGGTGGCGCGAGGGCGCCGTCGCCCTCGGCGAGCCGGCGAGCGACGTCGCGACGACGGACCTCGCGGGGTTCTTCGCCCCGACGGTCGCCGGCCACAGCGGGCGCATCCTGAGCCTCACCTACGCCGGCGTGCGCGTGGCGCTGGTCTCGGGTCGGGTGCACCTCTACGAGGGTCACCGCGTCGACGAGGTCGTGCACCCCGTGCGCACGCTGATCGCCGCGGGGGCGAGCCGGGTCGTACTCACCAACGCCTGCGGGGGGATCGACCCGCGCGTCGCGCCCGGCTCGGTCGTGGTGATCCGCGACCACCTGAATCTCACCGCGACCTCGCCGCTCGAGGGCGAGGCGCCGCCCGAGCCCTACGGGTCGCGCTTCGTGGACCTCACGGACCTCTACAGCGCGAGGTTGCGTCGCGCCGCCGCCGCGGTCGCCCCCGAGCTCACCGAGGGCGTCTACGCCGGCCTGCGCGGGCCGCACTACGAGACCCCCGCCGAGATCGCGATGCTCGCCACGATGGGCGCGACCGTGGTCGGCATGTCCACCGTGCTCGAGGCCATCGCCGCGCGACACCTCGGGGCCGAGGTGCTCGGACTCGGGCTCGTCTCCAACTTCGCCGCCGGGGTGACGCCGGCGCCGCTCAACCACCTCGAGGTCCTCGAGACCGGTCTCGCGAGCGCGGCCGCCCTGGGGTCGCTGCTCACCCGGGTGGTGCCCGCGCTGTGAACGAACTCATCGAGCGCGTCACGGCCTGGATCGCCGGTGACCCCGACGAGACAGACCGCGAGACCCTCGAGCTGCTGGTGCGCGACGGTCTGATCGACGAACTCGAGCGCCGATTCGCCGCGCCGCTCACCTTCGGCACGGCCGGTCTGCGCGGACCGGTCATGGCCGGACCGGCCGGCATGAACCGCTACACGGTGCGCCGGGCCACCCAGGGGGTCGCCGCCTGGCTGCTCGGCGGACCCGTCGACGCGGCGCGCGGCGTCGTCGTCGGTCGCGACGCTCGCCGCGGGTCCGAGGCCTTCAACGACGAGGTCGTCGCGGTCCTGCTCGGTGCGGGGATCCCCGTCTACGAGATGCCCGGACCGCTGCCGACCCCGCTCGTCGCCTACGCGGTGCGCGCCCTGTCGGCCGCGGCGGGCGTGATGATCACCGCGAGTCACAACCCCCCCGAGGACAACGGCTACAAGCTCTACGACGCGAGCGGCTCACAGATCATCGCGCCCGACGACGAGACCGTGGAGCGCCTGGCCGCCGCGGCGACGACGCCCGAGCTCGGATCTCGCGGCGACCCCCGGTACCACCACGTACCCGCGGAGCTCCTCGCCGAGTATCAGCGTCACGCCGTGGCGCGTTTCGTGCCGCGCGGCGGCAGCGACCTCGGAATCGTCTACACGCCCCTGCACGGCGTGGGCGGAGCCACGATGACCGCGATGCTCGCTGCGGCGGGCTATCGCGACGTGCACGTGGTGCGCGACCAGTTCGAGCCCGACGGGCGCTTCCCCACGCTGGCGTTTCCTAACCCCGAGGAGCCGGGCGCGCTCGACCTCGCGATCGCCCGGGCCAACGAGGTCGGTGCGGACCTCGTGCTCGCCAACGACCCCGACGCCGATCGCCTCGGCGTGGCGGTTTGCGGCGCTGAAGGCTGGCGGGTGCTGCGCGGCGACGAGATCGGTTGGCTGCTCGCCTCGGACCTCCTGCCCGGCGCCGGCGAGGACGACGTCGTCGCGACGACGATCGTCTCGTCGAGCATGCTCGCGGCGATGGCGAAGGACGCCGGGGTCGACTGCGTGACGACGCTCACCGGCTTCAAGTGGATCGCCCGGGCCGGGGGAGATCGCACCCTCGCCTTCGGGTACGAAGAGGCGCTCGGCTTCGCCGTCGACAGCCGCGTCGCCGACAAGGACGGGATGACCGCGGCGCTCGCGCTCGCGCGCCTCGCCGACGAGCTCGCCGGGCATGGCGAGACGCTGCTCACCCGACTCGACGAGATCGAGACGCGCTACGGTGTGCACGCGGTCGACCAACTCGCGGTGCGCGTGGACGGCCCCGACGGCCCCGAGCACATCGCGGCGATGGTCGACCGGCTGCGCGACGACCCGCCACGGCTGCTCGGTGGCGAGCCGGTGGGCGAGGTCGTGGATCTCGCGACGGGCTGGCGGGGACTCGCGCCGACCCCCGGGATCGTCCTGCTCGCGCCGCCGGCGCGGGTGGTGGTGCGCCCCTCGGGCACCGAGGCGAAGCTGAAGGCCTACCTCGAGGTCGTCGTCGGGCCCGACGACCGGCCCCTCGTCGTCCAGCGTCGCGCGGCGAGGTCAACGCTGGCCGCGATCCGTGACCAGCTGAGTACGCGGCTCGTCTAGCTCTTGCGAATGGTTGTGGGGGTGTTGGTCTCGGCGAGCATGCCTCTCACGTGCAATGGAAGGTGTTGACTTATTTTGGTCTGGTCTCGAGGTCTTGCAAGAATACGACGTGATTCGGACTGGGAATTGTGGAGGCTCTACGGAACCCAGTCCGAAGCTTCGGCAATCTCGACGCCCTCGAGGTGATGGCCGGCGAGTTCTGATCCGTACGGTGTGTAGTCACACCACCTCATCGCAGTTCGATCTTGCTGCAGTTCTCTCGCCGGTGCCGGCAAGCCGGTCGTGACACGCGGGGTGACCAGCAGGTGGAGTGGGAGCTACTTCACGTAGCCGTGTTGGCGAAGAAAACGTTGCAGCGCGACAACGAAGCGCTGCCCACTCGGCTCCTCGGGGCTGATCGCGCTGTTGAGGTGTCCGGCGGCGGCTTGGCGTGCAAGGAACTGTTTCACCGCGGCGACGTGACCGAGCAGCTCTTCATCCGCGGCCCACGCCGCCGCGAGGCCAACCGTGTCTTGGTAGTGACTGCGGGCTGATTCATCAAACGCGTTACGCCACAGTGTTGCGTCACGCGCAATGAGGTTTGGAAATGAGCGCGTCACATCAATGAAGCGACCCCGTGAGACGCTCAGAATCTCAATGGGCATGCCCGACGCCGCGTAGTCCGTGAACGCGTACGCAAATGAAGAGTCCGCACTCAAAAAGACTGAGTCCGCGTCTGGACCTATGGGAACGACTCGCACGCCCGGATCGCCGAAGTTGTGTTCGATCTTCTCAAACCTCATGGTGTGTGCGTCAAACGAGAACACCTGCTCGATCGAGCAGCAATGGGCGCCACCGCTGTAAAGACCGAGTACTACTGACGCCGGACCACTCGATTGCAAGTGCACAAGGTGAAGAGCGGCGCTGTGTGCAGTTAGTTGCAAAGGCCAGCATCGAGAACCGCACCACTTCGAGGAGACCGGTCGGTCGTAGAGGACCTTGTTTGACTCTGTGATCACGAGTCGTTCATTCTTAGCCTGAGGAAAGTGACCGGTATACGAGAACGTGGCACGCAGATTTCCCGAAGACGCCGTGAACGTCGCAGCTCCTGCATTGGCGCTCGCCATCGGCACGAAGAGCGCCGCGGAGAAAGCGGCTGCGAACAACATCCGGCGCAGCATCGATGAGCGAGACATTAGAAACCTCCGATGCCACGGTATCCTCGGGATCAACGCTCCGATGTCGCATACGCCAACGAGACGAGTCGGGTGAAGGTCTATTCGACGGAAATCGCATCCAGGATATTGAGACGCGCGGCGCAATGGTGGCGTCTCAGCTGCGGTGTAATGGTTGACTGACGCGGGTTCCTTTTCATTAATGTTAGGCGACCTCTGTGACACACATACTGGTTAGGCCCCCGGCAAGGGGTTGGGCCTGACTCGATTTGTGTGACTGGCTTCGTGCCTTGATGAGTGACTTGTCGACCGAATTCCCTACCGGAGTTGTACCAGCTGGCCGGATGACGAGTCCACCAGCTGGCCGACGAAACGCACCTGTTACTGGCGATTTCATGGTCGCTCCACCACGCTCGACCTCTCGGGTCCCTACTGGAGCGTCTTTAGCAAGGCATTGCCCCGGGCGACACAGGTAGCGGACTCTTCTTATGTGGTGAAGCTCGTCAACCCGAAGCTCGACGAATGCCGCCGTCGCATCCAGAACGAGATATTCGGGCATCGTGAGCACAAACACGACCCCTCAGTCGGGCGCGGCGACTCTCCCATGGCCAGTGAACGACTCGACGAGCACGGGCGAGCGAAGCTGCAGGGGCTACTTCGAACTGGCGACCTGCGCGGCGAGGTGAGTGCCTGTTACAACGCCAAGGAGGCAGTCCGCGAACTCTACACGGTGCGCGACTGCGAGCTCGCTGGCCGGTGGATCGACGAATTGATCCGTGACATGGATGATCCGTCGTGGCCGCCTGAAGTGCGCTCACTTGGACACACATTGAAGCGCTGGCGCGAGCACATCATCGCGTGGCACCGTGCGCATTTCGAAATCGAAGCGGCCGAGGCGCCGCGGAGCGTGCCTGGTCCGGGTGCGATACGTAGCGCAACTTGCCCAACAGGTCGCGTACCTCGCTCGTCGAGAGCGCTGGGGCGAACAGGTAGCCCTGGCCGAGCTCACAGCCGAGCCCGGCCAGGCGCTCGCGTTGCGCCTCGGTTTCGATGCCCTCGGCGAGCACGCTGAGATTCAGTCGGCGTCCGAGCGAGACCATCGCTTCGAGCAGCGCCAGGTTCGCCACGTCGTCCGCCGCGGCGATGACGAACGAGCGGTCGATCTTGATGATGTGCGGGTGCAGCCTCGTGATGTGTGAGAGCGACGAGTAGCCGGTGCCGAAGTCGTCGAGCGCGAGGCGTACGCCGCGGTGCTCGAAGTGGGCGAGCACCGCGGCGACCTGGGCAGTGTCGGCGAGCGCGGCGCGTTCGGTGATCTCGAGGATGAGCCGTTCGGGCGCGAGCGCGCTCGCGCGCAGCGCCTCATCGACCAGTCCCAACAGAGTTGGGTCTCGGAATTGGTTCGTCGAGAGGTTGACCGTGACGTAGGGCCGTTGCCCGTTCGCGCCGACCCACGAAGCCGCCTCGGCCGTCGCGTCGCACAGCGCGAACTCGCCCAACGCGATGATGAGATCAGTCTGCTCGGCGAGGGGGATGAAGACGTCGGGCGCGATCGGCCCCCGGCTGGGGTGTTGCCAACGCATTAGGGCTTCAAAGCCGACGACCTCGTCGGTCGCGAGGTCGATGAGCGGCTGGTACTTCATGCTCAGCTGGTCGGTGCCGATGGCGCTGCGCAGGTCGCGCAGCAACTCGTAACGGTTCGATGCCTGGTCGTGCATGTCGCTCGTGAAGCGAACGACCTGGCTCTTGCCCCGCCGCTTGGCCTCGTACAGCGCGGTGTCGACGTTGCGCAAGAGCTCCTCGTTGTCCGTGCACGCGGCGTCCATGACTACGACCCCGATGCTCACGCGCTGTTCGAGGCTGGTGCCGGCCACCACGAAGGGCTCGCGCACGGCCTCGAGGAGCCGACGGGCGACCTCCTCGTAGGAGCCGGAGGTTCCCCGGGCGAGGTAGAGGAACTCGTCGCCGCCGAATCGACAGAGCGTGTCGCTCGCCCGGGTGACGCGCTCCATGCGGCGCGCGAACTCGATGAGTAATTCGTCACCGACGTGGTGGCCGAACGTGTCATTCACGCCCTTGAAGTCATCCAGGTCGATCAGGAAAATCGCGTTAGACCCACCGTCGCGCGCGGTGGCGGCGCAGGCCACGGAGAGTCGGTCGTCGAAAAGGGACCGGTTGGCGAGTCCGGTGAGCGGGTCATAGAGCGCCTGGCGCTCCAACTCAGCGAGCAACGCGCGCTCGTCGGTCGCGTCGCGAACCGAGACGACGAAGGTCTCGGGTCGCCCATCGTCGTCAGTGAGACAGGCCGCGGACAACTCACCGAAGAGCACCCTCCCGTCGCGATGCACGTACTGGGTGGAGTAGTGGACCCTTGGGGCTTCACCCGAGAGTAGGCGTCGACGCTCGTCGGGTACGCCGCCGTCGATGCGGAACTCGTCGGGCGAGTGGCCGAGCAACTCGTCGTCGCTGCGCCCGATCATCTCGCAGAACGCGCGGTTCACGAAGATCAACGTACCGTTGCGGTCGAGCAGGTACATGCCCGACGTGTTGTTCTCGAAGGCGTCGTGAAAGAGCGCGTCGCGCCGGGCGAGCTGGCGCCGGGCCTCGGCGTCGATGCGCAACGCCCGCAGCTCGCTCTCGACTTTGGTGCGCTCGGCCCGGCGCAGGAGTTCGCGCTGACGGCGCTCGACTTCGTACTGGTGCCCGACCTGGATCGCCACGACGCCGGCGGTGATGATGACGCTCCACTCCCCCCAGATCTCCACGGCGCTGTGCTGAAGCAGGATTTCGTCGGGGACGGTGAGCGCCACGCCGGTCAACGCGGTGCCGAGTGACCCCGCGAGTCCGTAGATCGACCCGGCGTAGATGATGGGGATGAACAGCAGCAGGTTGATCGTGAAGTCCGGAACGGCCACGAGGTGGTGCATCGTCTTCATGTCCGAGACGACGTGGACCGCGAAGATCAGCGCGACCATCAACTGGACGCTCCAGAATCGACCCTCGCGAAGCGGCAGGTGCGCGAGGTTGACAACCAGGTCGCGCACGGGCCCGCGTGAGGTCTCGTCGCCGGGTTCGGTCGCGGAACGGGCGGGCAAGGGGAGTCGCACGGTCGAAACCTCTTCTGCTACTACCCCCCGGCTGCCTTTGAAGGCTAGGGGCCGCCGCGGTGGGAACGCTGAGACGCACTAGGGCATTTCGGCCCCTTTCGAGGGGCCGACTACGTGTTCGTACGCGGTGGTCGCTCGGGAATCACGGATACTGTCCGTAGCGTCGGGCCACGGCGCGGCCGCTTCGTTCAGTGCGCCGGGATCCCCCGTAGCGTCGCGTAGCCGGGCTTGATGACCGAATTGATGAGAGCCAGGCGCTGGTCGAAAGGGTAGAAGGTGCTCTTCGCAGCGTTAAGGGTGAGCCACTCCATATCCTCGAGGGTCCACCCAAAGGCGTCCGCGCAGGCCGCGAACTCACTCGAGAGGGTGATCCCGCTCATCAGTCGGTTGTCGGTGTTGAGCGTGACGCGAAAGCGCAGTCGTCGCAGCAGTTCGATGGGGTGCTGGGCGATGGAGGCCGCGGCCCCGGTGTGCACGTTGGAGGTGGGACAGACCTCGAGGGGGATCCGCCGGTCGCGCACGTAGTTGGCGAGCCGGCCCAGTCGGTACTCGCCGTCGACGTTCACCAGGTCGTCGACGATCCGCACGCCGTGGCCGAGTCGTTCGGCGTCACAGAACTGCACGGCCTCCCAGATCGAGGGCAGGCCGAAGGCCTCGCCGGCGTGGATCGTCATGTGGAAGTTCTCGCGCTGGACGAGGTGAAAGGCGCTCAGGTGCTTAGTCGGGGGAAAGCCGTCCTCGGGACCCGCGATGTCAAAGCCGCACACCCCCTGGTCCCGGTGGGCGACGGCCAGCTCGGCGATGACCTCGCTGAGGGTGGCCTGGCGCATGGCCGAGAGGATCGCGCGCACGACGATGGTGCGACCCTCGCGGCGCGCGTCGGCGCAGCCGCGGGCGAAGCCGGCGAGCACGGCGGTGACCACCTGATCGAGCGTGAGCCCGCCGTGGGTGTGCAGCTCGGGGGCGAAGCGGACCTCGGCGTAGACGACGCCGTCGCGCGCGAGGTCAAAGGCGCACTCCGCGGCGACGCGCTCGAGGTGTTCGCGGGTCTGCATCACCGCGGTGGTGTGGGCGAACCCCTCGAGGTAGCGCACGAGGTCGCTGCCGGGGGCGTCGGCGATGAACCACTCGCGAAGCACGTCGGGGTCGTT
>JAKAZI010000112.1 GCA_021809495.1 Actinomycetes bacterium | reverse complement strand
CCGGCGCCTGGGCCGACCCGTCTGCGCGCGAGGGCGAGGACGTCGACGTTGTGGTGAGGCTGTTGCGACTGGCGGACCGTGAACCCGCGATCAACGCGGTGTGGCTAGGGGTTCACCACGACGCGACCCGCTCGCTGGCCAGTGTCATCGCACGACGCGACGACAGCAGTGAGGAGAGTCTCGCGGTACGCGTGCGTGCGGCGGTGCTCAACGCGGCGCTCTCGGTGGCTATCGAGTACTACGCGAGCCAGAACCCGCCCAACCGGTCGATCAGCGACGTCGTCGCCGAGGCGGTTCACTACGCGGTCGATTGACCGCGGCGCCTCAGGCGACCAGGGACCAGGGGTTCTCGAGGAAGGTCGTCAGCGTCCGAAGGAATTGGGCGGCGAGCGCGCCGTCGATGATTCGGTGGTCCGAAGACAGCGTGTAACGCATCGTGTGGCGTACCTGCACCTCACCGTCGACCACCCGGGGCTCGAGCGTCGTCGCGCCGACGGCCAGGATCGCACCCTCGGGGGGATTGATAATCGCCGTGAACTGCTCGACGCCGAACATGCCGAGGTTGCTGATGGTGAACGTGCCCCCCGACATCTGCTCGAGGCTGAGCTTCTTGTCGTTCGCGAGCGCCGCCAGCCGCTTGGTCTCGGTGCCGAGTTCGCTCACGGTCTTCTGGTCGGCGTCGTCGATGACGGGCACGACGAGACCGTTGGCCGAGGCGACCGCCACCCCAATGTTGATTCGGTGGTGGACCAGCATCGTGGTACTCGCGTCGTCGATGTAGGACGCGTTCACGGCGGGGTGCTCACGCAGCGCCAGGGCGCAGGCGCGAATCAGGAGGTCATTGACGCTCACCTTCGCGCGACCCACCGCAACGAGCTGGGTGTTGAGCTCGCTACGCATGGCGACGAGCGAGTGCGCGTCGGCGACGGCGGTGACGAAGAAGTGCGGGATTGTGCGCGCGCTCTCGCCGAGTCGACGGGCGATCACCCGGCGGGTGCTACTCAGCGCGATCGATTCGGAGCCTCGCCGTTCGTCAACAACGGCCGGGGTTTGAGGGGCGATCTCGGTTGTGGAATCGGGCACGACACCATCGACGAGGGACATGATGTCGCGACGGATGATGCGTCCCCCCGGTCCGCTGCCGCGCACCCCCGTCAGATCGATGCCGTACTGGCGCGCGATGCGACGCACGAGGGGCGAGGCGAAGCGCCGCTGGCCCTCGCCGACGGCGAACGTCGCAGTCGGCGCGGACTCAACGGTCGCGCTGGACCCGGGCGCCGGCTCAGGGGCGCGAACGGGCGATGGCGTCGGCGGCGCCACGGAGGGCGCCGGCGTCGCAACGGCGCGGGCGGTGGCGACGCCGCTGTCGAGCAGCGCGATCGGGGTTCCGATGGCGACGACCTCGCCCTCGGCGACCAGGATCTCAGTCAGCGTCCCGGTTTCGTAGGCTTCGTACTCCATCGTCGCCTTATCGGTCTCGATCTCGACGAGCACCTCGCCCGCCTCGACGTGGTCACCGGGGTGTTTGTGCCACGTGGCGACCGATCCCTCTTCCATGGTGTCCGAGAGACGGGGCATTTTGATCTCAATCATGGCCGACCTTCTGGTGACGGCGACCAACGGCGTCGAGCGTCTGGTGGACGGCGTTGATCACGTCGTCCACCGACGGCAGCGCCGCGGTCTCCAAGGGCTTGGAATAGGGGAGTGGGACTTCCGCCATCGCCACCCGGCGCACGGGGGCGTCGAGATAGTCGAAGGCACCATCGGAGATGGTGGCCGCGATCTCGGCGCCAATGCCGTAGGTCAACCAGTCGTCTTCGACCACGACGGCGGCGTGGGTCTTCTTGACCGACTCGATGATCGTCGGGCGGTCGAGCGGGCGAAGACTGCGCAGGTCGATGACCTCGATGTCGAGTCCGTCGGAGGCGGCGAGTTGGTCGGCGACCTGAGCGGCGACGTGCGCCATGCGCGAATAGCCGATGAGCGTGAGGTCGCGCCCGGTGCGAGTGACGGCCGCTCGGCCGATCTCGGCCGGTGTGTCGTCGTCGGGAACGTCACCCTTGGTGTTGTACAACGCCAGGTTCTCGAGAAACAGCACGGGGTCGTCGTCTCTGATCGCCGCGATCAAGAGTGCCTTGGCGTCAGCGGGGGTGCTGGGGGCGACGACCTTGAGACCGGGGACGAAGGCGTAGTAGAGCTCGATGTTCTGTGAGTGCGTCGCGCCCAACTGCTGTCCGCCACCGCCGGGCGTGCGGATCACGAGCGGAACCTTGGCCTGACCGCCGAACATGCCGTAGATCTTGGCGGCGTGGTTGACGATTTGGTCGAGGGCGAGCAGTGAGAAGTTGATCGTCATGATCTCGACGACCGGTCGGAGGCCGAGCATCGCGGCGCCGACCGCGGCGCCCGTGAAACCCTCCTCGGCGATGGGGGTGTCGCGAACTCGCTTCTCGCCGAACTCGGCCAGCAAGCCGGCGGTGATCTTGTACGAGCCTTCGAAGACGCCAATCTCCTCACCGAGGAGCAGCACGTTTTCGTCTCGCAACATCTCGGCGCGCAGCGTGTCGTGCAGCGCCTGGCGGTACGTCATCGTGGTCACTGGTCTTCTCCCAGGTCGGGTAGCGGGGCTGGATCGAACAACGGCTGTCCGGGTAGGCGCCGCGAGTCATTGGCGACGGGCGTCGCGTAGGTGTAGTCGAACAAGGTCGCGACGTCGGGCGTCGGGCTCGCCTCGGCGAAGGCCGCGGCCTCATCGATTCGAGCCGTCACTTCGTGTTCGATGGCGGCCATGGTGTTGGCGTCGATGACGCCGTCACGCACGAGTTTGGCGCCGAAGGTTACGACGGGGTCGTGGTCTCGTAACTGGGCGACCTCGGCCTCGGTCCGGTACTTCGCCGGGTCAACGACCGAGTGGCCGCGCAGTCGCTCCGAGACCACTTCGAGGAGGTAGGGCCGCCCCGCGCGGGCGACGGCGACCGC
>JAKAZI010000029.1:12598-15179 GCA_021809495.1 Actinomycetes bacterium | reverse complement strand
GCATGTCCCACTCGCCGAACTCGATACCGAGGTCACGTTCGATCCAGGGGAAGGCGTTCTCCTGGCCGATGGCCAAGATGACGTCGTCGCAGGGCACGACCACCGTGTCGATCGTGGTCGAGTGGCGCGCGCCCTCGTCCCACTCGAGCACGTCGAACTCCATGCCGACGAGCCGCCCCTCTTCGATGATGAAGCGCTTGGGGGCGTGGTTGACGACGATCTCGACGCCTTCCTCCTCGGCGTCCTCGAGCTCCCACGGGGAGGCCTTGAAGAACTCGCGGGGCCGGCGGGCCATGACCTTGATGTCCTCGCCGCCGACTCGCCGCGAGGTGCGACAGCAGTCCATCGCCGTGTTGCCCACGCCGATGATCAGCACGCGCTTGCCGATCGCGTCGAGGTGGCCGAAGGCGACCGACTCGAGCCAGTCGATACCGATGTGGATGTGCGACTCGGCCTCGTCGTGGCGACCGGGCAGGTCCAGTTCCTTGCCCCGGGGGGCGCCCACGCCGACGTAGACCGCGTCGTAGCCCTCGTCGAGCAGGCCGCGCAGGCTCGCCACGGGGGTGTTGTAACGGATCTCCACGCCGCCGCGGTCGAGGATGACGCCGGTCTCCTCGTCGAGGACTTCGGCCGGGAGCCGGAAGTTGGGGATGTTCGAGCGCATCAGTCCACCGGGCTGGTCGAACTTCTCAAAGATCGTGATCTCGTAGCCGAGCGGGGCGAGGTCGTTAGCGACGGTGAGCGACGACGGGCCGGCGCCGATCAGCGCGACGCGCTTGCCGTTCTTCGTTTCGGGGATCGGGGCGAGGCGATCGGTGATGTCACCCTTTAGGTCGGCGGTGACGCGCTTCAGCCGGCAGATGGCGACCGGGGTGCCGTCGACGCGTCCGCGACGGCAGGCCGGTTCGCAGGGCCGGTCACAGGTGCGCCCGAGTACCCCGGGAAAGACGTTGGAGGAACGGTTGAGCAGGTAGGCCTCGTCGAACTGTCCCTGGGAGATCAGGCGGATGTAGCCCGGCACGTCGGTGTGCGCCGGACAGGCCCACTGACAGTCGACTACGCGGTGGTAGTAATTCGGGTCCGTTACGTCCGTCGGTTCCACTCGGCCCTCCTTCGAAGTCGCCCGAGACGGACCCGCGACTCGATATACGACGACGCCACGGCCAATCTCAGGAGTACTGTACTCGTCCGGTTTCCATGCTCGTGGCGCGCGGGCCGTCCGCGGGCCGCTTGAGTAGGGCCTTTAGTCACTCCCGGGGTGCGACGCCTCGGTCGAGGTGGATGGTGGTTCTCGTAGACTTGGCAAAAGCGTTGAAGGGAAGCACGTGCGACGCACGCGAATCGTGGCCACATTAGGACCGGCGTCTGATTCTGACGCGGTCATCCTCGACCTCGCCGCGGCCGGCGTCGACGTCTTTCGACTCTCGATGGCCCACGGCGACATCCCGTCGGGCATCGAGCGACTTCGACGCGTGCGGGCGTTGGCGCCGGACCTCGCGATCATGGTCGACATCCCCGGACCCAAGATCCGCGCCGGAAGCTTCGGCACGGCGCCCGTGAGCCTCGAGACGGGGGATACGGTTGAACTGGTCGAGGCGTTCGGCGAGACCTCGAACGCCTCGCGCATCGTCGTCGAGCGCAAGGACGTGCTCAGCCTGCTGCGAGCAGGCGACAAGATCCACATCGGCGACGGCGGCGTTTCGCTCGAGGTTCTTCAACCGGGCCCGACGGCCCGCGCGGTCGTGAGCGCCGGCGGCAACGTCACCGGCAAGCCCGGTCTCTCGCTGCCGACCTCGATCCTGCACGACCGACTGCCGACGGTCGAGGACCGCGCGCGCCTCGAGGCCCTGCGCCACGAGGCCTTCGAGATCCTCGCGGTCTCCTTCGTCCGCTCGGCCTTTGACATCGTCTCGACGCGCACCGTGCTCTCGCGCGACGACGTCATGATCATGGCCAAGATCGAGACCGCCGAGGGGGTCACCAACCTCGACGAGATCATCGCGGTCTCGGACGCCATCATGGTCGCGCGCGGTGACCTCGGCGTGCGCATGCCCATCGAAGAAGTGCCCCACCTCCAGAAGGACATCGTTCGCCACGGCATCCGCTACGCCCGGCCGGTCGTCGTCGCGACCCAGATGCTCGAGTCGATGACCCACGCCCAGGTGCCCACCCGGGCCGAAGTCACCGACGTCGCCAACGCGGTGCTCGACGGCGCGAGCGCGGTGATGCTGAGCGGGGAGACCGCGATCGGTGACGACCCGGTCGGCACGGTGACCACGATGGACCGAATCGTGCGACGCGCCGAGGAGTCCTTCGACTACGCGACCTGGGGCGGTTCGCTCGGGGTCCAGCAGATCGGGGCCGGCACCGAGTCGACTCGAATCACCGCCGCCATCACCGGGGCCGCCTGGCGCGCCGCGATGGAAGAGCGCGCCGTCGCCATCGTCGCGTGCACCCGCTCGGGTCTCACGGCGCGCGCCATCTCACGGTTCCGTCCCCCCATGCCGATCGTCGCGATCACGCCGAGCGAGGCCACGGCCCGTCAGCTCCACGGCTCGTGGGGCGTCCAGGAGATCTACCT
>JAKAZI010000029.1:0-12498 GCA_021809495.1 Actinomycetes bacterium | reverse complement strand
CCCGCTCGGGTCTCACGGCGCGCGCCATCTCACGGTTCCGTCCCCCCATGCCGATCGTCGCGATCACGCCGAGCGAGGCCACGGCCCGTCAGCTCCACGGCTCGTGGGGCGTCCAGGAGATCTACCTATCGCCCGCGACCGACATCGACGACCTCTGCGACTTCGCCGTGACCCAGATGAAGCTCTCGGGGACCGCTAAGCCCGGTGACGCGGTGGTCGTGATGGCCGGCTCGGCGTCGGGCGGGGCGTCGATCACCGACACCGTGCGAATGGTGATGGTCTCCTAGGACCGTGCCAGAAGTCCGGCCGCCTCGAGCGAGGCGATCACCAGGGCGCCCGCGTCGAGTGGGCTGAGCGCCTCGGCGTCGACGTGGACCTCGGGGTCGAGCGGCGCCTCGTAGGGCGAGTCGATGCCCGTGAAGTTCGTCAGGTGGCCCTCGCGCGCGAGGCGATAGAGCCCCTTGGGGTCCCGGGCCTCGGCGACGTGCAGGGGCACGTCGACGAACACCTCGACGAAGCGGCCCGGTTCGATCAGGTCGCGCGCGCGGCGCCGACCGGATTCGAAGGGTGAGATCGCCGCGACGAGTACCACGTGTCCGGCGTCGACCAGGATCCGGGTCACCTCACCGATGCGCCGGATGCTCTCGTCGCGCGCGTCGTCGTCGTAGCCGAGGTCGCGATTGAGACCGCGGCGCAACGCGTCGCCGTCGAGGTTGTGCACCGGTACCCGGCGCGCGCGCAGCAGGTCCTCGACGATGCCGGCGAGGGTCGACTTGCCCGAACCCGACAGACCGGTGAACCAGATGACGAACGGGGTCGGTGTGTCAAGGCGTGGGTCGTCTGCGGTCATAGGGCGTCGGTAGAGCGACTTTAGTACGCCCGCTAGGCCTTGGCCGGGCCGCGGCCGAAGGCCCGCGCCAGGCGGATCGCCCGGGTCGCCTCGAGCTCGCGCACGGCGTCGATGGCGGCGGTCACTTCGTGACGCAACTCCTCTCCCTGGGCGCGCAGGGCCGCGTTGTCCACGAGCAGCGCCGCGATCTGCGCGTCGCGCTCGTCCAGGGCCGCCTCGTAGTGCTGGACGAAGACTCGCCGCTCGTTCACGAGCGGTTCCTCCCACCAGCCCGGTGCCGGCGCGGTGGCGTGAAATTCGTCGTGACGGCCGTTGAGCGTCCCGAGGAACGCCGCCAGCTCGCTGATCGACGGTGGCGGCTCGGACAGGATCGGGTCGGCGCCGGGGTGGGTGTCGCGGCGAAGGTCGGCTCGGATCCGCTGGGCGCCCGCGTCGGTGTCGACGTCGTCGAGTTCGCCCCACGCGCTCAGGCTTCGCGCGATGTCGGCCACGACCTCGCGGGGGTGTTCGACGAGTTCGCGGTAGTGGCACACGTGCACCGGGAGCCCGTCGAGGCCGGCGAGCAGGGTTCGGTTATAGGCGGCCCACAGGGCGAGTCCGGTGAGCGGGGCCATCCCGTCGCGCAGCGCGAGCGACCACGCGACCTCCGCGGGGTCGCGCACGACGACCACGACCGCCGCGCGATCGAGCAGGGCCTGGCGCCACAGCGGCATCAACAGGGACATGCGCGGGTCCTTTAACACGAAGTGAGATCCCGCGAAGGTGGCGTCGAACGTCGTGCGCGCCTCGGTGACGAACCGACGGGCGTCGACCTCGTTGGCCCAGCCCGGGGCGAGCAGGGGTGGGATGTCCCAGCGGCCGCCGTAGGCGGCGAGGATCCGCTCGTCGAGGGCCGCTACCGATTCGACTTCGAAGTAGCCGTCGGGATTGCCGACGTCGCCGCGCATCAGACCGTCACGTGAACCGACGTCGAGCCCGAGGGCGTCGAGGACGCTGGCGAGCGCGGACGTGCCAGAACGATGCATACCCAGAACGAGGATTCCCACGGACGTAAACTAGCCGCCCCCTCGGGGCCGTTCACGCGGCCCGACGGCTACGCGCTGGTCGGGGACTGGGTGTTGCCGGCGAGATTCGAACTCGCAAGTCTCCACCTTCGGAGGGTGGCATGTTATCCAATTACACCACGGCAACTCGCCCGACCAGCCTACCGGACCCGCGCCGGGGCCGACCGACGGGTCCGGTGGGCACCGTCGCGGTGGCCGACCCTGAGCGACGGCGGGACGACGGGTCCGGTAGGCCGGCCGGTCGATTGGTCCGGGCTTCACTAGTGTTCGCCTATGGCCGAGCCGATCGACGTCGAACTCTTGCCCGACGGCGCAGAACTGGGCGCCGATGACGTGGTGGTCGGTGGCGTCTCGCTGCGATCGCTCGCCGAGACGTACGGCACGCCCCTGTTCGTCTATGACGAGGCGACGCTTCGCTCGCGCTGCGCCGAGGCCGCGAGCGCCTTTGACGACGGGGTCGCCTTCGCGTCCAAGTCGTTCCTCTGCGGCGCGATGGCCCGTGTCGCGCTCGAAGAGGGGCTCTGCCTGGACGTCGCGACCGGCGGGGAGCTCGACCTCGCACTGCGCGCCGGGGTCCCGGCCTCGCGGATCATCATGCACGGCAACAACAAGTCGGCGAGCGAACTCGCGACCGCGATCGACGCCGGGGTCCACCGGGTGGTCGTTGACAATTTCGACGAGATCGACCGCCTGGGTCAACTCGTCGGGGCGGGCGCGACCCTCGACTGTCTGGTGCGCATCACCCCGGGCGTGGAGGCCCACACGCACGAATTCGTCCGTACCGGCCAGGAGGACTCCAAGTTCGGCTTCTCGGTCGCCGCCGGAGACGCTCGACGGGCGATTGACTCGCTGCGGGCGCTCTCCGGTGTGCGCGTCCACGGCGTGCACAGTCACATCGGCTCACAGATCTTCGAACTCGATGGTTTTCGCGAGGCCATGGCGATCGTGGCCGATTTCACCCGCGACGACGGGTTCGACGAGCTCTGCGTGGGTGGGGGCCTGGGTGTCGCCTACGTGGCCGGCGAGCGTGCCCCGTCGATCACGCAGTGGGCCGACAGCCTTCGCGCGAGCGCGGCGGCCCACGGGGTTGCCCCGGGGGTTCGCCTCACCGCGGAGCCCGGCCGGGCGATCGTGGCCCAGGCGGCGCTCACCGTGTATCGCACCGGCACGCGCAAGCGCGCCGCCACGCGGACCTACCTCGCCGTGGACGGCGGCATGAGCGACAACCCCCGCCCGGTGCTCTACGGATCGGGTTACGAGGCCTTCGACGTCGCCCGGCCGCTCGCCGAGCGACCCCAGGCGGTTCGCCTCGTCGGCAAGCACTGCGAGAGCGGCGACGTGATCATCGACGAGGCGTGGCTGCCCGCGGCGACCCAGTCTGGCGACCTGGTCGCCACGCCGGTGACCGGCGCCTACGGCTACGCGATGGCGTCGAACTACAACCGAGTGCCGCGCCCGGCCGTGGTCTTCGTGCGCGACGGGGCCGCGCGAGTCGTGTTGCGTCGCGAGACCTTCGAGGACCTCGCGCGCCTCGAGGCGTAACGGGCCCGCGTCGCCCACGGGTTAGCCTGTATCGATGACCACCCCGGTTATCCGCGTCGGCGTCATTGGCGCCGGCTTTGTCGGTTCGGCCCTCGTTGGACTGCTGCTCGACGACTCACGCCACGACGCGCTCGTGGACGCCGCCACCGCTTCGCTCGAGCTGGTCGCCGTCGCCGTTCGTGACCTCACCAAGGCCCACCCGGGGATCCCGACGTCGCTGCTCACCGACGACGCCGCGGGCCTCGCTCAATCGGGCGAGATCGACGTCCTGGTCGAAGTGGCCGGTGGGCTCGAGCCCACCCGGACCTATATCGAATCGGCCCTCAGCCGGGGCGTCTCGGTCGTGACGGCGAACAAGGTCCTGATGGCCGAGCGCGGCACGGCCCTGGCCCGGCTCGGCCACGAGCACGGCGCCGATCTCTTCTACGAGGCGGCGGTCGGCGGTGCGGTGCCCATCCTTCGCGCCCTGCGCACGTCGCTGGCCGGCGAACGGATCGAGCGCGTGATGGGCATCGTCAACGGCACGACCAACTTCATCCTCTCCCAGATGACCTCGGAGGGATCGAACTACGAGACGGCCCTCGCCGAGGCCAAGGCCCGCGGGTACGCCGAGGCCGACCCCACGTCCGACGTCGAAGGCTTTGACGCCGCGGCCAAGGTGCTCATCCTGGCGTCGCTCGCCTTTGGCACCGAGTTGCGCGACGAGCGCATCACCCGCGAGGGCATATCGGGGATCCGGGCCGTGGACGTCGAGTTCGCCGCGCGCGCCGGCTACGTCATCAAGCTGCTCGGCGTGGCCGAGCGGGTGGGCGAACACGGTCTCTCGCGGCGCGTGCACCCCGCGATGGTGCCCGCCGACCACCCCCTCGCCGCCGTGCACGGCGCGATGAACGCCGTCTTCGTCGAGGGCGCGATCAGTGGTCCGCTGATGTGGCTCGGCCAGGGGGCCGGTGGGGCGCCGACGGCGACCGCCGTCCTCGGCGACGTGCTCGACGCGGCGCGCAACCGCGTGAGCGGTCGCCACGACGTGCCCTTCATGGTCGACGACACCCTGGAGCGGGTGCCCGCCGGCGACATCGCCAACGTCTTTTACATCTCGCTCGACGTCGCCGACGAGCCCGGCGTGCTCGCGAGCGTGGCGAGCGTCTTTGGCCGTCACCGCGTCTCGATCCGCTCGATGGAGCAGTTCGGCGTTGGCAACGAGGCCCGGCTCTCGTTCGTCACCCACCGGGCGTTGACCCGCGACGTGGAGGCGACGATCGAGGAGTTGGCCACGATCGAGTCGGTTGACTCGATCGGCGCCTGTATTCGAGTGATTGACGGAGGGAACCCGTGACCGGCTGGAACGGACTGCTGAATGAGTACGCCGCGTGGTTCAACCTCGACGGGGTCGACGAGGTCGTCACCCTCCACGAGGGCAACACGCCACTGATCCGCGCCGACCGGCTCTCGGAGCGTTTGTCGGCGAACGTCTATCTGAAGTTCGAGGGCCTCAACCCCTCGGGCTCGTTTAAGGACCGGGGCATGACCATGGCGATCACCCGGGCCAAGGCCAACGGGGCCCGGACCGTGATCTGTGGCTCGACCGGCAACACCTCGGCCGCCGCCGCGGCCTACGCGGCCAAGGCCGGCATGGACTGCGTGGTACTCGTGCCCGAAGGCAAGATCGCCCTCGGCAAGCTGGCCCAGGCGATGGTCTACGGCGCCAAGATCTTCCAGATCCGCGGCAACTTCGACCAGGCGCTCAACCTCGCGCGCGAACTCACCCAGCACCTGCCGATCACCATCGTGAACTCGATCAACCCCGATCGCATCGAGGGTCAGAAGACCGGTGCCTTCGAGATCGTCGACGTGCTCGGGGCCGCGCCCGACATCCTCTCGATCCCGGTGGGCAACGCCGGCAACATCACGGCCTACTGGCGCGGGTTCACCCAGTTCCACGAGGCCGGTCGGGTCGACGCCCTGCCGCGCATGTGGGGTTTCCAGGCGGCCGGGGCGGCGCCGATCGTGCTCGGCCACCCGGTCGAGCACCCCGAGACCATCGCCACGGCGATCCGCATCGGCAATCCGGCGAGCTGGGTGAAGGCGCTTGAGGTCATCCACGAGTCGCTCGGGGACATCCGCGCCGTAACCGACGACGAGATCCTTGACGCGTACCACTACGTGGCTCGTTACGAGTCGATCTTCTGTGAACCGGCCTCGGCGGCCTCGGTGGCGGGCATCATCAAGTACGGCGTTCCCGAGGGCTCGACGGTGGTCTGCGTGCTGACGGGTAACGGCTTGAAGGACCCCGACACGGCGCTGCGCACCAGTTCGAACCCCCCGGTCGTGGACGCGACCATCGACGCACTGCTCGGCGCGCTGTCCTAGATTGGGGTCGCGCCATCGGTGACGATGGAGTAGCGCGTTCCTCGACTACACTGAAGGAGTCGTCCGCGACCGGCCATATTCGCCGACGTGGGGAACTCTTTCCAGGATGACATTCTTCGTATTTTCTCCGTCGGCCGTAGTGGCGTCGGCGAGAAAGGACTTTCATGGCTATCAAGCCCGCCCCCGATCGTTCGGACCTCGAGTCCAAATCCCGTGACGATCTCCAGACCATCGCCAAGGTGAAGGGCGTCGACCTCGGCGCCCGGGCCACCAAGGCGGCCATCATCGACGCGATCATGAAGAGCGACGATTCGGCGTCGGCGCCCTCGCGCGCCGTGCGGTCTCGCCGCACGGTCGCGACCCCGGTTGACGACTTCGAAACCCTGCTCGGGGAGTTCGCCTCAGACATTTCGCCCGCGCCCCACCCCGCACACGTCGAGACGTCGGTGAAGGCGGCCGAACCCGCGGCGGTCTCCGCGCCACCCGTGACCGGTCCGTCGGGCGACGCCGCAACCGCCCCGGGCGAGGCGACGTCGCCCGCCCCGACGACGACGCGGCCATCGCGCCCCGAGCGCCAGGAGCGCCAGGAGCGCCAGGAGCGCCAGGAGCGACCCGAGCGCACGCGCGACTTCACCAGTGAGCCGAACTCACGCAACCGTCGCAACCGTCGCAACCGCAACGGCCGCGAGCGATTCCCCACCGAGGTCATGCCCGGTGCCGACCAGCCCTACAACGGTGAGCTGCTCGACGTCGAGGGGCTGCTCGACCTGCGCGACGACGGCTACGGGTTCCTGCGTTCGCGCGGGTATCACCCGTCGCCCCAGGACGTGTACGTCTCGATCAACCAGGTTCGTCGCTACGGCCTGCGCAAGGGCGACACGGTGACCGGCGGGTATCGACCGGCCGGTTCGAACGAGAAGTACCCCGCGCTGCTGCGCGTGGACACCGTGGCGGGTTTTGACCCCGAGGTGGCCAAGCTGCGTCCGCGCTTTGAGGACCTGACCCCGCTCTTTCCCGACGAGAAGCTCAAGCTCGAGACCAACGCCGGCAAGACCGACCTGACGCCGCGCATCGTGGACCTGATCGCCCCGATCGGCAAGGGCCAGCGCGGGCTGATCGTCTCGCCGCCGAAGGCCGGCAAGACCACGGTCATGAAACAGATTGCCCAGTCGATCGAGGCCAACAACCCCGAGGTGCACCTGATGGTCCTGCTGGTGGACGAGCGACCCGAAGAGGTCACCGACATCCGCCGCAGCGTCCAGGGCGAAGTCATCTCCTCGACCTTCGACCGCCCGGCCGACGAGCACACCCACGTCGCCGAGCTCGCGATCGAGCGGGCCAAGCGGCTCGTCGAACAGGGTCGCGACGTCGTGATCATCCTCGACGGCATCACCCGTCTCGCGCGCGCCTACAACCTGGCCGCGCCGGCGACGGGGCGCATCATGTCCGGTGGCGTCGACTCCGGCGCGCTCTACCCGCCCAAGAAGTTCTTCGGGGCGGCGCGAAACATCGAAGAGGGCGGTTCGCTCACCATCCTCGCCTCGGCGCTCGTCGAGACGGGCTCGAAGATGGACGAAGTCATCTTCGAGGAGTTCAAGGGCACCGGCAACATGGAGCTTCGTCTCGACCGGCGCCTGGCCGAACGCCGGCTCTACCCGGCGATCGACGTGAACGGCTCGTCCACGCGGCACGAGGAACTGCTCTTCACCCGCGAGGCGCTGCCCCAGGTCTGGAAGCTGCGCCGGGTGCTCAACGGGCTGGCGGCCGACGGGCGCGACGCCGCGGGCCTGGAATTGCTGATCGACAAGTTGAAGTCCACCCGCTCCAACGACGAGTTCCTGGCCGAGATCGGGCGCGGCCCGAGTCCGACCAGCTGATTGTCCGCTAAACTCTCTCTTCGCGCTAAGGAGTCACATGAAGACCGACATCCACCCCAACTACGTCGAGTGCACCGTCACCTGCTCGTGCGGTAACAGCTTCACCACCCGCTCGACCAAGCCCGTGATGGGCGTCGAACTGTGCAACGCCTGCCACCCCTTCTTTACCGGCAAGCAGAAGCTCGTCGACACCGGTGGCCGCGTCGAGCGCTTCCAGCGCCGCTACGCCCAGAAGACCTCCAAGGCGCGCGCTCCGAAGGCCTAGGCCCTCGGACCACCGCCGTGCGATCGCTCGACGAGACCCTCGACGCCCTCGAGGCGGAGTTCCACACGGTCGAGTCGGCCCTCGCCGAACCCGACGTCGCCAAGGACCTCACCCGACTGCGGGACCTGTCGCGTCGCCACAAGGACCTCGCGGAGATTAACGCCGCCTGGGTCCAACTGCGCGCCGCGCGCGAGGACCTCGACACCGCGCGCGAGATGTTCAACGAATCCGCCGGCGACGATCGCGAGCAGTGGCGCGACGAGGTGAACGGCGCCGAGGCCCGTATCGCCGCGCTCGAGTCGGCCCTCGAGACCCTACTGCTGCCCCACGACCCCAACGAGGGACGCAACGTCATCTTGGAGATCCGTGGCGCCGAGGGCGGCGAGGAGGCGAACCTCTTCGCGGCCGACCTGGCTCAGATGTATCGCCGCTACGCCGCGCTGCGGGGCTGGAAACTCGAAGTCGTCGAGGAGCGAGAGACCGAACAGGGCGGCATCGACGAGGCGACGTACCTCGTCAAGGGTGAGGACGCCTGGGCCCGGCTCGAACACGAGGCCGGCGTCCACCGCGTCCAGCGCGTGCCGGTCACCGAGGCCAAGGGCCGGGTGCACACGTCCTCGGCCACCGTCTCGGTGCTGCCCGAGGCCGAAGAGGTCGACGTGGACCTCGACGCGAACGACCTCAAGATCGACGTCTACCGCTCCTCGGGCCCCGGCGGCCAGAGCGTGAACACGACCGACTCGGCCGTGCGCATTACCCACCTGCCCACGGGCATCGTCGTGTCGATGCAGGACGAGAAGAGCCAGATCCAGAACCGGGCCAAGGCGATGATCGTGCTGCGCTCGCGGCTCTTGAAGGCGGCCCAGGACGCCCAGGCGAGCGAGCTCGGCGACCTCAAGCGGTCTCAGCTCGGCGGCGGCGGGCGCAGCGAGAAGATCCGCACCTACAACTTCAAGGAGAACCGGGTCACCGACCACCGGATCAACCTGACGACGTACACCCTCGACGCCGTGCTGAACGGTGACCTCGACGCCTACGTCGACGCCCTGCTCGCCGACAAGCGAGCTCGTCAACTGGCCGAGAGTGACGGGCGCTGAGCCGAGCGTGCTCGCGCGACTGGTCGCGGCCGGTCTCGAAGGACGCGAGGCGCGCTGGCTCATCGAAGAGTTCGGCGCCAGCGGCGACGCCCTCGACGGCGCCATCGCGCGCCGACTGGCTGGCGAGCCGCTGCAGTACGTGATCGGCCACTGGCCCTTTCGCGGCCTCGACCTCGACGTCGACGCGCGCGCGCTGATCCCGCGACCCGAGACCGAAGAGCTGGTTGGGCGCGCTATCGAGGTCCTCGCCACGTCCGACAGCCCCGCGCCGGTCGTGCTCGACCTGGGCTGTGGGACCGGGGCGATCGGCCTCTCGATCCTCGCCGAACTCGCCGAACGCGGCGTCTCGGCGACGCTGATCGCGGTTGACGAGTCGCGCGACGCGCTCGCACTCTGTCGCCAGAACGCGATCAAGCACCGGCTCTACGCGGTCTCCTTCGTCGTCGGCTCGTGGTACGAGGGACTGGACGACTCACTCGCCGGGCGCGTGGACCTCGTGGTCTCGAATCCGCCCTACGTGGGCGAGATTGAACGCGCGTCGCTCGATCCGGTGCTCGACTACGAGCCGTCGGGGGCACTCGTCGCCCCCGACGCCGAGGGCGTCGCCGGCTTCGCTGATCTGGCCGCGGTGATCACTGGCGCCCCACGGTGGCTCACGCGCGGTGGCTCGCTCGTCGTCGAACACGGCGATGGACAGCGTGAGGCCGTGCGCCGGGCGGCCTTCGGCGCGGGACTACGCGACGTGGTGGACTACGACGACCTCGCCGGGCGACCTCGCGTGCTCGTGGCGAGGCAGCCGTGATCGCGCGACTCGACCTCGAAGGGGTGATCGACGCCCTCGACGCCGGCCAGATCGTGGCGCTCGCCTCGGATACCGTCTACGGCGTCGGCGCGGCGATCGCGCACCCCGGGGCCGTCGCCCGGCTGTTCACGCTGAAGGGCCGCCCGACGAGCGTCGCGCTGCCGGTGATCATCGACGACGTTGCGACGATCGCGCGCCTCGAGGTCACCTGGACGGCTCGCGCCGCGCGACTGGCCGGCGCCTACTGGCCGGGAGCCCTGACGATCGTGGTCGGCGCCGACGCGAACTTCGCCCGCCTGGTCGGCGCGACCACCGCCGTGGGGCTGCGCGTGCCCGCCGACGAGACGCTTCGCACCATCGTGGCCTCGGTCGGACCGATCGCCTTCACGAGCGCGAACCGTCACGGTGAGGCGCCGTGCACCTCCGCGGCGGCGGTGATCGCGGCCTTTAGCGGCAGCGATGAGCTCGCCGGGGTCCTCGACGGCGGCGAACGCGACGCCGCGGTGTCGAGCGTGGTCGACCTCAGCGGCGAGCCGTGGCGGCTGGTGCGCGCGGGCGCGATCGCCGTGGAGGCGATCGCCGCAGTGCTCGCGACGGCCTAGCGCGAGTTTCCTAATCTCTTCGCGTTGTCGATGTGTAGTTCCTGATGGATGGCCATGTTCGACCGCTCGTCGTGTAGTACCTAGGTCAGCGTGTGGGAGCGTAGGCCCCCAAGTCAAATATCTCGTAGAGGCGACGCTGGATCGGGTCCATATCAGTGAGCACGTGACGGGCTCGGGGTCGTCCCCGATCACTCGTGTAGAGCAGCACGGTCTCTTCGATGCCGCCCAGTTGGCTCAAGAGCTCGCGCACGCTGAAATCGAGTTGCGCCTGGGCGGCCTGGCGCACCATGAGCCGCGCCACACTGAGTGCGAGCACGCAGTAGAAGACGTGGACCCGGATCTTTTGATCGGTCCAGTGAAACATGGGTGAGAACGAGACCACCGAGCGGTCCTTCATCTGGCGAAAGTCGGCCTCCACCCGCCACTGGGAACGATAGGCCGCCACCACCTGGGACAGGGTCCAGTCCTCGTGGTCGGTGAAGAGGATCCGCTTGCCAAAGAGTTCGCTCTCGAGAAGCTCCACGGCACCCTCGTCGAGCGCGAACTCGAGGCGCAGTGAGGATGGTGTCGTGCCGCGAAGGGTGGTCGTCACGCACCGCGACACCCAGCGCGCCGAGCAGATCCGGTCGATCTCGTCCTGCACGACGGTTTTCGGCCTCCTCGTCCTTCCCCGCTCCAGTCGGCTCGACAGCTCGGCGAGTTGACGCTGGGCCTTGGCGAGGGTTTGGGCGAACCCTCGCCGCTGCTTGGCGTGCAGTTCCTCGGAGTGGGTGACCACGACGCGGCGCTCTTTGCCGAGCGCCACGACCCTCGCCTCGAAGGCCCTAAGGCCGGGAAGGCGCTCGGGATCGATCGCCTTGAAACGACTGAGGGGCCGGGCCAGGAGCTCGGGGTGGTCACTCGGGCGAAGGGAACCCACGAAGTGCAGCGGGGTCGACTCAATGAGTTCCTGGTTGGCGGTGGAGTCCTGGCCCGCGTCGTAGACGAGGGTGAGCTCGTCGGCGTCGCTGGCGAGGGCGCGGTAGCGAACGGCCAGCTCGCCCACCACCGAAGCGAACTGGGTGACGTCGGGGCGATTCCCCGCGTAGGCGTGGCTGACCAGCGGGATGGCCCCGTCGCAGGTCACGACGAGTCCGAGGCCCACCAGGCGCAGGTCGTGGCGCTTCTGCTTGGCGTGTCCGCGCTGGGCGATGGGCGCGCGGGGGTTGGCCGAGTCGATGTAGGTGGCGAAGTTCGTCATGTCGAGCACCAGGGCGCTCACGTCCAGGCCGTAGAACTCGACCACCCGCGCCGCGATCCGCCGTTCGATCTCGCGCAGCTGCTCGTCGTCGAGAGCGTCCATGGCGTCCCAGAACCGCCGGTGGTCGAGCGCGCTGGCCCTCACGTGCACCAGAGAGTCACCCGCGGTGCTCTTCCACCAGTCGGCGAAGCCCAACTTCGAGCACGGGGCCACCACCCGATTCGCCGTCGCGAGGGCCAGGTAGGTGCCCACCGACACCGGGCGCTGGCTCTTTGGGCCCACCACCTCGTCGACGATGCGCGCGACACCAATACGTTCCAGCACTCCCCACACCGCCGCCAGATCGCCGAAGCTTCGGTGCTGGGTGCGCGCGGGCTCGCCCGCACCGGCGCCCGACAGTCGCGCCACGACCTCCTCGGCCGAGCCCAAATACTGCTGGGAGACAATGCGCGGCTTGCCGTTCACCCGTGCCGACTCCGCCAGGTAGTAGTAGACCTTGCCGTCCTGCTTCTTGCCGAGTAGAAATGCCATATCTAGGTACTACCACACTCAGCCACCACAGCCGGGTATCTCAACGAATAATTCTGCTGATCACATCTTGCTTTCGAGCCGGGTCAGAGCAGCCCCTGGTCGACCTCGAGGGACTTGTTAGGAAACTCGCGCTAGCGGTCGTCGTCGAGTCGTCGAACCCAGGCGGCGGGGCGCTTTTCGAGGTAGGCGCTCATGCCCTCGCGCGCGCTCGGGCTCGTAAAGAGGCGCGCGGAGAGTTCGGCCGCCCAGGCGAAGGCC
>JAKAZI010000111.1 GCA_021809495.1 Actinomycetes bacterium | reverse complement strand
ACCAGGCGCTTCAGCCAGAGCTCGGGTGCGATGCGCAGGTAGAACTCGCTGTCGAGGGCGTTGTGGAATGTCGCGAAGGGCCGGGCCGACGCCCCCGTCGCAATGGGGTTGAGGATCGGAGTCTCGACCTCCATGAAGTTGGCCGCCCAGCAGCGCTCGCGCACCGCGCGGACCACCTCGCTGCGCCGGGCGAGGGTCGTGCGGGACTTCTCGTTGGCCCAGAGGTCGGCTTCGCGGTGCCGGTAGCGCAGGTCGAAGTCGGCGATGCCGGCCCACTTGTCGCCGAAGTTGTGCTGGGCGACCGCGAGGGTCGTCCACGAGGCGACCTTCACCGAGAGCTCGCCGCGCTTCGTCCGCACGATCTCACCGACCACCCCGACCCAGTCGCCGAGGTGGAGCTTCACGAACTCGTCGAATCCGTCGGTCAGCGCGACGAGCGCGAAGAGCTGGATCTCACCCGTGGAGTCACGCATCGTCGCAAAGGCGAGCTTGCCCTGGGTGCGCAGGAGCATCACGCGCCCCGCGACGTGCACCGTGACACCGGACTCCTCACCGTCGATGAGGTGGTCCCACGTCCGTTGCAGGTCGCCCGCGTAGGCGTTGTGGGCGAATGAATACGGTGTGGTCACAGCTGGTCTCCCGAATGATTCCGTTCATGTACGATACGCAATCCGTGCAGGGTCAGCCACGGCTCGACGTACTGGACCAGTTTCGTGTGCGGCGCGATCAGGCCCGCGAGGCCCCCCGTCGCGATCACCGTGGCGTCGCCGAGCTCCTCGAGGATCCGCTGGGTGACCCCGTCGACCTGGGCGGCGAAGCCGTAGAGCACGCCGGACTGGATGGACTCGACGGTCGAGCGACCGATGACCGAGCGCGGCGCGATCAACTCGACCGATCGCAGCGCGGAGGCCTCGGTGTAGAGCGCCTCCAGGGAGATCGCGACCCCGGGGGCGATGGCGCCGCCCAGGTACTCCCCCTTGGCGCTGATCGCGTCGAAGGTGGTGGCGGTGCCCATGTCGACCACGACCGACGCCCCCGGGTAGAGGTCGTAGGCCCCCACCGAGTTGGCGATCCGGTCGGCACCAACCTCGCGGGGATTCTCGTAGAGGATCGCCATGCCGGACTTGGTGCCCGGCCCGAGCACCGTGATCGGCAGCGACGCGAACCACCGGTTGGCCATCCGGCGCAGTTGGGTCGAGACCGTGGGCACCGAGGACGAGATCGCGATCGCGCTGACCGCGTCGCGTAGGTCCAGGCCCTCGAGGTCCAAGAGCTGGGTGAGCACCATCGCGTGCTCGTCGGGGGTCCGCTCGACGATCGTCGACAGGCGCCAGTGATAGGCGAGACCCCGCTCGTCCGAGGCCCTCGCGAAGCCCATGGCGTCGCCGGACTCGGGGTTCGCCTTACCGAACAGACCGATCACGGTCTCGGTGTTGCCCACGTCCATGGCTAGGAGCATCAGGGTCCCCTCCTCAGTTCGACCTCACGGTTGTCGATGAGCCGCACGCCGTCGACGACCCCGGCGACCAGCGCGCGGGCGCGTCCCACGGCGTCGTCGTCGAGCGCTCGCAGGGTCGCCGGATCGACGACCTCGGCGTAGCCGACGACGACCCCGGCGGCCTCCATCGTGGCGCGCATCGCCGCACGCATCGCGCTCGCGGGACCGTCGAGGTCGCCCGCGAGGCCGAGCGCTCGACTGAGCGACAGCGCGCGCAGCCGCGACTCGGGCCCGAGGCGCACGTTGCGACTCGACAGGGCGAGCCCGTCGTCGTCGCGAACGATCGGGCAGCCCACCACCTCGACGTCGAGGCCGAGATCGAGCACCATCCGGCGAACGACCGCCAGTTGCTGAAAGTCCTTCTCCCCGAAGTAGGCCCGCGACGGTCCCGTCACGATCGCCAGTTTGGCCACCACGCTCGCGACGCCGTCGAAGTGCCCGGGTCGCCCGGCACCCTCGAGCACGTCACCGAGGCCGGCCACGCTCACCGTGGTCGGCGTCGGGTCGGGGTAGGCGGGCCACATCTCGGCCATCACCGGTTCGACCAGCGCGTCAACGCCCATCGATTCGGCGAGGGCTCGGTCGGCTTCGGGCGTGCGCGGATAGGCGCGAAGGTCAGTGGGGTCGTTGAACTGGCGAGGATTGACGAAGATCGTCATGATGACGTAGTCACCGTTGGCTCGCGCCGCCGCGATCAGCGACTGGTGCCCACGGTGCAGCGCACCCATGGTCGCCACCAGACCAATGCGTCGACCGGCGCCGCGTTGATCCTCCGCGAGCCGTCGCCACTGCTCGATGCCGACGACCCGTTGCATCAGGCGAGCGAGTGCGTTCGCCGCTCCGCCACGTCAAAGGCCACCTGAGCCAGCGCGACGTAGGTCGCGCGCTCGCTCGCGGGAATCGCTCCGAGGTGGGCGTCGATCGTCGCGAGGTCGCCGCGCGACGCCGGTCCGGTCAGGGCCCGCTCGGGGCCGCGTGCGGCGACGTCCTCGAGCGCCATCCTCGAGAGCGCCAGGAAGTCCTCGAGAGTCAAGCCCGCGTTCTCGGCGAGACGCTGCACGTGGGCGAGCAGCGCGACGAGGTGATTCGCCGCCACGGTGGCCGTCGCGTGATAGGCGATGCGTTGTTCGTCGCCAAGAGCGAGCGCGCGGCCGCGCAGGGACGACACCACCTCGCGCACCAGCGGGTCACCCGCCACGGCGAACGTGGCGCCGACGAGTCGTTCGGCCCCCACGTCGTCGCTCGGCATGGTGATGAGCGGATGGATCGACGCGACGCGCGGGTGTGGCGCGAGTACGGCGAGCGAGCGTGAACCCGCCACGTGCGCGATCACGCGCGCCGGGTCGAGTGGGATCAGCGCGGCGGTGGCGGCGATGGCGTCGTCGGGCACCGCGAGCAGCACCAGGTCCACGGTCCCGATTCGGTCGAGTTCGTCGTGGTGCACCACCTCGACGCGATGTCCGCAGCGCGCGAGCGCGACGGAAAAGGACGTGCCGGCTCGCCCGGCCCCCACGATGGCGATTCTCATCTCTGCTCCGTTC
>JAKAZI010000110.1 GCA_021809495.1 Actinomycetes bacterium | reverse complement strand
GGCAGGTTGACGTCGACCAGGGCGACGTCGGGCGACAAGACCGCCAGCTGCTCGAGCGCCTCTTCGCCGGACCCCGCCGTGGCGATGACCTCGATGGCGGGGTCCTGCTCGAGCAGCTGACGGGTCCCCTCGCGCACGAGGGCGTGATCGTCGACGATCAGCACCCGGATCGGATTGGACGACGTCGGACCCGTCGCGTCCGGGGCGTCCTGCGCACCCGGTGGATCGATCACGTCACTCATGGTCCCCCTTCAACGATGACCGAGATCGTGCATCGGACTCTCTAAATGTGCCACAGTACGCACCGTGTTGCGTACCGTGCTTCTTGGTACTTCCGTAGCGCCGAGACACCCTCTCCGATGCCCCATCCACGGTGACGCCCGATGGTAATCCCGTTGATCAGGAATAGTAGCCCTAATTAATTTGAGAACTCAAGGTAAAGTCCTGCACTTGACAACGGGTATGCCTGAGTGATAGTACCTAAGTAAATAAGTAGTAATACGGTACTACTTAAGTAGTTCACTACTCCAGAGGCAGAGGGGGAAGCATGGCAGTACAGACCGATGTGACGACGGAGGGCCACCGCGACGTGGCCGCCGGCGCTCACCTGATCGACCCGATTGCGGTGGCGATACGCACCCGTCGCCCCGAGGCTCCCCCGAGCGAGCGCTTCAGCGCGACCGACCCGTCGCCGGGTCTCGACATCGCACGTCACCCGCTGGTGGCCAAGATCCTGCACGACCGCAAGTTCCAGTTCCTCATGATCCTGCCCAACCAGATCATCTTCTGGCTCGTCATCGGAATCGGACTCCTCGGCACGGTCGTGCCGGGACTCAACTTCGCGACGGCGATCACGTGGTACCTGTGGTTCGCGTTGGTCTTCGTGATGATGGTCGTCGTGGGGCGCGCGTGGTGTGCGATGTGCCCCTTCGGCGGATTCGGTGAGTGGGTCCAGCGCCACGCGTTCTGGAAGCGCAAGAACAGCAGCATCGGCCTCGGCCTCAAGATGCCCGAGCGGGTGGCCCAGTACGGCTTCTTGCTCTCGGTCGGCGCCTTCTTGTTGCTCACCTGGATCGAGGAGTTCTTCAACATCGCCGGACCCGGCAACCCGGCCTCCACCAGTTTCATGGTGCTCGGCATCGTCGGTAGCGCGCTGTTGTTCTTCCTCGTCTTCGAGCGACGTACCTTCTGTCGCTACGTGTGTCCCCTGACCGCGCTGATCGGCACGGTCGGCACCATGGGTTCGGTCGCCGGTTTCCGTACACGCGACCGCGAGGTCTGCGAGTCCTGTGAGACCAAGGACTGCATGCGCGGCGACGCCGACGGCTACGGCTGCCCCTGGTACACCTGGCCGGGCAGCTCGGACTCGAACTCGGCCTGCGGCCTGTGCACCGAGTGCTACAAGGCCTGCCCGAGTGACAACGTCGGTCTCTTCGTCCAAAAGCCGCTGACCTCGGTCGTCGCGCCGTCGCGCCGTCGCGCCGACGTCGCCTGGTCGATCGCGCTGCTCTTCGGTCTGGTCGTCTACCAGCAGCTGAACGCGCTGACGGTCTTCGCCAACTTCGACACCTGGTTGAACGCGCACACGCTCTTCCCGCACTACCCCGACCCGATCAGCTACCTCGGCATCATCGTCGCGGTCGCGCTCGTCATGGCCGGTTTCGCGTGGGTCTTCAAGCAGAGCTTCGCCCGGGCCGACTACACGCCCGCGGTGAGTGGACGCACGTTCGTCGACCGCACGAGCACCTTCCGGTCCTACTTCTTGCCGTTGATGTACGGCATCATCCCGGTCGTCGGTGCCGACTACTTCGCCCGTCAGCTGCCCAAGTTCTTCCAGCACCTGCCGCGCGTGCCGGTCGCGATCGGGCACCTGTTCGGCTTCGGTTCGACTCAGTCCTCGCTCTACAACGCGTCGCTCATCTCGTCCAACGCCGGCATCATCGCCGTGCAGGTCGGGGTGATGGCCGCCGGCACGCTCGCCGCGATGTGGACGAGCTGGCGCATCGCGGGGCGCGACCTCGCACCCGTCGGCGGCAACAAGCGCGTCGTCCAGATCAGCGCGGCGAGTTTCGCGTTGGCCCTGGGCGTCGTCACCGCCGTGCTGTACATCCTCATGAACGCCGCGGACTAGGGAGAGACGATGACCGCCACCATTTCCACCACCGAGACGCTCGCCGAGCGCCACGTCACCGTCTTCGTCGACCGCTGCGCGGGCTGTCAGGAGTGCGTCATCCGCTGTCCCGCCGGCGCGCTCTCGATGGAGCCCGTCACCTGGACCGCGATCGCCAACGACGCCGCGTGCGTGGGCTGTCGCCAGTGCGTGCGCACGTGCCCCTTCTCGGCGATTACCGTCGAGGGCCCGCTCGCCGTCTCGGAGCGCTACGACCCGCCGATCCACCAGCCGGTCGAGCTGCGCGGCAACGTTGAAGAGACCCGTCGGGGCTACGACACCTGGGAGGAGGCGATCGCCGAGGCGAATCGCTGCCTCGCGTGTCCCGACCCGACCTGCATGCGCGGGTGCCCCGCGCACAACGACATCCCTCAGTTCGTGGCCGCCGTGCGCGACCACGACCTGGAGCGCGCCCACGCCATCCTGCGCCGCACGACGGTGATCCCCGACATCTGCTCGCGGGTGTGTAACCAGTCCGCCCAGTGCGAGGGCGCCTGCACGTGGTCGCTCGCCGGCGGCGTGCCCGTCGCGATCGGACGCCTCGAGCGGTTCATCGCCGACCACGCCGCGATACCGGCACCGGCGGTCACGGCCGCCGCGACCACCGGCGAGCCCCTCTCGGTGGGCATCATCGGGTCGGGTCCCGCGGGCATCGGTGCCGCGTGGGACCTCGTCGAGTCCGGCGCGTCGGTGACCGTCTACGAGAAGGACGACACCGCCGGCGGACTGCCGATCTGGGGCATGCCCGACTTCACGCTGCCCGATGACGTCGCGGCGCGTCCGTGGCGTCAGTTGGTCGACGCGGGCGTGGACCTGCGGCTCAACACGCCGATTCCCGCCGAGTCGATCGACCAGTTGCTGACGGTTCACGACGCGGTGGTCGTCGC
>JAKAZI010000109.1 GCA_021809495.1 Actinomycetes bacterium | reverse complement strand
GGCTCACCACCCGCCAGGCCGTCCAGTTCCACGGCGTCGCCAAGCACGATCTGCGACACGTCGCCTCGACCCTGCACGAGCACCTGATGACGTCCTTCGCGGCGTGCGGCGACGTCGTGCGCAACACCGTCACCTGCCCGGACCTCGCACTCTCGGGGGCCGGCGACCCGCGTCGTGACGTCGCGACGCGCATCGCGCGGGCCTTCAAGCCCGCGTCGCGCGCCCACTGGGAGATTTTCGTCGACGGCGTGCTCGCCGCCTCGGGCGTCGACGCCGAACACGACTTCTACGGCGAGACCTACCTGCCGCGCAAGTTCAAGATCGCCATCGCGCACCCCGAGGAGAACTGCGTCGACGTCTTCGCCCAGGACGTCGGGCTGGTGCCGGCCACCCACCCCGAGGTCGGTGAGGGGTTCGCCGTGCTCGTGGGCGGCGGACTCGGCCGCTCCTACGCGCATGAGGACACCTTCGCCCGACTCGGCGAACCACTGACCTTCGTCACCCACGACGAGGTCATCGATCTGATCGGTGCGGTCATTGCGACCTACCGCGACCTCGGTGATCGCGCGAACCGCCGTCGCGCGCGCATGAAGTACGTCGTCGCCGACCGCGGCATCGCGAACTTCGCCGCTGAGGTGTCGCGCCGCTACGGAGCGCTGCGCGCGCCGATCGAGGTCCGCCTCGGGCCCGCCGAAGACCACCTGGACTGGCGCGAGGACGGTGACGGCCGCTGGCGCCTCGGGATTCGCGTCGGCGCGGGCCGCGTGCGCGACGTCGCCGGGGGGCTCGGACTACGAAGCGCGCTACGCGACGTGCTCGAGGGACGCGACCTCTCGCTCGTGGTGACCGCCCAACAGGACCTCATCGTCGCCGGGGTCGCCGCCGAGGATCGCGACGAGATCGACCGCGTGCTCGCGCGCCACGGCGTGCGCGGGGTCGAGGCGCTCGGTCGCGTGGAACGTTCGGCGATCGCCTGCCCGGCGCTACCAACGTGCGGCCAGGCCCTCGCCGAGGCCGAGCGGGTCCTACCGGCCGTCGTCGAGTCCGTCCAGGTCGAGCTGGACCGGCTCGGTGGATCGAGAGGGCTCCAGCTGCGCATGACGGGATGCCCGAACGGGTGCGCCCGCCCCGCGGTCGCCGAGGTCGGCGTCGTCGGACGTACGAAGAGCACCTACGACGTCTTCCTCGGCGGCGGACCGCGCGGCGACCGACTCGCGCGCGTGGTGCGCGAGAAGGTGAAGCTCGACGAGCTACCCGAGGTCCTGCGCCCCTACCTCGAACGTTGGCGCGACGAGGGGCGAGACGGCGAGGCCTTCGGCGACTTCATCGACCGGGTTTCCACGTCGTGACGGTCTACCTCGTGGGCGCGGGGCCCGGGGCCGCCGACCTGTTGAGCGTGCGCGCGCTGCGCATCCTCCAACGCGCCGACGTCGTCGTGCACGACCGGCTCGTCGGGTCCGAGATCCTCGAGCTCATCCCTGGCTCGGCCGAGGTCCACGACGTCGGCAAGATCCCCGGCGGTGCGGACAACCAGACGTCGATCAACGAGCTGCTCGTGGACCGCGGGCGAACGGGTCGCGTCGTCGTGCGCCTGAAGGGTGGCGATCCCTTCGTCTTCGGACGCGGCGGCGAGGAGGTGACGGCGCTCAGCGCCGCGGGAATCGACTGTGAGGTCGTGCCCGGGATCACCTCGGCCCTGGCCGCGCCGCTCGCGGCGGGCATCCCGGTCACCCACCGGGGCGCATCGTGCGGGGTCGTGGTCGTGACCGCGCGGGGCTGCGCGCGCGATCCCGAACTCGCTCGCCTCGCCGCGGCGGGCCTGACGATCGTGATCCTCATGGGGGTCGCGCGCCGGGCCGCGATCGCGTCACAGCTGCTCGACGGCGGCCTCGACCCGGCGACGCCGGTC
Organism: Actinomycetes bacterium; assembly: GCA_021809495.1. Taxonomy (GTDB): domain Bacteria; phylum Actinomycetota; class Acidimicrobiia; order Acidimicrobiales; family RAAP-2; genus RAAP-2. The sequence continues at coordinate 1,190 of JAKAZI010000109.1, read as the reverse complement.
GCGGTCGTGGAGCGCGCCTCCACCCCCGAGCAGCGTGTCCAGCGCGCCACGTTGAGCGACCTCGCCGCGATGTCGGTGGTGTCACCCGCCGTGATCGTGGTCGGCGCGGTCGCGGCGCTCGACCTCACGGCGGTGTCCCGGATGGCGTCGTCGTGATGCTGCCCGTCGTCATCGACCTCGCCGGGCGTCCCGTGACCGTGGTGGGAGCGGGCGCGGTTGGTGCGCGCAAAGTGGCGCAGCTCCTCGAGGTCGGCGCCGTCGTCACGGTCATCGCGAACGAGGTGCGCGCGCTGCCGGCCGGGGTCAGCACCGTTCGCCGTCGCCGGTACGAGCCGGGCGACCTCGCGGGCGCATTCCTCGTCGTCGCCGCGACCGGCGACCACGGGGTCGACGACGCGATCGCCGCCGAGGCGGCGTCACGCGGTCAGCTGCTCAACGTCGTCGACGACCCGAAACGGTCGTCCTTCTACTTCAGCGCCCTTCACCGAGACGGCGACGTCGTCGTCTCGGTGTCGACCTCGGGGATGTCGCCCGCCCTCGCGTCCTGGGTGCGCGACCGGATCGCGGCGACGCTGCCGAGCGGTCTCGGTGCGCTCGCGCAGCGCCTCGCGCACGCGCGCCACGCCTACCACGCTGCGGGCACGAGCACCGAGGGACTTGCCTGGCGCGACTGGATCGACGCGTGGGCCCGCGGCGACGCGTTAGAGACCCGAGAGTCGCCGGATGGGGCGCGCGAGCGCCGAGTTGTCATCGGACCCGTGACCCTCGGCGATGACGCCGTCTTCGAAGGTCGCCGCGAGCGCGGCCACGGGTAGCACGGCGCCCACGGACTTGGCGAGCTCGAGCCCGATGCCGAGGTCCTTGCGGTGCAGCTCGATCTTGAAGCCGATCGGGTAGTCGTCCTCGATCATCCGCCCCGCGCGGTTGGTGAGAACCCACGAGCCCGCGGCCCCGCCGGCGAGGGCCTCGATGACCTTGCCGGCGTCGAGGCCGGCCTTCAACGCGAGCACGACGCCCTCGGCGACCCCGAGGTAGGTGCCCGCGAGGATGACCTGGTTGACGGCCTTGGCCCACTGGCCGGCGCCGACGGGGCCGAGGTGGGCGACCGTGCGGCCCATGGCGTTGAGCACGCCCTCGGCGCGCGAGACGTCTGCGTCGGCGCCGCCGACGAGGATCGTGAGCGTCGCGAG
>JAKAZI010000028.1 GCA_021809495.1 Actinomycetes bacterium | reverse complement strand
ACCCGTTGGTCGAAAGGGCCGTGGGGGCGTTGTCGATCTGGGGAGCCATCGACCCGCTCGTCGCGCCGTTGCCGTAGAAGGTCACCGTCTGGTTGGGCGCCGCGTTCTGGCTCCAGACCGCGAAGAGCGAGGTCGAGGCGCTGAAGGGGTAGACCTGGCCGTTGGTGTAGACGACGGTCGAGCCCGCCGAGGACGTGTCCCAGCCGACGAAGCTGTAGCCCGAGCGGCTGAACCCGTTGGTCGAAAGGGCCGTGGGGGCGTTGTCGATCTGGGGAGCCATCGACCCGCTCGTCGCGCCGTTGCCGTAGAAGGTCACCGTCTGGTTGGGCGCCGCGTTCTGGCTCCAGACCGCGAAGAGGCTGAGCGTCGCGCAGGTGACGCTACTCGTGTAGTTCACCGGGCCGGTCGTGTCCACGCCACCGTTCGACGGCGTCACGGACCAGCCGGCGAAGCTGTAGCCGACCGGGGCGGAAGGAACCGTCGGCGTCGTCGGGGACCCGAGGACGCAAGAGTACGTGCTCGACGAGCCACTGCCGTAGGTGCCGCCGTCACCGTAGAGGGTCACCGTGCCCGATCCGTTCGTGACCGTGTAGTTGTTAATAGTCGCGGTCAGATCGCTGCCGGACTCGTCGTCGCCATTGTTCCCGCTGTTTGAGGAACTCTGTTGGTCGCCGTTGGAGTCATTACTCACTGACAGTCGGTCCACGGTTCCCTGATACGTGGCACTGATGGTGTACGAGCCCGCCGAACCAAAGGTGTAGGAGAACGTCGCCTGGAGTCCGTAGGCCGTACTCGTCGTCGTCGCCGTTCCCGTTACTGACGTTGCGCCGCCCTGGATGGTGTAGGTCACGGGACTCGATCCGATGGCGTTGCCGTCCTCGGACGCGTTGAGCTGGTAGGTGAAGGTCACCGGCGTATTCACCGTGGTCGGCGACGTGGGCGACGCGCTCAATGAACACGACGTCGCACTGCCCGAGTCGTGCGCGCGCAGATCACCCGATTTCGAGGAATTACACGACGTCGAACTGTCATGACCGGTCGAGGCGTGGCTCACCGTGGCGCCGTAGGCGACCGACGCGAAAGTGCCGACGCTCGTGATCGCGGCCAACGCCGCGGTTGCGAACAGCCGAGCGCCACGAACTCGTCCGCGCGACGAACGGGTTGTGCGAAATTCGATTCTTGCCATTGCCCACACCGACTTCCTGATTTCTCAGCCCTTGCAGCCGCAATTCTTGGTTGTTGTGCTCCCGTTGTCAAATGCGAGTTGGACCATTGATATTCAACTAAATCACTTGAGTAGATGCGTATTCACGCCGGGCCATGAAATTCCAACCGATTCGCCTTGCGACACTGCTGAGGCGTTTCATAGAAACCGCCACGGTGCACGTTCGTTCGATCCGACGCGTACCGGTCGGAGAACCCCGCACTAACTTGAGCGACGTGGGATGGACACTTCGCACAGTCGCGCACCACGACGAGACGGCGTGAGCACGAACCCCCCGAAGGATGGCGCGCGCGACGCCAACCTCGCCCGGGGCGGACCCGCACTGCCCGCATCGCGGGCGCGACGCGCCGGTGAAGACGACGCCGCCATCGCCCGCGCGCTCTGGTTCTCCCAACGCGTCGCCACAACGAGGTTGCGCGACGGCGATCTCGCCCAGTCACTTACCGACGGGTTGATTCCGGTGGCGCGCGCACTGGCCGACCTCGCGGTCGACGGTTTCTGCGACTGGTGTCTTATCGACGACGCGACCAGCGCGGAGCGACTCGTTGAGACCGTCGCGGCGCGCGTCGGTTCCACCGGACGCTTTCGCGTCGGCACCGATCGCGACGCCGTGGAAAGTCTGATCGCCGCGGTGTCCCACGGTGCCGGCCGAGGACGACTGCCCGCCGACGTGACGAAGGGACTGCCCTGGGTGGCGGTCACGGCACTGCTCGTACACGACAACGTGGTCGCGACGATGACCTTCGGTCGCGAAGCCGACGCCCCGGGGTTCGGACCCTTCGAGCTGACCGCGATCGACGAAGTGACCTGGGGCACGGCAATCCGTCTGGAGCGTGCCGACCTGCGCCGCCAGCGTGAGGTGGCACTGAACTCGGCCGAGCACGTCGCGCGCCAGCTTCGTAGCCTCGTAGCGACCGCGATCGGCCTGCGATCGGTCACCGAGGTCGAACGCCAACTCGCCCTCGTCGCCGCCCAGACGCGCAGCCTCTTCTCAGCCGGCGAGGCCCTCGTGCTCGATTGGGCGAGTGGCCGCGCCTCGGGGGCGCTCGCGAGCGCCGACGGCGAGGTGACGCTCATCACGGGTCACGAGGACTTCCCCGTCGACTCTGAGACCTTCGCCGTGAACCATCGCGGGTGGTTAGCGGCGGAGATGTTCGATTCGCACGGCGCACTTCGCGGCGTGATCGCCGCTCGGCGCGAGTACGATCCGGCCACCGACGACGTTGAGATCATCAGCCTGGTGAGCCAGCTCGCCACCGCGGCCCTCGACGGCGCGATGCTGAGCGCCACCATCGCCGAGAGCGAGGCGCGGTGGCGAGCCCTCGTTGAGAGCGCGCCGGTCGGCATCGTCGAGGTGGGACTCGATCGACGGGTGCGTTGGTGGAACCGGCGCGCCGCGAGCGTCCTTAACTGGCCCGACTACGACGCCGTGCCCGCTACGCCGGCCTGGCCCGAGCAACTCGTCAGTGATCTATCCGGCCTGTGGGACTCGCTGTCTTCCGCGACCCCGCCGACCCACCTTGACGTCCGCGACGTCACGGTTCGTGACTCGCGCGACTTCGCCATCACCGCCCAAATTATCGAAGGTGGCCGCGACGACGGCCTGATCCTCACGCTCATCGACGACGTCACCGATCGTCGGCGCATGACCGAAGAACTGCGCCACGCTCACGCGATGGAACTGCGCGGCCAGGTCGCCGGCTCGATCATCCACGACTTCAACAACCTGCTAACGGTGATCTCGGGGCACGCCGAACTCCTCGCGCGCCACGTCACCGACGAGTTCGCGCGCACCACCATCGACGAGATCGTCGCGACGAGCGCCCGCGCCTCGGCGCTCGCGACCCAGCTCCAGACCATCGGGCGCACCCAGGCGACCGAACCACGAGTGGTCGATCCCGCTCGGGTCATCGCCTCCAACGCCGAGGTGATCGAGCGCATCGTCGGCTCGCGCGTCACGGTGCACTGGCGCGCCCCGGTGACGGGCTACGTGCGCGTGGACCCCGACCGCTTTGAGCAAATGGTCCTCAACCTCGTGCTCAACGCCCGCGACGCGATGCCCGACGGGGGTGAACTCACCCTCGACCTCTCGCGCGTATCGCGCGTCGCGCTCGATCCAATGCACCAGGTGGAGCGCGACGGCGACTACGTCGTGCTCTCGGTGAGCGACTCGGGCGTCGGCATGGACGAGGCAACGAGGCGACGGTGCTTCGAGCCGTACTTCACAACCAAGAGCACCTTTAAGGGAACCGGCCTCGGGTTGGCCGCCGCGCGACGTCTCGCCCAGGAGAGCGGTGGCTGGATCGACTGCCGCTCGACGGCGGGCGAGGGATCGACCTTCGAAGTCGTTCTCCCAGTCGCCGAGGGCGAATCCCTCGACCCCGCCGACGACTCCCCGGGACACCCCGAGGGGGCCACCATTCTGCTCGTCGAGGATGACGACGCCCAGCGCCGGCTCGCCAGCGAGATCCTGCGTCGCGGCGGCCATCGGGTCGTCGAGGTGGCCTCGGGCGAGGAGGCGCTGGCGACCTTCGAGGCGCACCCCGACTTCGACCTCGTCGTCAGCGACGTGGTGCTCGGAGGACTTTCCGGCGATCAACTGGTCGCACAACTCCAGGGCGCCCACCCCGACCTCGGGGTCGTCGTGCTCTCGGGATCCGCGACCGGCGACGTCATCGTCGACCTCGACCCGTCACTCAGCGTCTTTCTCGCCAAACCCTTCCGCCCGAGTCAGCTGGTCGATCACGTCGAGGGCGTCCTCGCGAGGCGCATGCGGCGTCAGGACCGCTCGACCGGCTCGAACCGGTAGCCGAGTCCGCGGATCGTCACGATCCAGCGTGGGTGATCGGGGTCGTCCTCGATCTTGTTACGCACCCGGCGCACGTGCTCGGTCACGGTGGCCTCATTCTGCCACTCGCCCGACGAGCCCCACACGTGTTGGAGAATCTGCTCGCGGCTAAAGACCTGACGGGGCGAGGACGCGAGAAAGGCGAGGAGCGAGAATTCCTTCGCGGTGAGATCAACCAGCGCTTCGCGCAGCGTGACTTCGTGGGTGTGCTCGTTGATGAGCAGGTCTCCGAAGCGCAACGTCGGCACGTCGATCTGGTGCTGAGTGGGACTGAGACCCGAGCGGCGCAGCACCGACTCGAGACGTGCGGTCAGTTCGCCGAGCGAGAAGGGCTTGACGATATAGTCGTCGGCCCCGAGCTTGAGCCCCGCGATACGCTCGGACTCGAGACCCCGACCGGTAAGAAAGATGACGGGCACGTCGCTCATCAGGCGAATATCGCGCAACAGTTCACGGCCGTCTTCGTCGCCGAGCACGATGTCCAACAGCACGACGTCAGGTTCCTTCTCAGCGAAGGCCGCGAGCGCCTCGACGCCACTCGTCACACTCGTCACGACGAAACCTTCGCCGAGCAGGTGTTGGCGCACGACGCCGACGACGTCGGTGTCGTCCTCGACGATGAGCACGGCGGTCACGCGCGCGACCCTGGTGCGCCGACGATCCCCGTGGTACTCACTTGCCCCATGGCGATGAGTTTACGGAGCGGACCCACCGCCAGCGCGTACCAATTACGACAAGTACGGCACCACGTTGGCGGCCCAGGTGAAGGTCATGGCCGGCGGGGTCGCGCTCGGAGCCTCGATGAGGTCGACGAACGAGCCCGAACCGTTCACAACCGCGAAGCCCACCCCGACCTCCGCGTTCGCCGCGTCGAGGCCCACCCCGGGGTTGAAGCCGGGCGCGTAGCCGAGCAGTTCGTCTCGGTGGCTCCAGCAGCCCGTCGACGTCGCCGAGGTGCAGGCGATGTTCGAGGTGTTATTCGCGCCGCCCCAGCCATCGTTGTACATCCAGGCGTAGTCGGCGGCGAGGACCGAGAACCCCGACGACCACGTTCCGTCGAGCGCTTGATAGCCCTGGGCGTCGGTCGCGATCGGGAAGCCGGGCGCGGCCGACGGGTCCGACGCGCTGGCGGCGGCGCGTTGGGCGGCCGCCGACAGGGCGGCGTTGATACCGAGGTAGGGGGTGAGACCCCGGGCGGTGCGCTCGAGGTCAGCGACGACGAAGAGTTGCTCACTGGTCGTGAGCGTGTACCAGTTGCTCGGCAGCGTCATCGGCGCGACCCCCTCGATGCGCCGCGCCGCGTTGATCGCGCCCAACACGTAGCTCGTGCACCCGGGGTCGTTGGTGTTGGTCGGCCACCCGAGCGTTGAGGTCACACAGGGGTTGTCACAACTCCAGCCCGACACGCTCTGACTGCAGTTGCCCGACTGGAGATAGTTCGGACTCGGGGCGATATTGGCGACGGGGTTGAGGTGCGAGAGCAGTGCCGTAGCCGCGCTCGAGAGGGCGGGGACGGTCGCGGCGACCGTGACGACCTTCGGACGAGTCGGACGAGGCGCGACGCTCGAGCGAGGCTCACCCGTCAGACGGGTCCGAGAAACGGGCGTCTTTGGGGTAACTCGCGCACTCGAGGTGACCGGGGACGCGCTCGAGCGCCGCGTCACGGGTGACGCGCTGCGCGCCACCACTCGTGGGTGCCTCGCGGCTCGGTTCGCGGTCACGACGCGGTGCGCGAGCCGTGCGGTGAGCGCAACGGCGCGCCCGCGTTGAACGACCAGCGCCGCGTCGTCCCCGGTCGGAAGCGCTCGCGCGCGTAGCGCCGCCGTAGGCGCACTGCGCTGTCGCGCCGCCAGCGAGACCGTGGAAAGACCCGCGACGCCCACGATGATCACGAGCGCCAGTGCCGAGACGCGAGCGTGCGTGCGGCGAGCCCCGGTGGTGAAACTCTTGTGCCCTTGCGTTACTTCTGTCATGAAACCAGTGTCGAGAACGCACCTCACGCGATTCGCTCGCTACGCCCAATTCACGCGCAATTCCCACGCCCATCGACACGCGGAGGCCACCGTGGTCAACTCGGGACGTGGCCCAACCACGCAAGGGCATGCTTAAGAAGGACCACCTCGGCGTAGCCGAGCCACAACGCACAGCGCTGGTAGGACCAGCATGCCAGGCGATCACGTCGATTTACACGACTTGACCAACTCTTGTCCGAGAGTTGTGCACGAAGCAATTTTCGGGTCCGGGGAGGACCGAATGGTTTGGCGAGACCGAGCGATTCTTTCCGACCGCGGTGCTACCATCGCTCTATCGCGACGGCTTAAGGCCTGCGCAGCGTAACGGGACAGTGGATGATTCTCTCTCTTCTTGGTGGCTGGACGAGACGACGGCGCGTTAGCGAACGACTCGCCCCGGTTCCCGCCCCCGTCGCGGCTGCAGCGAGCCTTCGCCACTCCCTGCAACTTCGCCACGTCGACGCGGGTAGTTGCAACGGCTGTGAGATCGAGATCAACGCGGTCTTCGGCCCGGTCTATGACGCCGAGCGGATCGGCGCGCGCCTCGTCGCCTCGCCGCGTCACGCCGACGCCGTGCTCGTAACGGGCCCCGTGACCCACAACATGGCCTCACCCCTCGAGCGGACCTACCTCGCGATGCCCGAACCGCGCCTCGTGATCGCCCTCGGTGACTGCGCGCGTGACTGCGGCGTCTTTGCCGGCGGCTACGCCGTCGCCGGCGCCGTCGCCGACGTCGTGCCGGTCGACCTCGAGATACCCGGCTGTCCGCCCCACCCTGACGAGATCCTTACCGCGCTGCGGCGCTTGACGAACCGGTGATCGTCCTCGCACTCGTCGCCGGCCTCGGGGTATTCGCGACACTCGCCGCCCTCGCGTCGCGCGCGGTGCGCGTCCAACTCGTCGCGGGACTCCTCGGGCTCGTCGAAGTCGTCGCCGGCGCCGCGGCGATTCACGTGCTCGCGACCAACCGCTCGATCGCGGGCCACACGGCGAGTCTCGTGCCCTTCACCGGGGTAACGATCGACCTGACGCCACTCGGGGCGCTGTTCACGCTCACGACCGCCGTCGTGGCGCTCGCGGCCACGATCCACTGGGTCGGCTACCGGCGCCACGCCATGAGCTCGGTGAGTGCGTCGAGTGCCTTCGCGCTCTTCGTGACCAGCTTGCTACTCGTCCCCGCGGCCGGGGACGTCGTGACCTTCCTCGTGCTCTGGGAGGTGATGGCGCTCAGCTCGCTCGTGCTCGTCGCCCACGATCACGCCAAACGCGACGAAGCCCGCCAGGCGGCGTGGTGGTACGGGGCGATGACCCAGGGCGGCGCGGCGCTGATCACGCTCGGACTCGTCGTGCTCGCCGGCCACGCCGCGAACCCGGGATTTTCCGCGATCGCGGCGAGCGCTTCGCACCTCCCCGCCGCCACCCGCGGGGCAGTCTTTCTCGCGCTCTTTATCGGCTTTGGCGCGAAGGCCGGGCTCGTGCCCGCCCACGTCTGGCTGCCGCGCGCCCACGCCGAGGCACCCGCACCCGCTTCGGCCCTGCTCTCGGGGGCGATGGTGAACCTCGGAATCTACGGGATCGTTCTCGCGCGAACCCTGCTCGGGGTTGGAGCCACCTGGTGGTGGCTCGTCGCGGGCTTCTTCGGGGTGATCTCGGCCCTCTACGGCTCGCTCTACGCCGCGACGAGCGCCGACCTCAAGCGGCTCCTCGCGTACTCGACGAGCGACAACATGGGACTCGTCGTGATCGGCCTGTCGGCGTCGGGACTCTTCGCCGCGCGCAACCCGGCCGCCTCGAGCCTGGCCCTCGTCGCGACGCTCTTCCTCGTGACGGCCCACGCCCTCTATAAGTCCACCCTCTTCCTCGGGGCGGGCTCGGTGCAGTACGCGACCCACGAACGCGACCTCGACCGCCTCGGCGGCCTCGCGCGCACCATGCCGATAACGACCGCGGTTGTCGTTATCGGCGCGCTCGCCGTCGCGGCCCTGCCACCACTCAACGGCTTTGGCGCCGAGTGGCTCGTCGTCCAGAGCCTCGTGCACGGCCTTACGAACGCGGACCCCGTGACGACGGTAACGACCGCACTCTTCGTCGCCGCGCTCGCACTCACGGGCGGGCTCACCATCGTCGCCTTCGTAAAGGCCGTCGGCGTCGGCTTCTTGGGCCGCGCGCGAAGCGAGTCGGCCGAACGCGCGCGCGAGGTGCCCGTCTCGATGCGCATCGCCCCCGCGATCACTGCGGCCGCGTGCGTCATCGTTGGCGTCGCGCCCGGCCTCGCGATCACCGCGATCGCTCGCGCGAGTGACGCCGTCGCGCCCAACCGGTCGGGGCTCGCAGCAACGCTGTCGGGATTTCACCTTGAGGCGCTGCGCGGCGCGGTCGACCCGCTCGCCCTCGCCCTCGGCGCGGTCGCCGCCACGCTGGTCGTCGCGGGACTACGCCGCGCGGGCGGACCGCGGGCGGGCGCGAAGTTGCGGGCCTTCGAGCCGTGGGGATCAGGTCGGGCCGTCACCAGCGCGCGCATGCAGTACACGGCGACGTCCTTCGCCGAGCCGCTCCAGCGGGTCTTTGACGACGTCCTCGCCCCCCAGCACGACCTCGACGTCAGCCACGCGCTCGAGAGCCGCTACTACGTCGAGCGCGTCGCCTACGCGAGCGCGAACGATGACATCGTCGAGCGACGCCTCTATCGACCGGTACTCGCCCTCGCGGCGGTGCTCGGGGTACGCGCGCGCGCACTCGCCAACGGCTCGGTGCACCGCTACCTCGCCTACGGCTTCGTCGTGCTCGTCATCGCCCTGGTGGTGGTCTCGTGAGCCTCGCCTCGCCGCTCATCGGCGCCGTCCAGCTCGCCCTCGTTGTCCTCGGCGGGCCGCTGCTGCTCGGGCTGATGCGCGTCGTGCGCAGCCGCCTCGAGGGCCGCGACGGTCCGCCGGTCAGTCAGCCCTGGCGCGACATCGCCAAGCTCGCCCGCAAACAGCGCACGCGACCGAGCGAGTCGAGCTGGATCTTCGCCGCGGCCCCGCTCGTGCTCGTCGCGACGGCCGCCACGGTCGCCGTGCTCGCGCCACTGGTCACCCTCGCCCCGCCGCTCGCCGGCTCGACGGACTTCATCGCGGTGATCTTTGTCCTGCTCGTCGGATCGGTCGCCCTCGCGCTCGCCGCGCTCGACACCGGCACGGCCTTCGGGGGCATGGGAGCGAGCCGGGCGCTCACCATCGGGGCCCTCGTCGAGCCGGCGCTGCTCGTCGCGGTGCTCGCGCTCTCGCTGCCATTGCACTCGACGAACCTGATCGCGATCGTCGCCAACGGGTCGCGCCACGTCTCGACGCTGCTCGGGCCGAGCCACCTGCTCGCGCTCGGCTCGTTCATCGTCGTCATCCTCGCCGAGAGCGGCCGGCTACCGGTGGACAACCCCTCGACGCACCTCGAGCTCACGATGATCTACGAGGCGCTCATCCTCGAGTACAGCGGTCCGGACCTCGCGGCGGTGACCCTGGGTGAGTCGATGCGTCTCGCGATCTGGCTCGGACTGTTCGTGAACCTGGTCGCGCCGGTCGGTATCGCCGCGAACGCCCACGCGCTCGCCGTCGTCGTCGGCCTGGTCGCGCTGAGCCTGAAGGTCGCCGTCGTCGGGATCGCGATCGCCATCTTTGAGGTCACGACCGCGAAGTTGCGCCTCTTTCGCCTGCCCGAGCTGCTCGCCGGGGGGTTCATCCTCGCCCTGCTCGGGGTCGTCACCGGGGCGGTGATGCGGTGACCACCTTCGCCAACGCGCTCGGTAGCGCCGCCGTTCTCGTCACCGTCGGGGCCGTCGTCGTGCTCTGGCGTCACCGGCTGCGCTCGATCGTGGCGGCCCTCGCGGTCCAAGGCGTGGCGCTCGCGGCGACCGCGGCGCTGCTCGGCGTCCACGAGCACGACCGGGGCCTGCTCGTCGTCGCGGGGCTCGTCCTACTCGTGAAGGCCGCGGTCATCCCGGGCCTGCTCGCCCGGGTCGTCGCGGCGACCCCCGGGGCCCGCGAGTCCGACCCGCTCGTGAACGTCCCGGCGTCGCTCGTCGTCGCGGGGCTACTCACGCTCGGCGCCTTCGTCGCCGCCCGTCCGATCGTCGCGCTCGTCGGCGGGCCGACGGGCAAACTCGTGCCGCTCGGACTTGCGACCGTGCTGATCGGCTTCTTCACCATGGTCGCGCGGCGCCGCGCGATGAGCCAGGTCGTCGGGCTGCTGCTCGTGGACAACGGCATCGCGCTGGTCGCCTTTCTCGTCACGAGCGGCGTGCCGGTCATCGTCGAGCTCGGCTCGACCCTCGACGTGCTCTTCGGCGTCGTCGTGCTGCGGGTATTGCTCGCCCGGCTGAGCGCCTTGGGCTTTAGCGACCTCGACCAACTGCGGAGCCTGCACGACTGATGGTGTACTGGCTCTTCCTCGCTCCCCTCGTCGCGGGACTGGTCGCACTGCTCACCCCGTGGCGACCGGCCGTCGCCTGGCTCGGCGCGACCTCGGCTGCGGTCGTGCTCGTCCTCGGCGTGGGGTTCGCGGTGAGAATCGAGCGCTCGGGCCCGGTCGGCTCGGGCGTGCTGCGCGTGGACGCGCTCGCGGCCTTCCTCGTGATCGTGATTGGGTCGGTCTCGCTGCTCGCCACGGTTAGAAGCGTCAGCTATCTCACCGACGAGGTGCGAACGGGCCGCTCGACGCTGCGCCACGCCGCGCTCTATTCGACCCTCGTCCAGGGCTTCATCGCCGCCATGGTGCTCGCCGTGGTCGCGAACAACCTCGGCGTGCTCTGGGTCGCGATCGAAGCCACCACGGTGGTGACGACCTTTCTCGTCGGTCACCACCGCACCCCGGCCGCCCTCGAGGCGTCCTGGAAATACATCATCATCTGTTCGGTCGGCATCGCCGTCGCCTTCCTCGGCACCGCCGTGCTCTACCTCGCCGGCGTGCACGCCCACGTCGCGAACCCGCTCGACTTCACGACCCTCGCCGCCCACGCGGCGCTGCTCAACGCGCCGGTCGTGCGACTCGCCTTCACCCTGCTCGTGCTCGGCTACGGCACCAAGGCCGGCCTGGTGCCGCTCTTCAGCTGGCTGCCCGACGCCCACGGCCAGGCGCCCGCGCCGGTGTCGGCGTTGATGTCCGGGGTGTTACTGAGCGTCGCGCTGTCGGCGATCCTGCGCCTGCGGGTGATCGCCGTCGGCGCGCTCGGACCGACCTTTCCCCGGGTCCTGCTCCTCGCGATCGGCATCACCACGCTCGTCGTCGCCGCCGCGATGCTCCTCGCCCAACGAGACCTCAAGCGACTCCTCGCCTACTCGACCATGGAGCACATGGGGATCATGACGGTCGCCGCCGGCGTCGGCGGACCGCTCGCGCTCGCGGGGGTGCTCTTGCACATCCTCGGCCACGGTCTCGTAAAGGGCGTGCTGTTCCTCGACGCCGGCGAGGTCCTGCGCCTCGAGGGCACGACCCGCATCGCCCGACTCGGTGGCCTGCTCGCGCGTCGCCCCGCGCTCGGCGCGATCCTCGCCCTCGGGCTCGCCGGCCTGCTCGGCCTGCCACCGTTCTCGATCTTCGTGAGCGAGCTCACCATGCTGCGCGCCGAGGCCGGCGCCGGCCTGTGGTGGGTGGCCGCGATCGTGCTCGGCGTCCTCGCCATCATCCTCGCCGCGATCCTCGCCCACGCGCGAACGATGCTGCTCGGCGCGAGCGAGACATCGACCTCGAGTCCCGCGTCGTTCGTCGCGCCACTCGGCGTCGCGCTCGGCGCGGCGGTCTGGTTCGGGCTCGTCGCCTGGCCACTCGCCCACCTGCTCAGCCTCGCCGCGGGGGTCGTCGCGTGAGAGGCGAGACCCGCGCGATTCCTGCGAGCGACCTCGTCAACGAGGCGAGGGGGCTCTTCGCCGCGCAGTTCCGCCTGGCCCTCGTCGCGGGTCACGACGACGAGCGCGGACTGCGCGTCGTCTACACCTTCCTCGCCCCGGGTGAGCGACCGGTCGAGCTGCACGTCGCGCTCGACCCCTCGACGAGGGCCGGCGTCTCACTCGCGGCGCTCTCGTTCCCGGCGAGCCGCTTCGAGCGCGAGCTCTTCGACCTCTACGGGATCGAGCCCGTCGGCCACCCCCAGCGCCGACCGCTGATTCGCCACGCCCACTGGCCCGAGTGGTACCACCCGATGGCGGCGGGCACGGGACCGGCCCCGACCCTGCACCCCGACGAGGGCGGCTACCCCTTCATCGCGGTCGAGGGACCGGGCGTCTACGAGATCCCCGTCGGACCGGTCCACGCCGGACTGATCGAGCCGGGCCACTTCCGCTTCTCGGTCGTGGGCGAGACGATCCTCAAGATGAAGGCGCGGCTCTGGTTCACCCACAAGGGGATCGAGCGCCTCGTCGAGGGTAAGACCGTCGACGAGGTCATGACGATCGCCGAGCGCGTCTCGGGCGACAGCGCCGTCGCCCACGGCCTCGCGTTCGTACGCGCGCTCGAAGACGCGCTCGACATCGCCGTCGCCCCCGACGTCGAGGCCCGCCGCGGCGTCGCGCTCGAGCTCGAGCGGCTCTATAACCACGTGGGCGACCTCGGCGCGCTCGCGAATGACGTCGGCTTCGGCCTCGCCAACGCGTTGGCCCTGACGCTGCGCGAGCGGTTGCTGCGCCTCAACGAGCGCGTGAGCGGGCACCGTCTGCTGCGCGGAGTCGTCACCCCGGGTGGAGCACGGTTGCTCGACTTGCCGACGTCACGCGAACTCGACGAGATCGAGGCGAGGGTCGATGAGATCACGTCGATGACGCTCGGCCAGTCAATCGTGCTCGACCGCTTCACCGGCACCGGGGTATTGTCCCTCGACGCCGCGCGCGATCTCGGCGTCGTCGGCGTGGTCGCACGCGCGTCCGGGGTCGATCTCGACGCCCGACGCGACCACCCGGTCGATGGTGTCACGCTCGCCCCAACGGCGAAGCGTTCCGGCGGTGACGTGCTCGCGCGCTACCTGGTGCGCCGCGACGAGGTGACGAGCAGCCTCGCCGCGCTGCGCGCGATCACCTCGATCGACGTGACGAGCCACCTCGACCGCACCCGAGGAACGGGCGACGGACTCGGCATCGTCGAGGGGTGGCGCGGACCAGTCGTGCACCGAATTGAACTCGTCGAGGGGCGCGTGACGCGGCTCAAGATCGTCGACCCCTCGTTCCTCAACTGGCCGGCCGTCGCGGTAGCGCTCGTCGACACGATCGTGCCGGACTTTCCCCTCGTGAACAAGAGCTTCAACCTCTCCTACGCCGGCAACGATCTCTGACGGTCGTGACGAGACGGCTAGACCCGGTCGTTGACCATCAGCGATCCTTCGATCCGCGCGACAACGGCCGGTACCTCGCTCGCCGGCACCGCCGGAGAGAAGAGAAAGCCCTGGGCGAGGTCCACGCCGAGTCCAACCAGGAGTTCCAGCTCTTCGCTGGTCTCGACCCCCTCGGCCAGCACCAGCATCCTGAGCTGACGACACAGGGTCACGACCGCGCTGAGCACGTTACGGTCGGTCTGATTCACGGTCGCCGCACTGACGAAACTGCGGTCGATCTTGATCGTCGAGGGTCGCAGACGCGCGAGGTACGCGAGGGACGAGTACCCGGTGCCGAAGTCATCGAGGACGATCGCGATCCCGCGCTGGCGCAACTGGTCGATGGTGGCGATCGCCGCGTCGACGTCGGCGATGGCGATCCCCTCGGTGATCTCCACGACGAGGCTCGTCGCGGCCAACGCCGCGGCCTCGAGCGAGGAGTCGATGGTGGCCAACAGCGTGGCGTCACCCATCTGACGAACCGAGAGGTTCACCCCCACCTGCCAAGCACGCCCATCACGTTGCCACTGCGCGGCCGCGCGCGTGGCGCGTTCCAGCGCGAAGGCCCCCAGCTGCACGATGAGCTCGCTCTGTTCGGCGATGGGAATGAAGAGGTCGGGCGGCACGAACCCGCGTTCGGGGTGTCGCCAGCGCATGAGCGCTTCGAACGCGGCAACACGACCGGTCGCCAACTCCACGATGGGCTGGAAGTACATGTCGAGCTGGTCGCGCTCCGCCGCGAGGGCGAGCTCCTGGCCGAGCTGGAAGCGCTCGTTGGACGTCGTGCTCATGACCGGGGAGTAGACCACGATCTGACCACGACCCCGCCGTTTCGCCTCGTAGAGGGCGATGTCGGCGTCGCGCACGAGATCGTCACAGTTCGATGCCGACGGGGCCGCGCAGAACACCACGCCAATACTCGCGCCCTGGATGACCGACTGACCCGTGACGTCAAAGGGTTCGACGAACAGTCCCAGCAACCGTTCGGCCATCACGATTGGGTCATCGTCGGTTGCGCCCATGACCAGCACGATGAATTCGTCTCCCCCGAGACGACAGATCGTGTCAACCTCCCGGGTCGTCTCGCGCAGGCGATTGGCCACGCCGATCAACAGTTCATCGCCAGCCGCGTGACCGAGGGTGTCGTTCACGTCCTTGAAATTGTCGAGGTCGATGAGGTACAGCACCACCCGACCACCGTCGCGGCTCACCCGTGCGGACGCCTGGGCCATCCGGTCGCGCAGGAGTGACCGGTTCGCGAGTCCGGTGAGTGCGTCGTGCAGCGCCAGGTCGACGAGGCGCGCCGTTAAGGTCCGCTCCTCGGTGAGATCGCGGATTGAGACAACCGAGGCACCGTCGACCTCGAGTTCGTCGCTCACCCTCGTCGCGACGACTTCGGCCGAGATTGTTCGACCGTCACGACAGATGAGTCGCGTGACCTCGCGCCCGGGCGACGTCGGAACGCTGAAGTCGAGCGAGTCGAGTACGGCCTCGTCGGGGTGAGTCAACTCCGACAACCGCATCGAGAGCAGGTCCGCCTCGTCGTAGCCCACGAGGTCGCACATCGCGCGATTCACCCGTTCGAAGGCGCCCTGGTCGTTCACCAGCGCCATCGCCGACAGGTTGTTGTCAAAGGCCAGTTGAAACCGCCGCTCCTCACGGACTCGCACGCGGCGCTGGGTGTGTTCGACGATGGTGCTTCGGGTGAGTTCGAATCGGTCCCCGAGGATCAGGGCGAAGGACACCACCGCCGCGATATTGCCCCAGCCCGCCCAGAGCTGGGCGGGCGAGTGCGCGAGCCAGAGCTCGGTCGGCGCGAGCAGCACCGCGCCCACGAGCGCCGGCCCGAGGGCCCCGACCAGTCCGTAGGACATCGCTCCGTAGATCACGGGGACGAGCAAAAGCGGAATCACGACAAAACTGGGTACCCCCCAGACGCCCCGGTCCTGGCCGACGTCGACGACGGCGTGCAGCGCCACCACCGCAAGGACCATCAGTTGCGTCGACCAAAATCGCCATTCACGAATCGGCGGATGCTTCAGCTGCGCCATCGCTGCTCGACGAGCCGAGCGTGCGAGAGTCTCTCGCCCGACGTCAAACACAGACCCTCCCACCACGACGACCCGCGCCGACTTGCACCGTTCACCGCACAGTCTGTCTGGCGCCGACACGCATCTGCGTACGCTATCGCACGACGCATCACCGACGCGCATGAATGGCAGCCCGCTTGTGCGGGCGTGAACGTGCGAATCCTGGCCGTGACCCACTCGTGAGAGT
>JAKAZI010000027.1 GCA_021809495.1 Actinomycetes bacterium | reverse complement strand
ACACCGTGATTGATCGTCGCCTGGGTGACCACGAGGTTGTTGGGTAGGGCGCTGGTGTATCCGGTGCCGACTTCGATGTCGGTCGGTCCGAGAATCAGCTCGCGCAGGACCGATGACAAGGTCGGCGGCGAGGGAACGATCCGACTCGACGGGGCGAGGTGGCCAGTCGCGTCCACGATGTAGACGGGCTGGGTGATGAAGATCACGTGCCCGCTGGCCGTGCCGGGGATGGTCTTGCCGAGCAGGCCGAGGGGCACCGCCGCGGGGTTGATGCGCGAGGGCGACTTCGACGTCGGCACCAGCGTGCAGGAACTCAAGAAGACCGACGCGAGGATGAGACCGGCCACTGGGCGGATTCGCGTCACTCGGCCACCTCCTCGGAGATCGGCAGTCGGATCTGGATCCGGGTGCCACCCTCGGGGCTCTCGAGTGCGCTGATCGAGCCGCCGAAGGCCGAGACGTGGTCGCGCACGAGGGCGAGTCCGAGGCCCGTGCCGCGCGCCGCACCGCGGTCGTTGGCCGCGCGACCGCGAAAGAAGCGGTCGAAGATGAGGTCACGTTCGTTGGCCGCGATCCCGGGTCCGTCGTCGTCAACGTTGATGACGAGTCGACCATTGACCTCGTCGATGCGGATGGCGATCACGCCGTGGGCGTAGCGTTCGGCGTTGGAGACGAGGTTCGTCATGATGCGCTCGAATCGACGGCGGTCGACGTGGACGTAGGGGTCGTGCACCGTGGCGTCGACTTGGATGAGCGGTACCGGCAGACCGTGGCGCTGGGCCGCACTGCGAGCCGACTGGCGAACGAGTTCGATGGCGGGCACCCGTTCGATGACGTGGGGTGCGGCACCGGCGTCGATGCGAGCGAGTTCGAGCAGATCGTCCACGAGGGACTGGAAGATCGCGAGGTCGGCGATCAGCAGGTCGAGACTCTCGCGGCCGGCGACTGACAGTTCACCGCGGTGCTGTTGGAGCACCGACGCCGTGGTCGCCAGAGTGGTGAGGGGAGAACGAAGCTCGTGGCTCACGTCACTCGCGAATCGAGCGTCGCGCTCGAGGCGATCGACGAGGCGACTCACCATCGTGTTGAACGATTCGGTGAGTTGTTCGACCTCCTGGTCCGCTTGGGTGATCGAGAGTCTGGTCGCGAGGTCACCGTCGGCGATCGCGGCGGCGGCGGCCGATACCCGCTCGAGCGGGCGAACGGCGCGCCGTGAGACCCAGAGGCCACCGGCCAAACCGAGCAGCGAGGTCAAGAGGGCGCCGAGTCCCAGGACGGTCACCAGCGTTCGGAGCGTGTTCTCCAGTCCGCCAAGTTTGAATACCTCAAAGACCTGGGTCTCGACCGCGGGGATCGGGACACCGACGACGAAGATGAGACGCCCCTGAACGTCGAGGGTCTGTTGCACGACGTGGCCCTGGTCGACCATCGAAATGATCGTCTCGGTCACGTCGGCGGTGGCGGCTCCGTTACTGCGCGAGAGCCACTGGTGGTGGGTGTGGACCAGGACGCTCGAGTCCGTCGCCCGTTCGATGGAGTTGAGCTGGTTGGCCAGGTCCGGCGGGGACGAGTACAGCGTCGAGCGAATGAGCGCGGCGTTCACGTAGCTCTGTTTGAGGTCGGTCTGCTGCTGGTTGTTGATCAGGACGCGTTGGATCCCGAGGAACGTGACGGTGACGAAGATCGAGCTCAGCAAGAGGGCGCTCAACCCGAAGGTCACGAGCAGGCGCAGGCGCAGGCTGCGGCGCCGCACTAGAGCACCAGCTTGTACCCCGCCCCGCGCACGGTCACCAAGTAATTTGGGTTGCTCGGGTCGGGTTCGATCTTCGTGCGAAGTCGGCGGATGTGCACGTCCACCAGTCGGCTGTCGCCGAAGTAGTCGTAACCCCAGACCCGCTCGAGCAAGTCCTCGCGCGAGAGAACTCGTCCGTCGGCCGACGCCAGGTCGATGAGCAGCCGGAACTCCGTTGACGTGAGGTGCAGTTCGGTCCCGTCGTCGTGGCGCACCACGCCTTCGTCGGGCACGACGTGAAGATTGCCCAGTTTGAAGGCGTGGGTGGTCTTGTCGGGTCGCCGACGCATGTGGGCGCGCACCCGAGCCAATAGTTCCTCGGGGATGAAGGGCTTGGTGACGTAGTCGTCGGCGCCCGATTCGAGCCCGAGCACCACGTCGGCGGTATCGTCACGCGCTGAGACGATCACGATCGGCAGGTCGCTCGACTCGCGCAGCGCCTGACAGGTCTCGAAGCCCGTCATGCCGGGCAGCATGACGTCGACGATCGCGATGTCCGCGGCCATGCGCTGGAACAGCGAGATTCCAACCTCGCCGGTCGACGCGTCGTCGACGGCGAAGTCTTCGCCTTCGAACATCAGACGAAGGGCGGTGCGGATGTGGTCGTCGTCCTCGATGATCAGGATTCGCGGCACCGACACTCCTTTAGTCATGGCAAGACTACCTAGGTCGTCGGACTTCGCCGAGGCGATGGGTAGCCTTGGGGCGTGGCGGAGCTGCAATCTGGCGGGGGGCCCGGGGCGCACTGGGGGCTCGAGGGGTTCGTCGCGATGCTCCGCGCAGCGGACCGATCGCCGGCCACCGTGCGCGCCTACGGCGGTGACGTGTCACGGTTCATCGACTGGGCGACGTCGCGTGGGCTGTCCGAACCGGCCACCGTCGGCGCGCGCGACCTGCGCTCGTACCTCGTGTGGCTGTCCCAACGGGGAGACGCCCGAACCTCGATCGGGCGGCGCCGGGCGTCGTTGCGCACCTATTTCTCCTGGTTGGTCGAGCGCGGCGCGATCGAGTCAGACCCATCGGCGCGGTTGCTCGCGCCGCGGCCCACGCCGGCACTTCCGACGATCGTCGTTCGTGAACAGCTCGACTCACTGCTCGACGAAGAGTGGGGGGACGATCAGTGGGCCCTGCTCGACCGGGCGGTGTGCGAAGTCCTCTACGGCGCGGGTCTGCGGGTCTCGGAGCTCTGCGGGCTGGATCGAGTGAGTATTGACTGGTCGCGACGATTGGTCAGAGTGCTCGGCAAGGGTCGCAAGGAGCGTCTAGTTCCCCTGCACGACCGTGGTTTCGACGCGTTGCGACTCTGGCTCGAGGATGGTCGCGACGAGGTCGCCACCGACGAGTCGCCGCCCGACGCGCTCTTCTTGAATCGCCGGGGGCGGCGCCTGGGTCCCCGCGACGTACGCCGGATCCTGGACCGACGGGTCGCGAGGGGTCACGTCTATCCCCACGCGCTTCGACACACGTACGCGACGCACCTGCTCGAAGGTGGCGCTGACTTACGTGTCGTCCAGGAACTGCTCGGACACGAAAGTCTTACGACGACCCAGCTCTACACCCATGTTTCAAAGTCCCGACTGCAGAGCGTGCACCGCCGGACTCATCCACGAGGCTGAATCGACTAACATAACTAGAGCCCTCCCACCGTGGGCGGGCAATTAATTGGGCTTTGGGGTTTCGTGCGGTCACCGTTCGCGGTGCTCTCCAAGGCGTCAGTAACCGAACGGAAGGATACGAACGTGGCGTTGGTCACACTTCAGGAACTGTTGGACTCGGGCGTGCACTTCGGGCACCAGACCCGTCGTTGGAACCCCAAGATGCGTCGATTCATCCTCGGCGAGCGCAACGGGATCTATCTCATCGATCTTCGAAAGACGCTGGCCGGCATCGAGTCGAGTTACACCTACGTGCGCGAGCTCGTCGCTAACGGCGGCACAATTCTCTTCGTGGGCACCAAGAAGCAGACGCAGGGGCCAGTCGCCGACTACGCCCAGGCCTGCGGGATGCCCTTCGTTAACCAGCGCTGGCTCGGTGGCATGCTCACCAACTTCACGACGGTCGCTGGCCGCGTCAAGCGCATGAGCGAACTCCGGTCGATGCAGCGCGCGGGCGACTTCGAGAACATGCCCAAGCGTGAGGCGCTGCGACACTCGCGCGAACTTGAGAAACTCGACCGGAACCTCAGTGGCATCGCCAACCTCGAGCGCGTGCCCGACGCCATCTTTGTGATCGACACGAAGAAGGAGCACATCGCCGTGACCGAAGCGCGCAAGCTCGGCCTGCCGGTGGTGGCCGTGGTGGACACCAACTGTGACCCCGACATCATCGACTACGTCATTCCCGGCAACGATGACGCGATTCGAGCCGGTGCCCTGCTTTGCCGCTTGATTGCGGATGCGGTCACTGAAGGACGCTTTATTCGCCAGAACCGTGGCGCCGCCATGAAGGCCGCCGCCGCGGCCGCGGCGTCATCGGCTCCGGCTCCGACCCCGGTCGCTGAGACCCCGGTCGCTGAGACCCCGGTCGCTGAGACCCCGGTCGCTGAGACCCCGGTCGCTGAGACCCCGGTCGCTGAGACCCCGGTCGCTGAGACCCCGGTTGCTGAGACCCCGGTTGCCGAAGTGCCAGTGCCGGTAGCCGGCGATGATGCAGCCGCGACCGTCGACGAGCCCGCAAGCGACGTAGTCATCGAGGCCGACGAGACTGCGCCCACGGCCTAAGTCGATCGACGACGAGAACAACGGAGGAGAATCAAGGTGGCAATCACCGCAAAGGATGTCCAGACACTGCGCCAAGCGACCGGTGTTGGCATGATGGACGCAAAGAAAGCACTCGAGGCCAACAATGGTGACATGGAGGCTGCGACTCAGTGGCTCCGAGTCCAGGGCCTGGCGTCGGCTATGAAGCGTTCCGACCGCGTTGCCGGCGAGGGCGCCGTCGCAGTTGTGCGAGACGGCAACGCCGCGGGAATCGTAGAGCTGCGCTGTGAGACCGACTTCGTTGCCAAATCCGAGGAGTTTGTCGGGTTGGTTGACGAGATCGCTGCTCGCGTGGCCGCCGAGGGCGAAGCCGCGACGGCTGAGTTCCAGGACCGCATCGAGACGTTCCTGACCACGCTGAAGGAAAACATCTCGGTTGGCCGTGTTCGCCGCGTCGTGGCCGGCGAGGGCGAGGTCGTCGAGACGTACATGCACCAGCAGTCGGGTCGCGGTGTGAACGCCGTCGCCGTTGTGGTGCGTGGCGCTGACTCAGAAGTCGCCCACGAGATCGCGGTGCACATCGCGTTCGCCAAGCCCCTCTACCTGGCGCGAGAAGACGTACCCGCGGCCGAGGTCGAGGCCGAGCGGGCCACCGTCGAGGAGATCTCGCGCAACGAGGGTAAGCCGGAGGCCGCCTTGCCCAAGATCATCGAAGGTCGACTCAATGGCTGGTTCAAGGAGCGAGTGCTGCTAGAACAGGCGTACGTGAAGGATGAGAAGCAGACCATCGAGCAGTTTCTGCACGGCGCCACGATCTCGGCGTTCGCGCAGGTGGTCGTCGGAGGCTGAGGGTGCGACGAGTCGTCTTGAAGCTGTCGGGGGAGGCGCTCGCCTCGGCCGCCAGCGACGAGACGATCGACGCGTCGACCGTTGACTTCCTGGCGACCGAAGTCGCTGCGGCGATGGAACGCGGTGGACTCGAGTTGGCCGTGGTCGTCGGTGGCGGCAACATCTGGCGCGGCGCTACGGGTGCGATGGCCGGCATGAATCGGGCCAACTCAGACCTGATGGGGATGTTGGGCACGGTGATAAACGCACTAGCACTCCAGGACGCCATCGAGAACCATGGTCGCGCCACGCGCGTGATGTCGGCGATTGGCATGGATCAGGTGGCCGAGCCCTATATTCGCCGCCGAGCGGTTCGACACCTCGAAAAGGGCCGTGTGGTGATATTCGCCGCCGGTATGGGAAACCCGTACTTCACCACCGACACCCCGGCGGCCCAGCGTGCGGCCGAGATCGAAGCCGAGATTGTCCTCAAGGGCACCCACGGTGGTGTCGACGGCGTCTACAGCGAGGACCCGCGCGAAAATCCGGAGGCCGTACGATTCGATGAGATCTCTTTTAGCGACGTGATCGCTAAGGATCTGCGGGTTATGGACATGACCGCCATCACGTTCTGCAAGGACAATCATCTGCCGATTCGAGTTTTTGACCTGATGGCACCGGGAAATCTAGGTCGCGCCCTCGATGGGTACGCCGTCGGTACGCTGGTGAGGTAATGGAGAACGAACTCGTAGACCTAGTCATGGATGACACGCGCGAAAAGATGGCGCGTGCCCTCGAGCACGTAAAGGCCGAGTTCGCCTCGGTACGCACGGGCCGCGCGTCGTCGTCGTTGATCGAGAACGTGCTCGTCGACTACTACGGAGCCGAAACACCGCTCAAGCAGCTGGCCAACTTCTCGGTGCCCGAGCCCCGACTGCTGGTGGTCTCGCCGTTCGACAAGGGAGCGATGGCGGCGATCGAGAAAGCCATCGGCGCCGCTGACCTCGGCCTCAATCCATCCAACGACGGCCACGTTATTCGTCTCATGTTCCCAACGCTGACCGAGGAGCGTCGCAAGTCATTCGTCAAGATCGTGCGCACCAAGGCCGAGGAGGGCAAGGTTGCGATTCGCGGCATCCGCCGTCACGCGCGCCAGGAATTGGAGACCCTCGAAAAGGATCAGGGTCTGCCGAAGGACGAGATTGAACGTCTCGAAAAGGTCCTGGACAAATTGACCCAGGACGACGTGGCCAAGGTGGACGAGTTATTAGCCCACAAGGAGCAAGAACTTCTTGAAGTCTGACGACGGGTCCTTCTTCGAAGAGCCGACGGGCGAAATGCCCTCGGTGAGTTCGACCGACCCCCGGGTGACCTTCACCGGTGTGGAACGCGCCGCTGACGCCGCCGACGAGTTCGAATTCGATCCGTCGCTCCTGCCGCACTGGACGGAGGCGCCGACCGGTCAGGTCCCAATCGTCGTGGCGCGCGACGCCGCGAGCCAGGACGATCCGTGGTCGGCCATCCCCGCGCCGGCGTGGCGCGAGGGTGAGGCGGACTGGGTCGCCCACGAGGATCAGTTCGATGCGTCATTCTTGGCGGGCGAGGTTCGAGAGGACGACACCCGGCCGTGGGAGTTCGCCGTCGCCGAGCCCGAAGTTGAAGAGGCCGCCATCGAGGACGCGCCGCGTCCCGAACCAGCGCATCGGACGCGCACGAGACGCCCGGCGACCCACCACCCCCTCGCGGGACGCGCAGTTCGACAGAGTTCGTCGCGCAGTGTGTCAGTCGCCACGTTTACCGGCGTGCTGCTCGCGGCCGTCGTTTCGGTGATATTCGTGGCCGGCGCCATCCCCGTTGCGGTGCTCGTACTGCTCGCACTGGGTTTGGCGAGCGCC
Source organism: Actinomycetes bacterium (assembly GCA_021809495.1). Lineage (GTDB taxonomy): Bacteria > Actinomycetota > Acidimicrobiia > Acidimicrobiales > RAAP-2 > RAAP-2. The sequence goes on along the minus strand of JAKAZI010000027.1, from coordinate 8,673 downwards.
GAGGCGTACGCCGGGTTCCGGCGCGCCGGCGCGCACCCGGCAACGGTCCTCGGCATCGCGGCGGTCTTGACCCTCGGTGTCGCCGGGTACAACAAGGGGTTGGCTGCCATCGGTGCGATCACCGTGCTGCTGGTGATCTTTGGCTTCGTGTGGTACCTCAGCGCCAAACAGACGATCGACACACTTGACGGACTGGGCGCAACCGTGTTCGTGTACGCGTGGATCGGCGTGTTGGGTTCGTACGCCCTGATGCTGATCGCACCGATGTATTCGACGAACCGGCATGGTTTGGCGTACCTGTTCGGCGCGGTGGCCCTGACCGTGTCGAACGATTCTGGTGCGCTCTACATTGGCCGATGGCTGGGACGTCGACCACTCAATCGGGCACTCTCTCCTAACAAGACGGTCGAAGGGCTCATCGGTGGCACGCTGATCACCATTGTGGTGGCGGTCCTGTTGCTGCCTCGAATCAGTCCGTGGACGACGTCGGCGGCGCTGGTGACGGGCGTGGCCCTTTCGATCGTGGTGCCGCTCGGCGACCTCTTCGAATCGATGGTGAAGCGTACGCTCGGGGTGAAGGACCTGGGACGGCTGCTGCCGGGCCACGGTGGCATGCTCGATCGGATTGACGGACTGCTCTTCGCCCTGCCGACCGTCTTCTATCTCGTGCACGTTCTCAAGCTGGGCTAAGACGGTGACCACGCGTCGCCGGGTGGCGTTACTGGGCGCGACCGGTTCGATCGGGCGTCAAACGCTCGACGTGCTGCGCCGAGAGCCCGAGTCGTTCGAGTTGGTTTCAATCGCCGGCGGCACGCGTATCGCCGAGTTGGCCGAGGTCGCGCGCGAGTTCGCCGTGCCTCGCGTCGCGGTGGCCAGGCCCGAGGACTACATCGCCGCACGCGAGATCCTCGGCGACGCCACCGAGGTCCTCGTTGGTGGCGAAGGGCTCGGCGAACTGGCGCGTGACGCCGACGTCGTCGTCAACGCCGTGGTCGGATTCGCCGGACTACCGGTCACGATCAACGCGCTCGAGGCCGGTCGCACCCTGGCGCTCGCGAACAAGGAGTCGTTCATCGCCGCCGCGCCACTGGTGGCGAGGGTTCGTGAAACGCCGGGGGCGCTCGTACTTCCGATCGACTCCGAACACTGCGCGATCTACCAGTGCCTCGCCGACTCCAGCCTCCCGGGCCACCCGGACGTGCGCCGACTCTTGCTCACGGCGTCGGGTGGCCCGTTCCGCGGGTGGTCGCGCGAACGGCTCGAGACCGTAACGCGTCGCGACGCGCTCAATCATCCAACGTGGTCGATGGGACCGAAGATCACCATCGATTCATCGACACTGATGAACAAGGGGCTCGAGGTTCTCGAGGCCTCCGCACTCTTTGGGGTCGAGGTCGATCGGATCCACGTGGTGGTGCACCCTCAATCCATCGTCCACTCGATGGTCGAGTACGTCGACGGATCGGTCATCGCCCAGCTGTCGCAGCCCGATATGCGCCTACCCATCGCGTTCTGCCTTGGACGACCGGTGCGTTTCGATCACGCGTGGGGCGCGCTCGATTTCACGACGAGCCAGGCGCTGACCTTCGAGCCACCGGATCTGGACGCCTTCCCCGCGATTCCCCTGGCCTACGCCGCGGCGCGTCGCGCGGGTGCGGCACCGGCCTGGTTATCGGCGGCCAACGAGGTGGCGGTAGACGCCTTCTTGCACGACGTGATCGAATGGACCGATATCGTGCCGGTTGTGGCAGCGGTGATGGACCAGTACGTCGATGGGGCTCTCGAGTCAATCGAGCAGCTCGTCGCCGAGGACGCGAGCGCGCGTCGGCTCGCCTCAGACCTGATCACGAGGGGCCGATGAACGCCCAGCGGTGGGCCGTCGTCCGATTCCTCGTGGGCGTCGGCGTCGGGGCGGCGCTCTTGGACGTCTGGGCGGGATGGGCCCTACCGGTCGTGATCCTCGCGATCGTGGTGATGGTGATGGGTCACGAGTTCGGACACTTCATCACGGCCAAGCGCGCGGGTCTGCTCGTGTCCGACTTCTTCGTGGGATTTGGTCCCGTCGTGTGGTCCACCACCGTCGGTGAGACCCGATACGGCGTACGCCTCCTGCCGCTCGGTGGCTACGTGAAGGTGCCCGGTATGACCTGGAGCGACGCCGTTGACCCGGCGATCGAGGCCCGGACGTATCGAGCGTCGTCGTACCCGCGCAAGGTCCTCTTCGCGTCGGCCGGATCGCTCATGCACATCGTGATGGCGCTGCTGCTCGCGTGGGCCTCACTGACGTTCGTCGGCTTGCCATCGGCGAGCCACATCGGCATCGATAGCTTCACCCACTTCCAGGGTCAGCGGCGAAATCCCGCTCAGGTGGCCGGGCTGCGACTCGGTGATCAGGTGCTCTCCATTGACGGGGTGCCCGTGACCAATGTCAACCGTCTCGTAAACATGGTTCACGACCACGCGGGCCAACGGCTGCGTATCGTGGTCGAGCGTCAGGGCGTGCGTCACACCCTCTTCGCCGTGCCCGAGGATGGCCGACACCTGCTCGTGGCGGGAAAGCCCGTCGCCACCGGCCCGACGCCAGTCGGCTACCTCGGCATCGGACTCAATGACATGATCGTGCACGAGTCGTGGCTCGGGGCGGTCCCGGCGTCGTTCTCCAAAGTGGTCTCGACCGTGGGACTCGCGGCCAAGGGAATCGTTCACGTCTTCTCGCCCGGCGAGTTCTCGAGCCTCTTTCACCAGGTCACCGACCCCGCGGCGGCGTCGAACCGGACCGCCCAGTTGAATCGTCCGCAGTCAATCGTCGGCGTAGTGCGCATCGCGGTGCAGAGCACCCAGCTCGGTGTCGGCGTCTTGCTCGAGATCCTGATGGTGCTGAACATCTTCGTCGGGCTCTTGAACATGGTGCCGATGCTGCCCCTAGACGGCGGGTACGTGCTGATCGCGACGTACGAACGGATTCGCTCTCGAAAGGGAAGGCCCTATCACGCCGACCTGCAGCGTCTGCTGCCCGTCGTCTACGCGTTCTCACTCGTGCTGCTCGCGCTGTTCGCCGCCACGCTCTACCTGGACATCGTCCACCCGATCGTGAATCCCTTCCAGTGATTGAACCGGCGCACCCGCGCTACGGCAGAATGGTGTCATGGACGTAACCGCAAGTTCTCTCACGCCACGTCGCCACACCCGACAGATCGCGGTCGGTTCCGTGAAGGTCGGCGGCGACGCACCGATCTCGGTCCAGTCCATGACGACGACTAAGACGGCCGACGTCGAGGGCACCCTGGCGCAGATCTACGCGCTCGCCGCGGCCGGGGCCGATATCGTGCGCTGCACCTGTAACGACGTGGCCGCCGCCGAAGGGCTCGTGCAGATCGTGCCCCGCTCACCGGTGCCGATCGTCGCGGACATCCACTTCCACGTCGAGATGGCCCTCGCGGCCCTCGAGGCCGGGGTTCACGGACTTCGGCTGAATCCGGGGAATCTTCGCAAACCCGAGGAGATCAAGCTCGTGGCCAGTGAGGCCGGGGACCGTGGTGTGCCGATCCGCATCGGGGTCAACGCCGGCAGCCTGCACCCCGACATCTATGAGCGCTTCGGGGGAGCCACGCCCGAGGCGCTGGTCGAGTCGGCCCGCATCGAGTTGGCGTACTTCGAGGAAGTGGGCTTCTCCGACGTCAAGATCTCAGTCAAGGCCTCATCGGTGGCGACCATGATCGCCGCCTACCGACTCGCGTCCGAGACGTTCGATCACCCCCTGCACCTCGGCGTCACCGAGGCGGGCCCGCTACCCGGCGGGCTCATCAAGGGAACCGCCGGCATCGCTACGTTGCTCGCCGAGGGCATCGGCGACACGCTGCGCTATTCGCTGACCGCCGATCCCGTCGAAGAGGCCCGCGCCGGACGCCAGCTGCTGGAGTCACTCGGATTGCGCGAGCGTAAGGGCCTGGACCTGATCGCCTGTCCCAGTTGCGGGCGCGCCGAAGTGGACGTGATCCGCGTGGCCAATGAGGCCCAGGCAGCGCTCAGCGCCCTGGAACTGCCGATCCAGGTCGCGGTGATGGGTTGCGTGGTCAACGGACCCGGCGAGGCCCGTCACGCGGACCTCGGCATCGCGGCGGGCAAGCATCGGGGACACCTCTTCATTCAAGGACAGATCGTGCGGGTCGTCCCCGAAGCGGACATGGTCGAGGCCCTCGTCGACGAGGCGAAGAAGATTGCCGCTGAGGGGGTCGCCGCGCGCCTGGCCGCCCGTGACGTTTCGGCCGAGGCCGAGGCCGCCGCGGACCGAGCCCTGCTCCTCGACGACCGGGGCTTGGACGCGAACCACGGCGGCGAACGGATCGAGCGGATCCGACGTCGCGTCGATTAGTGGTTGCTTGACTAGGCTTTCGCCACCCAAGTGAAGGAGAATCGTGGCGTCACCTAATGCGCTGACCTCGCAGTCCGAAGACTTCCCCCGGTGGTATCAGGACGTCGTGGCCAAGGCCGAGATGGCCGACAACGGTCCGGTGCGCGGGACGATGGTGATCCGGCCGTACGGCTACGCGCTGTGGGAGCGGATCCAGGCCGAGATCGACGCCCGGATCAAGGCCGCCGGGGCTCAGAACGCCTACTTCCCCCTGTTCATCCCCCAGAGTTACTTCGCCCGCGAGGCCGAGCACGTCGAAGGTTTCAGCCCAGAGTTGGCGGTGGTGACCTACGCCGGCGGTGAGGAGCTGAGTGAACCCGTCGTCGTGCGTCCGACGTCAGAGACCGTCATCGGCGAGTTCATGGCTAAGTGGATCCAGAGCCATCGGGACCTGCCACTGCTACTCAATCAGTGGGCGAACGTGGTGCGCTGGGAGCTGCGTCCCCGACTGTTTTTGCGTTCGTCGGAGTTCCTCTGGCAAGAGGGTCACACCGCGCACGTCTCCTACGAGGACGCCGCGGCCTACGCGATGCGCATTCACCTCGAGGTGTACCACGACTTCTTGGTCAACGTGATGGCCGTACCCGCCTACGTCGGCATCAAATCCCCACGTGAGCGCTTCGCGGGTGCGATCAACTCCCTGACCTGCGAGGGGATGATGCGCGACGGCAAGGCGCTGCAGATGTCGACCAGCCACGAGCTCGGACAGAACTTCGCTCGGGCGTTCAACATCGTTTATCAGAGCGAGGCTGGCCAGTCGGAACTCTGTCACACGACGTCGTGGGGTGCATCGACGCGCCTGGTTGGCGGGCTCATCATGGCCCACGGTGACGACCGTGGGCTCGTCGTGCCGCCGCGGTTAGCCCCCATCCAGGCGGTGATAGTCGCGGTGCGCGACGAGCCGGCCGTCCTCGACGCCTGCGCCGCAATCGACGCCGCGCTACGAGCCGGTGGGGTCACCACTTCGGTCGACCGGGGCCGAGGGTCCTTCGGCCGTCGGGTAACGGACTGGGAGATCAAGGGTGTACCGCTGCGCGTGGAGGTCGGCCCCCGGGACCTCGCCAACGGCGTGGTCACCGTGGTTCGCCGCGACGACGGTTCCAAGCACGTCGTAACGCTCGAAGCGCTGCCCTCTCGGGCTACGGAACTGCTCGCGCAGATGCAGACGGCCCTCCTCGAAGGCGCCCGGGCGAGACGCGACGCGGCGACCGCCGACGTGACCTCGATCGATGACGCGATTGAGGCGGCCCAAACGGGTTTCGCCCGCATCGCCTGGGACCAGGTCGGAGACTCGGGCGAGGCCCGCCTCAACGACCTCGCGGTGTCCGTTCGCTGCATTCAGCGCGCCGATGGTTCGACCCCGGTCAGCCCCAACGAGGCCGACCTCGTGGCGATCGTCGCCAAGTCCTACTGATCGATCAAGCGGTCGCGACCGGGCCTCGCCCGAGACGCTCGGCGAGGATCGCGTCGGGACTCGTCGCGGGCCCCGGCGCGTTCACTGGTTCCCCGAGCCAGGTTGACCGCGGCGTGGTTCGCGATCGATCACGAGATCACCTCGCGGGTGTACGCCCGCACGTCGAGGGACAGCGTGGCGTTCACGGTCCCACAGGTGCTGCAGGTCTTCGATGAGGTAGAACCGGTCGGTCTTCACGAGCGCCGAGCCGTACCACGCGGTGTCGGCGATGCGCTGAGCGATGGCGTGGTTCTTCGCCATGCCCTCCACGTTCAGGTCCTCCACGTTGGGGCCGTAGGTCGTGGCGAGGGCCGCTTGGCGGGCCCGGTTCTTCCCAGTTCGCCTTCACAAGATCGAGAATTGTGTTGTCCTAGAAGCGCGAGCCCCGAGGTGACCCGACAGGGTTGGCCCGTTCGGGCGTGGAGTCGATCGCGAAGCGGCCGGCCGGGGTAAGGATGGTCACGCCGGGTGAGGGTGCGCCGTCGGCCACGGGTGCCGTGTCGCTCCGGCGTGTGTCTTTCCCGTTACGCCCACGCCCACACAGTTTGTCGACGGGGCACCGGTCAGTGGCCCCCGGCCCGAAGTAACCCTCGGGCTGGCCGTAGCCGACGAGGAAGTCGCCGGGTGGCCGAGGGATGCCGTCTGGATACTCGTCGACCAGCCAAAACGCGGGCTTCGCCCCGGTCGAATCCCCGTCGGCGACGTTGCCCACGGACGAGATCAACTGCTACAATGGTTCGACAGTCCGCCAAGGACGTTTGGACTCGTTTAAGCGCGGGCCTCGGGCCCGCGCTTTTTCATTGTCCTGCCCGGCGACATAGAGAGGAGATGGCCATGGATCTGGAGACACCCGTGCGATCACTCCTAAGCCCACTAGGGCTCGACCTCTACGACCTTGAACTGGTCGCTGGCGTACTCAACGTCGTGGTCCGTCGAGACGGTGGCGTCGACGTCGACGCCCTGACGGCCGCGAACCGGGCTATTTCGGCGTGGCTCGACGAAACCGACCCGATCGAGGGCCACTTCACGCTCGACGTCTCGAGCCCCGGTCTCGAGCGGCGTCTGCGCACGCCCGAGCACTTCGCGAGCGCCGTCGGCGAGATTGTCACGCTGCGCGAGCACCGAGACGATGGACCCACGCGCCGTCTCGAAGGTGAGGTCGTACGCGCCGACGCCAAGACCGTAACAATCATCGACGCTGAGCGTGGCGAACTCACCGTCCACCTAGACGCCATCGAGCGCGCGCGGACCGTCTTTCACTGGGGTCCCGAGACGACGTCCGCTAAAAAGCCCAAAGCCTCGACGGCGAGTAAGAAAGGCAAGTAATGGCGAACTTCGAATTCCTTGAGGCGCTCGGCCAGATTGCGCGCGACCAGAACATCGACGAGGGAGAACTCCTCGTCGCGCTGGCCAACGCGCTGCTCGCGGCCTACAAACGTCGTCCCGACTCCGCGGAGGACGCCGAGGTCGAGATCAACCCCGAGACTGGTGAGATCAAGGTCTGGGGACTCGAACTGGACGTCGAGGGCACCGTCACGCGCGAATGGGACGCGACACCCGAGGACTTCGGGCGCATCGCGGCCCAGACCGCCAAACAGGTGTTGATGCAACTGATCCGAGACATTCAGCGTCGTCAGATGTACGAGGAGTTCGCGAATCGCGAGGGCGACATCGTCTCGGGGACCGTGCAGCAGAACGACAATCGCTACACGTTGCTCGACCTTGGACGCGTCGAAGCGCTGCTGCCCCAGGCCGAGCAGATCGCCTTTGAGCGCTACGAGCACGGCGCTCGCATCAAGGTCTACATCGTCGAAGTGCGCAAGACCAACAAGGGTCCCCAGATCGTCGTGAGCCGCACGCACCCCGCCCTGGTGGCCAAGTTGTTCGAGATCGAGGTTCCCGAGATCGCCAACGGCATCGTCGAGATCAAGGCGATCGCCCGAGAGCCCGGTCACCGCAGCAAGATCGCGGTGGCCTCCAATGACGCCATGGTCGACCCGGTCGGCGCGTGCGTGGGGGCCCGGGGCTCTCGCGTGCGCAACATAACCAACGAACTGCGTTCCGAGCGAATTGACGTCGTGCCCTACAGCGACGACCCGGTGGAGTTCATTCAGGCCGCGTTGGCACCGGCTCGGGTCCGAGAGGTCCGTCTCGATGAGGAGCAGGGCGTAGCGACGGTCATCGTGCATGATCAGCAGCTCTCCCTCGCCATTGGCAAAGAGGGTCAGAACGCGCGGTTGGCTGCACGCCTGACCGGGTGGCGCATTGACATCCGCTCGGAGAACGAGGGTGTCGAGCAAGAGATTGTCGACGAGGTCTGGACCGAAGATGACGTCGTCGTCGACGAGGTCGTCCACGTGGTAACGGTCGGCGAGGACCACGCCGTGGTCAACGTCGAGGACGCGGTTCCGGTGCAGGAGGGCGAGGCATAGCCCCCTATCGAACGTGCGTGGTCTGCCGCGCCCGGCGCCCGGATTTCGAGTTGTTTCGGGCCGGGCGTGGCGAGGATGGAACGTGGTACCTCGGCCGAGGGGTCGGGCGGGGTGTCTGGTGGTGTCGTGACCGTGATTGCGGGTCGCGTATGCGGTGGGGCGCAGTAGCGCGAGCGCTACGGGCGCCAGTGTCCAGCGCCGACGTGGACGGCCTGGTCGCGCTTGTTGGTGCGGGGGCTGGTTCGCACCGCTGATGGTTGTGAAAGAATATGTGACTGTGTGTGCGCGCGTCGTACACACTCCGATGTAAGGGAACGTTTTGGCGCTGAAGAAGATCCGGGTACACGAGCTCTCGAAGGAACTCGGGATGACGAGCA
>JAKAZI010000004.1 GCA_021809495.1 Actinomycetes bacterium | reverse complement strand
AACAACTCGCCGCGGGTCGCCCGCTCGGTCCCCTGCACGGCGTGCCCTTCACCGTCAAGACCAACATCGACGTCACGGGCTATCCGACCACCGAGGGGACCGCCGCGTTCGCCGAGCGGATCGCGCCGAGTGACGCCCCGACCGTCGAACGGATGCGCGGTGCCGGTGGGGTCATGCTCGCGCGCACCAACATGCCCGACCTGGGCCTGCGCATCAACACCGAATCGTCGCTCTACGGGGCCGCGCACAATCCGTGGCGTCGAGGTCGCACGACGGGCGGCTCGTCGGGCGGCGAAGCCGCGTCGATCGCGGCGGGGATGAGCCCCATCGGGCTCGGCAACGACATCGGCGGGTCGCTGCGCAACCCGGCCTACGCCTGTGGGATCACGTCGATCAAGCCGTCGCGCGGGCGCGTGCCGATGGCCAACGTCACCGACCCCATCGAACGGCCGATCAACGCCCAGCTCATGCTCGCCGAGGGCGTGCTCGCGCGCCACGTCGCGGACGTTCGCCTCGGGCTGTCGGTCGTGATGGGCTCGCATTCGCGAGACCCCCAGTCGGTCGACGTTCCCCTCGGCGGTCGTCCGGTCGCGCGCCGGGTCGCCCTCGTTCCCGAACCCACGGGGGGAGCGACGCACCCGAACGTGGCCGCCGGGGTTCGCGCCGCCGGGCACGCCCTCGAAGCCGCGGGCTACGAGGTCGACGAGGTCGAGCCGCCGAAGCTCTTCGAGGCCTACCTGTGCTGGACGGAACTCATGATGACCAGCCTCAAGGTCGCCGCACCGCTGATCGTGCCGCTGCTCGGCGACGGCGGCCGTCGATTCCTCGAACTCACGACGGTGGAGTTTCCGGCGACCGACGAGACCCTGTACGCGATGCACCAGGCCCGTTTCGCCGTCGAGCGCGCCTGGCGCGAATTCATGGAGTCCTACCCCTTGATCGTCGGACCGACCTGGACCCAGCCGCCGTTCGAGCACGGCTTTGACATCGTCGACCACGATTCGGCCATGGCCGTCTCGGAACTGTTCCGATTCGTGTTGCCCGCGAATCTGATGGGTCTACCGGCGGTGTGCGTGCCCACCGGTGTCGCCGACGGATTGCCGACCGGGGCCCAGATCATCGGCACCATGTACCGTGACGACCTCTGTCTGGACGCCGCGGAAGCCGTCGAGCGCGCGATCGGGGTCTTGACACCGATCGACCCGCGTCCGTGAGCGTCGTCGTACGGGGAATCGAACGCGCCGAGGTCCCTGACGCGGTGGCGCTCATCGTCGACGGAACCTTGGCGCCGGGTGGTGAACGGCCCGACGACCTCGACGCGTACTGGCGCGCGGTGCTCGCCACGCGCGAACGTGGGGGCGACGTCCTAGTCGCGCTCGACGGATCCGCGGTGGTCGGGGTCTGTCAGGTGATGGTGTTTCCCCACTTCCAACACGCCGGTGGCTGGTGCTGTGAACTCGAGAGCGTCTACGTGCGCGCCGATCGGCGAGGCGGGGGCGTTGGCGCGACGATGCTTCGCGCGGCCGAGGACCTCGCGCGCGCAGCGGGGTGTTACCGGATCCAGCTCACCAGTCGCAATCCGCGCCTCGACGCCCACCGGTTCTACCGTGCGCTGGGCTTTGAACAGATGAGCCAGGGCTTCAAGAAGACGCTGGGGTGACCTCGCGCAGGGATCCGTCGTCGACGTCGAAGACGAACCCGCGAACGTCGGTGCCGTCCACGAAGGGGCTCGAACGCAGGGCGGCCACCGTCTCACGGACGTCGGCGTCGACGTCGCGGTAGGCGCCCAGGCGGAACGGCGGGCGAAACCCGATGTCGGCGCTGATCGCGTCGGCGAGCTCCTCCTCCACAAAGGACTCGAGTCCGCACCGGGTGTGGTGGATGACCATGATCGCGCGCGTGCCGAGCAGGCGTTGGCTCAGAACGAGCGAGCGGACGGCGTCGTCGGTCGCCAGTCCACCGGCGTTGCGGATCAGGTGGGCCTCACCGAGTTCGAGTCCGAGGGCCCCGAAGAGGTCGAGACGCGAATCCATGCAGGTCAACACGGCGAGGTGTCGCTGCGGTTCGGTGGGTAGCACCTGGTGGCCGTGGCGGGCGACGTAGGCGTGGTTGTTCGCGAGGAGCTCGTTGATGATCACGCGGACAGTGTAGGGAGACTCGCTACGCTCGACACGGAGGTGTACATGGAACACAACGACGAGGTACGCGCCGAGTTGCGCCAGCCCGCCCTCGACCTGCGCGCGATGATCCCCGAGGTGTTAAAGGGGTACTCGGCGATGTCGCACGCGGCGATGGCCGATGGTGAACTCTCGACGGGGATGAAAGAGCTGTTGGCCCTGGTCGTGGCGATTACGCGTCAGTGTGACGGGTGCGTCGTCTCGCACACGCGCGGCGCGGCGCGCGCTGGCGTGACCCGCCAGCAGGTCGCCGAGGCCGTCGGGGTCTCGATCATGATGAACGGCGGCCCCGGAACGGTGTGGGGACCGCGCGCGCTGCGCTCCTTTGACGAGGCGGTCGAGGCCCGACGGGCCGAGTAGTCGAGTACCGCGCGGGTGCTTCACCCCGTCACCAGTGATTTCGTGCCGAGCGCCGTCGCGTTCGATGGCCAGTGCGAGCGGTCGCCTTCGCGCGCGGGGCCCTCGTCGCCTTCATCGCGCTCGGAGCGACCGGGTTAGGTCACGCCGGGCGCGCCGTCCGGCAGACTGGTTGAGTGGAAGAACTCACCGACCAGGTCCGCCAAAGCCGTCTGAAGGCGCTCAACGTGCTCATCGACCTCATGCGCCCCGCCGTTCAGGCCGACGGTGGTGACCTGGTGCTGGTGCGAGCCGACGTCGAGTCCGGCGTCGTCGAGGTCCAGCTCCAGGGCGCCTGCTCGAGTTGCGCCATCTCGTCGGACACGCTCCAGGGCGGGGTGACGCGGATCCTGACCGATCGCCTGGACTGGGTGACCCAGGTAATCGGCGGGGTCGACGAGGTTATCGACCCGGAGGACTCGATGTCGCTGGGGACCGGCGGCTACGTGCCGCGCTATCGCGCCATCTAGCTCTGGTCGGCGCGCCGGCGCGGGAGTACGCTCAGCCTTGAGAGCGGGGGTGGGCATGGGTTTGATGGACAAGGTCAAGGAACAGGCGGCGGCGGCCGCGTCGGTGGCCAAGGACGTCGCGCAAAAGGGCCAGGCGAAGGTCGACGAAGTACAGGCCCGACGGGCGGCCGACGGCGTGCTTCGTGAAATGGGTCTGGCGGTGTATCTGACCAAGGTCGGCCGCGCACCGGCGAACGCCGAGGACGACATCGAGCGCCACGTCGAGACGATTCGCCAGTACGAGAGCGAGCACGGGCCACTTCAGCCCGATTGACCAATAGCCGCTGACACGCGTGACGCGCGGTACGGTATTATTTAGTTACGTAAACTAATGGATACGGTGACCAACGAAACAGCGACGCGACTCCGGTACGCGATCACGAGGCTGAGTCGGCGACTGCGTCAGTCCGCGCTCGGTGGTGTCTCGCCGGCCCAGGCGTCGATGCTCGCGGTGGTGCACCGACTTCAGCGTCCCTCGCTCGGTGACCTCGCGGCGGCCGAGCAGATTTCGCCCCCGTCGGTGACGCGTCTCATACGCGACATGGAGCGGGCCGGCCTGATCGAGCGGGTGGTAGACGACGTCGACCGGCGCTGCACGCGCGTCACGATCACCGCGTCGGGCCGGCGCGAGTTGGCCGCGATCCGACGCCGCAAGGACGAGTTCCTCGAACGAGCGCTCGCGGCCCTCCCCGAAGCCGACCGCCGTCGCGCGGGTGAGCTGGCCGCACTGCTCGAGACGATCCTGGAACAGTCGTGAGCGCCGTCGCGGCCCTCTCGTCGCGGACCTTCGCCGCGCTGCGAGTCCGTAACTTCCGCCTGTACTTCATCGGTCAGTTGATCTCGACGTCGGGGACGTGGATGCAGTCGGTGGCCCAGGGCTGGCTGCTCTTGCAGATCACGGGTTCGTCGGTCGACCTCGGAATCGCCGTCGCCCTGCAGTACGCGCCGATGCTGGTGTTCGGCTCCTACGGGGGGTTGGTCGCCGACCGCCACGAAAAGCGTCGCATCCTCTACCTGACCCAGTCGGGGGCGGGGCTGCTCGCACTCGCCCTGGGCGTGCTCGTCTCGACGCACCACGTCACCGTGGACTCCATCTACGCCGTCGCCGCGCTGCTCGGCGTGGTGAACGTCTTCGACCTTCCCGGACGCCAATCCTTCGTCCAGGAGATGGTCGGGCGCGACCTCATCGCCAACGCGGTAAGCCTCAACAGCGTCTTGATGAACTCGGGCCGACTCATCGGGCCGTCGGTCGCCGCCGTGACCATCGCCCTGGTCGGCACGGCGGCGTGCTTCTACCTCAACGCGGTGTCCTTCATCGCCGTCATCGTCGCACTCGCGCTGATGAAGCGAGCGGACTTCACGCCGATGCAGACCGTCGAACGCGAGAAGGGTCAGGTGCGCAACGGACTGCGCTACGTCATGGAGACGCCGCGGCTTCGTAACGTGATCCTCGCCGTGGCGGTCGTGGGCACCTTCGCCTTCAACTTCACGGTGACCCTGCCGGTCTTCGCCCACATCACGTTCCACCAGCACAGCGCGGCCAACTACGGGCTCCTGCTCGGCGCCATGGGCCTGGGCGCGGTCATCGGCGGCCTCGTGATCGCGCACCGCGCGAACCCGACCCCCCAGCTGCTCGCCGGGCTCGCGCTCGGCTTCGGGGTGTTCATGACTCTCACGGCCCTCGCCCCGTCGCTGCGATTCGCCGCGCTGGCGCTCGTGCCGACGGGGGCCTTCTCGATCGCCTTCATGTCGACGGCGAACTCGACCCTGCAGTTGAACTCGAGTCAGTCGATGCGCGGGCGGGTCATGAGCCTCTACGGCGTCGCCTTCATGGGCGTGACCCCCATCGGGGCCCCGCTCATCGGCTACATCATCGCTGAGAGCGACCCGCGCGTGGGCCTGCTCGTCGGCGCGGTGCTGACCCTCGCGATGGCCGTGGGTCTGTTGGTGTCACTGCGCGGCGGTGAGTCGCGCCGCGGCGTCGCCGAAGCGCTCAGTTAGGCCGCGGTTCCTTCGGTAGGCCGAGGGCGCGCTCGCCGATGATGTTGCGCTGGATCTCGGCGGTGCCGCCCCAGATCGTCTCGGAGCGAGAGAAGAAGAACGACGCCTGAAGGTCCGACACGGGGTAGTCCGCGCGCCCCCGCCGCAGGCCGCCGGTGTCCTCGTCGGTGGCCTGCGTGCCCGTGAGCACCTGACCCCCCATGCCCAGCACGTCGATGGCGAGCTCCATCATCTCGCGGTGGGTCTCGGACCAGAACATCTTGTTGCAGGCGCCGAGCAGGGCGGCGTCGTGGGTGCCGTTCAGGGCGTCGGTGAGCGAGCGGTACCCGTTGATCTCCATGATCTTGATCTTGGACCACGAGCGTACGAGGCGGTCGCGGGTCAGGCGGTCGACGACTCGCGCCGGGCGACGCGCCTCGTCGGCGATGGAGGACCACTCCTTTAAGAACCGTCGGTATCCGGTCGTTGACGACGAGCCGCGCTCGAAGCCGAGCGTGGTCATCGCCACCTTCCAGCCGTTGTTCACGCCGCCGACGACGTTGCCGCGCGGGCAGCGGGCGTTGGTGAAGAAGACCTCGTTGAACTCGGCCGTGCCGTCGACCTGGGTGATGGGACGAACGTCCACGCCCGGCTGGTGCATGGGCACGAGCAGGTAACTGATGCCCGCGTGTTGGGGCGCGGCCGGATCGGTACGCGCGAGCAGGAACACGTAGTCGGCGTGCTGGGCCTGGGTCGTCCACACCTTCTGGCCGTTGATCACCCACTCGTCACCGTCGAGTTCCGCGCTGGTCTTCAGACTCGCGAGGTCCGAGCCGGAGTTGGGCTCAGAAAAGCCCTGACACCAGCCGATCGACCCGCGCAGGATGCCCGGGATGAACTCGCGCTTCTGTTCTTCGGTGCCCCACTGCAGGATGGTGGGGCCAACCAGGGTGTCGCCGAAGAAGTCGGCGCGCATGGGCGCGCCGGCGCGGGCGAACTCCTCGTTGAGCACCACCTGTTCGAGCAGTGAGAGACCCTTGCCGCCGTACTCGGTGGGCCAGCCGGCGCAGATCCACCCGCCCTCGAACAGTTTTTCGGTCCAACTCTCGTTAAAGGCCGCCCGCTGTTGGCCGGTGAGCGCGAATCCCGGTTCGAACCAGCCCTCGGGCAGGTTCTGAACGAGCCAGTCACGGATGTGGGCGCGAAAGGCCTCGGCGTCGGCGGGGTAGGTCAGGTCCATACCGGCAGCGTAGTCACGGCGCCGCGGCGCGCGCTGGGGCCATTTGTGCTGGTCGTGGAATTGGGCGAGAATGAGTCCTCGTCGAGACCGAAAGTTGGCCCGTGCCCCGTTCGATTCGTCAGGCCGTCGCTCAGACCAGGGAGTCCTGGGCGCGCTCGCGCGCGATCACGCTGCCGCCCGCTGTGCCCGCGCGCGCGCCCCAGCCGGGGAAACATCGCATCGCCTTCCTCGTCTACCGGGGCAACCCGCGCTGCGGCGGCCAGGGCGTCTACACCCGCCACCTCACGCGCGAATTGGTGGCACTCGGCCACAGCGTCGAGGTCTTTTCTGGCCCGCCGTGGCCCGAGCTCGACGACGGGGTCGGGTTCACGCCGGTTCGGGGACTGGACCTGTATCGCGACCCCGACCCGTTTCGTATCCCGGCCCGCTCGGAGTTCACGTCCTTCGCCGACCTGGCCGAATTCGCGGTGATGCTGAGCGCGGGATTCGGCGAGCCGCTCGCCTTCGCACGCCGGATCCGGCGGATTCTCAACGCCCGTCGGGGGGACTTTGACCTCGTCCACGACGACCAGTGCCTCGGCAACGGGATCCTCGGTCTGCACCGCGACGGCTGGCCGTTGCTCGAGACCCTGCACCACCCGATCACCGTCGACCGCACGATCGCCTTGGACCACGCCGAAACCCGACTCGCGCGGTTCACGACCCGGCGCTGGTTCGGCTTCTTGCGCATGCAGGTGCGCGTCGCGCGGCGCCTGCCCGCCGTACTGACCGTGTCGCACAACTCCAGGATTGACATCAACGCCCAGATGCACGTCCCCCTCGAGCGGCTGACCGTGGTCCCGGTGGGCGTGGACCACGCGGTCTTTCGACCCTACGCTGACGTGGCCAAGCGCCGCGGTCGACTGATGGTGACCTCCAGCAGCGACGTGCCCATGAAGGGGCTCGTCCCGCTGCTTGAGGCGATCGCGAAGCTGCGCGTCGAGCGCGACATCGAGCTCGTCGTGATCGGCCAACCCCGTCCCGGGGGGCGCGTCGCCCAGGCGCTCGAGCGTCTCGGACTCGCTGACATCGTGACCACGATCACGGGGGTGAGCGACGAAGAGCTGGCCCGGCTCTACGGGCAGGCCGAAGTGGCCATCGTCCCGAGCCTCTACGAGGGCTTCTCACTGCCGGCGATCGAGGCGATGAGCTGCGGCGTGCCGGTCGTGGCGACGACCGGTGGTGCCCTGCCCGAGGTGGTCGGGGTCAGCGGCGAGACGGGCGTGCTGGTCGAGCCCAACGACCCCGAGGCGTTACTCGTGGCGATCCGCTCACTGCTCGACGACGAGGCGCTGCGCGAACGACTCGGCGCGAGTGGGCGCGAGCGGGTCATGGAGCGCTTCACCTGGCAAGTCACCGCGCGCGGGACCGCGGCCTGTTACGACGCGATCCTCGACCATCGTCCCCTGCCCGACTCCGTGCAGTTCGACTGATGCTGACCGCCGACTACGACCGGCTGGGACTCGTCACGGGCGACCGTCTCTTGGACCTGGGCTGCGGGTTCGGACGTCACGCCTTCGAGGCGGCGCGCCGCGGCGCGGACGTCGTGGCCCTCGACGCCGGGCGCGACGAGGTGGATGGCGTCGTGGCGACGTTCGTCGCGATGGTCGAAGCGGGCGAGTTGGTCGCCGGCGACGTTCGCGCCGCCGCGGTCCAGGGCGACGCCCTGCACCTGCCGTTTCCCGACGAGTCCTTTGATCGCGTGATCTGTTCCGAGGTGCTCGAACACATCCCCGACGATCGCGCGGCCATGGCCGAACTCGCGCGCGTGCTGCGCCGCGGCGGCACGATGGCGATCACCGTGCCGCGGTTCTTCCCCGAGCTCGTGAACTGGGCGCTCTCGGACGAGTACCACATGGTTCCCGGGGGCCACGTGCGCATCTACCGCCGATCGGTGATCGAGGCGCGGTTGCGCGACGTCGGCCTGCGGGTACGAGGACACGGCTACGCCCACGGGTTGCACAGTCCCTATTGGTGGCTGAAGTGCCTGGTCGGGACGACTAACGAGGAGAACCGGTACGTGAAGGCCTACCACAAGCTGCTCGTGTGGGACATCGTGAAACGTCCGGCGATCACGCGCCTCGCCGAACGGGTGCTCGCCCCCGTGATGGGTAAGTCCGTCGTCTTCTATCTCGACAAGCCCGCGTCGTGACCATCCTCGCCACCAAGCTCGGTGGGGTGCCGGGACTCCTCAGTGCCGAGCAGGTCGCGACGAGCGCGGACTTCCTCGCGGGACTCCAGCGGCCCAACGGGCAGTTGCCGTGGTTCGACGGGGGTCACTGCGACCCCTGGAACCACGTCGAAGTGGCGATGGCCCTGACGGTGGCCGGTCGTCAGGACGCGGCCCGCGCCGCGTACCGGTGGCTCGCCGCCACCCAGCTCGGCGACGGCAGCTGGTTCAACTACTACCGCGGCGATGACGTCACCGACGCGCGCCTGGACACCAACGTCTGCGCCTACGTGGCCGCGGGCCTGTGTCACTACCTGCTCGCCACCGACGACGTGGACTTCGTCGCCGAGCACTTCGGCGTGGTGGAGCGCGCGATCGACTTTGTGCTGCGCTGGCAGCTCGACGACGGGACGATTCGCTGGTCCATCGACGCCGCGGGTCGACCCGAGGCCTACGCGCTGCTCACCGGTTCGTCGTCGATCTACCACTCGCTGCGCTGCGCGATCACGCTGGGCGAACGACTCGGCTCCGACCATCCGGCGTGGGTGCGCGCCGCGGAGCGCCTCGGCCACGCGGTCGCCCACCACCCCGGCGCCTTCGCGCCGAAGAACGAGTTCGCCATGGACTGGTACTACCCCGTGATCAGCGGCGCGCTGACCGGCGAAGCCGGCGCGCGGCGCATCCGCGACGGCTGGGAGCGTCACGTCATGACCGGCTACGGGGTCCGGTGCGTGTCGACCAACGACTGGGTGACCGCCGCCGAGACGGCCGAGTGCGTCCTCGCCCTCGACGCGATCGGGCTGACCGGCGAGGCCCTCGAGCTCTTCGAACAGACGAACCGCCACCGGCGAGACGACGGGGCCTACTGGACGGGGCTCGCGTACCCCGAGCGGGTGATCTTCCCCGGTGACGAGGTGACCAGTTACACCGTCGCCGCGGTCCTGCTCGCCGCCGACGCGCTCACCTCCTCGTCGGGTGCCTCGGGCATGTTCCGCCACGACGCGGGCGTGCTCGTCGACGTCGCCGACGTCGCCGAGCCGGACTGTGTGCGCCTAGTTGGCGCGTAGCACCCGCAGCGAACCGACGGCGTCGACCTCGACGAAGCGATCGGCCAGGGCGGCGAGGTAGATCTCGTAGGGCGGGCGACCGCCGTCAGCCGGGTCGGGGAAGACGTCGTGGATCGCGAGGAGGCCACCGGAGACCACCGCGGGTGTCCAGGCCGTGTAGTCGGCCCACGCGACGTCGTGGCCGTGCCCGCCGTCGATGAACAGCAGGTCGAGTGGCTGGGCGAAGTGGGCGGCGACGACGCTCGACGGGCCGACGAGGCCGATGACGGTCTCCTCGAGGCCGGCCACGGCGATTGTGCGCTGCCACGAGGGCAGCGTGTTGAGCCGGCCGTCGATCGGATCGACGAGGGTCGGATCGTGGTAGTCCCAGCCGAACTGGTTCTCCTCGCTGCCGCGGTGGTGATCGAGCGAGTAGAGCACGCTCTCGCCCGTCGCCGCGGCCGCGCCCAGGTAGACCGCGGACTTGCCGCACCACGCGCCGATCTCGAGCCAGGTGCCCCCGGGCCGCTCGCTCGCGCGCGCGAGTCCGTGGCGCGCCAGCGCGCGACCCTCGTCGGGGGGCATGAAGCCGTTCACCGTCGCGGCGAACGCGAGCCGTTCCTCGTAGGTCACCGCAACGCCTCGACGAGCGTGTAGAGGCCGAGTACCGCGAAGACGACCCCGCCGCCCAGGCGGATGAACCGGAGGGGGACGATCCGCTGCAGGGCCCGTCCGCCGAAGGCGCCGAGGAACGAGACGGCGATCATCGCCAGCGACGAGGCGACGAAGACCTCCACGGGCTGGTGGGTCTTCGCGCTCAGGTTCGCGGCCTGGATCTGGGTGAGGTCGCCGAATTCGCCGAGGAAGATCACGCTGAAGGCGGTCGTGACCTCCTTCCAGCGCGTGCCGACCCGTTCGCGCTGGGCTTCGCGCTCACCCTCGCGCTCTTCGACCTTCTCGGGGACGAAGAGCAGGTAGGCCGCGCCGCCAAGGAAGAGCGCCGCGATGACGAGCTCCTTGGGTCGCGCGGGCAGCAGGGTGAGCGCGCTGCCGGCGGCGACCGCGATGCCCATCTGGACGACGAAACCAGCCGACGCGCCCATCACGATCGACGTCGGTCGCGCCCGCGTCGACATCACGATTGTCGCGACCATCGTCTTGTCGGGCAGTTCCAGCAGGAACATGAGCACCATGATCCCGAGGAAGGCGCCCACGGACATGGTGTTAGAACTGACGTCGAATCGCGGTGGCGAAGACCTGACCGACGCGCATGCGTTCGATCTGCTGTTCGACCGAGGCGGGGTAGCCGCCGACGACCGGGTGGGCCCGGTGGAACGCCTCCACCTCGTCGGCGAGGGCCGCGTCGTTGATGAAGGTCGGCACGCCCGACACGAGACGGGCGTAGTGGCTCGGCGAGAACCGGGCGAGCGCGTCGTCCCATCGGCGCGTGAGGTAGCGCCACACGGCGGGTCCGGTCGTCTCGTTGCGCATCAGGTGCGGCAAGACCAGGGGGGAGTCTTGACTGCGGAACTCGCTGAAACAGCGTTCGGCCGCGTCCAGGGCGATGGTCTCGTCGCTGAAGGCACCCATGGCGTACTGGTAGCGCAGGGACTCCTGGGGTGAGGCTGCGGCGCGGTAGCGCTCGAGGAAGGTCTCGTAGTCGCCCGGTCTGCCTTGGTCGGCCACGATGCGCAGGATCACCGACGCGAGGTCGCCGTCCATGACCCCGGACTCGAATCGACGCCGCGCTTCGTCGCGCACGTCTTGGTCGTGACAGACGGTGCCGAGCAGTCCAATCGCGATCGCGCGCAGCTGGCCGGTGAGCGGCTCTTCACCCTCGCGCCGGTCCCAGCCGAGACGCGCGAACGGCGCTTCGGCGAGCGGGCGGACCTGGGCCGCGAGGGTCTCGCGCGCCGGGGCGGGCAGCGCCCGGTGCACCATGTCGATCGCCGTCGCGACGAAGGTCCACGGCGTGGGCTCGTTCTCATCGCCGAGCCCGGCGGCCACGGTGTAGAAGTCGGACCAGGTGATCTCGCTCGCGAACAAGAGCGCCCACGCGTCAGCGACGAGCGTGGCGCGTTCGAGCTCGTCGAGCTCGCCGAGCCTCGCCGCGATCGCGGCCAGCTCCGCGGGCGCGTAGCGCGACCGGAAGAAGCCCGAACCACCGGCGTTGAGCAGTACGGGTGCCGCGTCACTCACCGTGATCGGCTCGTCGCGCAGCAGGTGGTGGGACGCCTCGCCGCCCTCGAGCGACCGGGTCAGCACCGGCACGAGCCAGTGGTCACCGATCGCCCCCTTGTGGGCGGGGTCCGCGAACACGAAGGGCGCCTGGCTCAATCGGCCGTCGGCGAGGGTCACCATCGGGTGACCCCCCTGGAGGATCCAGGTGTCCATCATCTCGCGAACGGGCTGGCCCGAGATGGTCTCGAGGGCGTCCCACAGGTCGGCGGTGACGGTGTTGGCGTAACTGTGCTTGGCCAGGTAGTGGCGGATGCCGTCACGGAATGTGGTCGCCCCGAGGTACTGCTCGAGCATGCGCAGCACCGAGCCGCCCTTTTCGTAGGTCAGCGCGTCGAACATGCCCTGGGTGTCGTCGGGGGAGATGACTTCGTACTCGATCGCCCGGGTCGCGGCCAGACCGTCGAGGTGCATGGCCAGGTCGCGCAGGACGGCTTGGTCGGTCCAGATGTGCCACTGCGGGCGGAAGGCGTCGGTGCAGACCAGCTGCATGAAGGTCGCGAACGCTTCGTTGAGCCAGATCCCCTCCCACCACTCCATGGTCACCAGGTCGCCGAACCACATGTGGGCGATCTCGTGGTGAACGACTTCGGCGACGCGCTGGATCTCGGCGGCCGAGGCGCTCGACGGGTCCACTAGCAGGGCCGTCTCGCGGTAGGTCACGCAGCCGAGGTTCTCCATGGCGCCGAAGGCGAAGTCGGGGATCGCGATCATGTCGAGCTTCTCGCCGGGGTAGGGGATGGCGAAGTAGTCGCCGAAGAAGCGCAGCGCGAAGGCGCCGGCCTCGAGGGCGAGCGCGGTGAGGTGGCCCTTGCCGGCGGGGTAGACGACGCGCAGCGGCACGCCGTCAACGTCGAGCACGTCGGTGGACTCGAACGGTCCCACGACGAAGGCCACGAGGTAGGTGGACATGACCATCGTCGGGGCGAAGCGCACCGAACGCTGTCCGTTGCCAAGGTCGGTGTTCTCGATCTCGGGCGAGTTGGAGATGGCCGCGAGGTGACTCGGCACCGTCAGGTTGACCTGGAACGTGGCCTTGAAGGACGGCTCGTCGAAGCAGGGGAAGGCCTGTCGGGCGTCGGAGTGCTCGAACTGGGTCGTGGCGATCGTGTGGGTCACGCCGGCCTCGTCGGTGTAGGTCGAGCGGTAGAAGCCCGCCAACTGGTCGTTGATCGCGCCGGTGAAGGCGATCTCGATCGTCGCCTGACCGACGGGCAGCGTCTCGTGGAAGGCGAAGGCGACCGTCTCGTAGGTCTCGTCAAAGGCCGGCGCGTCGGAGCGATAACTCCTGCCCTGGCCGGTGAGCGTCGCGGGGCCGAGGTCGAGGTTCTTCGAGTGCATCGTGACGACCTCGACGGGCTCGGTCACGTGGACGTC
This sequence comes from Actinomycetes bacterium, assembly GCA_021809495.1. Lineage (GTDB taxonomy): Bacteria > Actinomycetota > Acidimicrobiia > Acidimicrobiales > RAAP-2 > RAAP-2. The sequence continues at coordinate 48,571 of JAKAZI010000004.1, read as the reverse complement.
GATCTCGACGCGCCCGACGAAAGTGGCCGCGTCGAGGTCGGGGGTCAGAAAGATCCGGTAGGCGCGAGGGACGATGGTGCGTGGCAGGCGGAAGGGGTTGGGGGAAGTCATAGTTGGAAACACTAGAGGCAAATCTTCTACGCTCGCTAAGTGACAACTCCTCCGACACCCGTCTCACTTCGCCTCAAGCCGGGGCCGACGAGGCTCGCGGTCACCGGAATCGGCAACGCCATGCTCGACATCATCGCGCGCGATTCGGCCGAGGTCTACCACGACTTGGGCCTGGTCAAGTCGTCCATGACGCTGATCGACGAAGACCAGCTGGACACGTTTTACCAATCGATGGGCCCGACGATCCAGATGTCGGGCGGCTCGGTCGCGAACTCGATCGCGGGGATCGCGGCGCTCGGTGGGACCTGCGGCTACATCGGCAAGGTCGCCGACGACGAGTTCGGCGAGCGCTTCACCCACGACCTGCGCACCATGGGCGTCGAGCTCGACCTCGCGATCGCCTCGCCCGAGGAGGGCGCCACGGGTCGCTGCCACGTCTTCATTACCGACGACGCCCAGCGCACGATGGCGACCTACCTGGGCGCCTCGAACCGGCTCCACGTCGCCGACATCAACGAACGCCTGATCGCCCGTTCGGAGATCACCTACATCGAGGGCTACCTCTACGATCTGCCCCCGGCCAAGATGGCGATCCAGAAGGTCGTGGACTTCGCCCACCAACACGACTCGATGGTCGCGCTGTCGCTGTCGGACATGTTCTGCGTGGAGCGCCACCGCCGCGACTTCTTGGACCTCGTGACCAACTACGTCGACGTGCTGCTCGCCAACGAGGCCGAGATCCTCGCCCTCTTTCAGGTCACCGACCTCGAGGGAGCCTTCGCGGCCCTCGACGAGCTCGGGGTACTCGCGGTGGTCACGCGCGGACCGCTCGGCGCCGACGTCCTGACCACCAGTGGGGTCGTGTCGGTTCCCGCCAGCGAGGTCGACGAGGTCGTCGACCAGAACGGGGCGGGCGACATGTTCGCCGCGGGCTTCCTCTACGGCCTCGCGCTCGGGGCCGACCCCATCGAGGCGGCCGAACTCGGCTCGCTCTGCGCGGGCGAGATCATCAAGCACCTGGGCGCGCGCCCCGAGACCGACCTCGAAGCACTGGCTATCGAAGTCGGTCTGCTCTAGCTCAGCGGCCCTCGGCGTCGAGGCGAGCGTCCAGTTCGACGGTACGCCGAGTCTCCCAGCGAACCCACGCCACGGCGATGGGGATGCAGGCGAGGAGCATCAGGGCGTCGCCGCCGATCCACATGATCGCGCCGCCCAACTGGACGTTGGTGAGAATCGACGCGGGCGTCGAGCCGATCGGTGCCAGGGTGCGGTAGGCCGAGAAGGGATTGTGCGAGGACATCGCGAGGGCGAGTCCCGTGAAGGTGTCGACCGGAACGGCGGCCATGACGTACACGAGGCGCAGCCCGGGGTGGATCACGTGGCCGCGCTCGAGGCCGAAGGCGACGCGAAAGAACAGGTAGCCCACGACGAGAAAGCCCAGGTGTTCGAACTGGTGGATCCACTCGTGCAGCAGCATCTCGTTGAACAGACCGGTCAGGTGCGAAACCGGGATGAAGACGAAGTAGAGGGCGAAAGCCACGATGGGCTCGGTGACGAGCGCCACGATCCGGCCGTCGAGCACGGCTCGCAGACGCGTGGTCCCCGCTGCGTACGCGAGGTCGAGCGGGGTCGAGATGGCAAAGAGCGGGCCGGCGACCATGATCAACAAGAGGTGCTGGACCATGTGGTCGCTGAAGTACGCCCGGTCGTAGCGGCCGAGAAACGATTCAGTCGCGATAAAGGTGACGATCAGGCCCAAGAAGAAGTAGAGGCTGCGGCTCCGGGGCCAGTCCCGGACGCGGTGCTGACCCCAGCCGTAGAGCGCCGCCGCGGCCACCATGAGCGCGATCGCACCGGGTTCGAGCGCCAATTGGGTCGCGTCGCGCCAGTGGAAGGGTGTAACGGCGGACAACACCGACCCATCCTAGGATGAGGCGACGGGGAGGCTCAGTAGGATGGCCCGGTGAAGTCGAAGTGGTTGAGTGCAAAGGCCCTGGTGCTGCACCTCGCACTCATCGCGTGGCTCGCGATGAGTGCGACCGCAGCGTGGTGGCAGGTCGGTCGAGCGGTCCAGGGTAACTCGCTCAGCTTTCTGTACTCGATCGAGTGGCCGGTCTTCGGTGTGCTCGGTGTGCTCGGCTGGTACGCGCTGCTCAACATCGACCGCGTCAGCGAAGACGACGAGCTCGAGCGCCGGGCCTACGAGGAGAAGATGCGCCTCGAGGCCCGCCAGGCCCGCCAGCGCGACGACGCCGAGGACCCGGACCTCGCGGCGTACAACGACCACCTCGAGCAGTTGGCGGAGCGCTCAAAGAAGAAACTCTGGGGCCACTAGTGCAGGCGGCGTTCCGGCGATATCGCGTGATGTCCTTTGTCACCGGAACGACCTTGATGGTGCTCGTCGTGTTCCTGATCCTGCACACCGTGGACCTGTCGCTGTGGACCCGGCTGAAACCTCTCGTCACCGTCGTCGGCATCGGTCACGGGGTGGTGCTCTATCCGATCTACCTGGTGATGTGCTTCCAGTTCACGCTGAAGGCCCGGTTGCACTTCGGGCTACTCGTGTTGATGCTGCTCGCGGGCTTCGTGCCGGGGCTCGCCTTTTACATGGAGCACCGCGTGGCGTTGCGCACGGCCGAGTTGCGGGCGAACTCGATGTGAGTGACTGGCTCGATCGGCGGGTGATCGCCTTCGCGCACCAGGGTGGTTCGTTCGAGGCCCCCTCGTCGACCATCTTCGCCATCGAGCGAGCCGTCGCCGCGGGCGCCACGGCCATCGAACTCGACGTGCACGCCACCGCGGATCGCCACCTCGTGGTCTGCCACGACGAGACCGTCGATCGCACGACCGACGGGCGCGGCGCGATCAGCTCGATGACCCTCGCCCAACTGCGCGAGCTTGACAACGCGTACTGGTTCATTCCCGGCGAGACGGCGTCGCCCAGCCGCGAGGCCGCGGCCTACCCGTGGCGCGGCCGGGCCCCCCAGGACCGTCGCTTCGGGGTGGCCACCCTCGAGGAGGTCGTGACCGGTGTGCCCGGCGTGCTGCTCAACCTCGACATCAAGCAGACCGCGCCCGAGGTCGCCGCGTACGAGGAGCTACTCGCCCGTGAGATCGCTCGTCTCGACTGCGCCCAGCGCGTGATCGTCGCGTCATTCCTCGACCGCGCGATCGACGCGTTTCGCCGCGCCGCGCCGGGGGTTGCGACGTCGGCGGCGACCGAGGAGACGGCGGCGTTCTTCTTCTCGAGGTCCGAGGCCCGGCCCGTGGTGCCGCCGGTGGTCGCCTTCCAGGTACCCGAGACCTACGGCGACGTGACGGTGGTCGACGAGCGATTCGTCGCCGCCGCCCACGCCGCGGGCGTCGCCGTGCACGTCTGGACGATCAACGACCAGTCAGGGATGGATCGACTGCTCGACCTGGGGGTCGACGGGCTGGTGAGTGACCGTCCGTCGATGCTCGCCGAGACGATCGCTCGACGGGGACTGACGTGGGACGGTGCTCGCTAGCCGCGGCCGCAGTTCGGCTTCTTGCCGTGGTTGGCCTTCTTCTTGGCGCGTAACTTGCGCTTCACGGTCCGCTTCGACATAGGGGACAATCTTAGTACGGCGAGGTACCCGGTAGCCAAACGGAGGCGGATCGATGCAAGAACCAACGGGCGGGCAGGGTGAATTCGTGGTCGTCGCGACCCCAATCGGGAATCTCGAAGACCTGAGCCCGAGGGCTCGGTCCGTATTGGCGAGTGCCGACATCGTCTACTGCGAGGACACCCGGCGTACGCGGGTGCTCTTCAGCGCGTGCGGGATCACCCCGCGGGGTCGCCTGCGCTCGTTGCGCGAGCACAACGAGATGGCCGAGAGCGTCGAGGTGGTCGAGCGGGTGTCGGCGGGCGCCGTCGTCGCGCTCGTGAGCGACGCCGGTACCCCGGGAATCAGCGACCCCGGTCGGCGGGTCGTCGCCGCGGTCGCGCAGGCGGGTCTGCGAGTGAGCACGACCCCGGGGCCGAGCGCGGTGGTCGCCGCACTGTCGATCAGCGGTTTAGACACCGAGCGCTTCGTGATGGAGGGTTTCGTGCCGCGCCGCGCCGGGGAGCGCCGGGCCCGATTCAGCCAGTGGACCACGGAGGCGCGCACGATCGTCTTCTACGAGTCGCCCCAGCGCCTCGTGGCCACGCTGGGCGAGCTCGCTGATCAGTTCGGCGAGCGACGCGTCGTCGTGGCCCGCGAACTGACCAAATTCCACGAGCAGGTCGTGCGCGGCTCTCTCGCCGAAGTCGCCACGTACTGGGCCGAGGGGGACGTGCGCGGCGAGGTCGTCGTCGTCCTCGAGGGCGCCGCGCCGGTCGCGACCCCCGACGAGGCGGTGCGCGACGCCCTCGAGCGACGCCTGGCGACGGGTGAGACCGTGCGAGACGCGGTGAGCGCCGTCGCCGAGGAGTTGCGCGTGGCGCACCGAATCGCCTACGACGTGGCGCTCCGGATCCGTTCGGAACGGGGCGCCTGACTCGTTACGCTGGTCGGATGGGTCGTTTCTACATCACCACGCCGATTTACTACGTGAACGACGCCCCACACGTCGGACACGCGTACACGACCCTGAACGCCGACGCGCTGGCGCGCTGGCACCGGTTGAACGGTGACGAGACGCTCTTTTTGACGGGAACCGACGAGCACGGCCAGAAGGTGGCCGACGCCGCCGCCGCGCACGACATGACGCCCCAGGCCTGGACGGACCGGACCTCCGCGAGGTTCCAAGAGGCTTGGGACGCCCTCGACGTCAGCTACGACGACTTCATTCGCACGACCGAGCCGCGCCACTACGAAAGCGTCCAGAAGTTCCTCGGGGCCATCTACGACAACGGCTATATCTACAAGGGCGTCTACCAGGGCCTGTACTGCGTCAGCTGCGAGGACTACTACACGCTCGAGGCGAGCGACCACGGCAACTGCCCGATCCACGGCCGGGCGCTGACCGAGATGGAAGAGGAGAACTGGTTCTTTCGCCTTTCGGCCTTCGAGGACCGGCTCGTGGAGTACTACGACTCGCACCCCGAGTTCGTCACGCCCGAGACCAAACGCAACGAGGCCTACTCCTTCATCAAGGGCGGCCTGCGCGACATCTCGATCACGCGCACGTCGATCGCCTGGGGCGTGCCAGTGCCCTGGGACGAACGCCACGTCTTCTACGTCTGGTACGACGCGCTGATCAACTACCTCACCGCGATCGGTTACGGCCGCGACGACGATCGCGTCTCGACGTGGTGGCCGTGGTCGCATCACCTGATCGGCAAGGAGATCATCCGGTTCCACTGCGTCTGGTGGCCCGCCATGTGCATGGCGGCGGGCCTGGAGCCGCCCAGCCACATCCAGGTTCACGGGTGGCTGTTGGTGGGCGGCCAGAAGCTCTCGAAGACCATGGCGGCCGAAGGCGCCGTCAAGCTCACCGACATCGCGCCGGTCACCCTGACCGAAGAGTTCGGCGTCGACCCCGTGCGGTACTACCTCTTGCGCGAGACGTCCCTCGGCAACGACGGTGAGTTCTCCTACGAGGGAATCACCCACCGGTACAACACCGATCTGGCCAACAACCTCGGCAACTTGGTGGCGCGCGTCGCGACGGTGGTCGGTTCCAAGTGCGCGGGCGTCGCGCCGGCGCCGGACCCGGACTCGGAGTTGCGCGAGGCCGCCGAGTCGTCGATTGCCGTTGCGACAGCCGCCTGGGCGCAGTTCGCGCCCCACGGCGCCCTCGAGGCGACCTGGGGACTCATCGCGGCGACCAACGCGTACCTCGAACGTCACGCGCCCTGGAAGATGGCGCCGGGGGAGCCGGTCGAGCGCGTGCTCGGCGACGCGCTCGAAGTCATCCGATTGGTCGCGGTCCTCGTGTCGCCGGCGATGCCGAGCGTCGCGCGCGAGCTGTGGCGCCGTCTGGGTCTCGTGGGCTCGCCGACCGACGAGCCGGCTCGCGAGAGCCTGCAGTGGGGTCGCTACCCCGGGGGAATCGCCATCGACAAGGGCGTGCCGCTCTTTCCGCGGATCAACGAATCGCGATGACGTTCTGGACCGACGCGCACTGCCACCTCCAAGACCAGTTCATGGGCGACGGGGGCGAGATGGCGGTTCGCGCGACCCTGGAGCGCGCGAGCGCGAGTGGCGTGAACCGGGTCGTGGTGATCGGCACCGACGCCGCGAACTCGGCCGAAGCCCTGGCCATGACCGCCCTGGACGTCCCCGTGGAGGTCTACGCCGTTGTCGGACTGCACCCCCACGATTCGACCCAGGACCTCGCGGCGGTTGCGGCGCTCGCGCGTTCGGGCCACCCGAAACTCGTGGGCATCGGCGAGACGGGCCTCGACTACTACTACGAGCACGCCCCGCGTAGTGACCAGCGCCGGACCTTTAGTGAGCAGATCGCCCTGGCCCACGAGCTCGATCTCGCGCTCGTCATCCACGCCCGCGACGCGTTCGACGACCTGTTCGAGATATTGGCGCGCGAGGGCGTGCCGGCTCGCACGGTGATCCACTGCTTCACGGGGACCACCGACGACGCCGCGGGCTGTCTCGAGCTCGGTTGTGACATCTCCGTCGCCGGGGTGGTGACGTTCAAGAACGCCGAAGGCCTGCGCGAGGCGGTACGCACGATCCCCCTGGAGCGCCTGCACGTCGAGACCGATAGCCCCTTCCTCGCCCCCGTGCCGCACCGGGGTCGGCCCAACGAGCCGGCCCTCGTCGCGGTCGTGGGCGAGTACGTCGCCGCGCTGCGGGGTGAAGAAAGTTCACTCTTTCGTCGCCAGACGTCGGCGAACACGGCCCGGCTCTTTCGTCTCCCCGCCAATTAATCCTGGCTGATCAGGGCATAGGATTACGGGGTCGAATCGGTTTGCCTTTCGGGCCCCGCTTGCCTAGCGTTAGGTGGGGCGCATCGACGGCCCGTAGTCCTGGCGGAGGGTGAACAACTGAGGACATCGAATCGTCGGGTGCGTCTGCGCTCGGCGTTGCTGATGACCGTGGTCGGCCTACTAGGCCAGCTGCCGGTCCTGTACGCGCTTCCGGTCGCCGGGGCGGGTACTAGTCACGCGCCCGTTCGCATGCCCAACGTGATCCACTTCGATCGCGTGACCACGTTCGCCGCGATGTCGCGGGTCGGGCTCTACTTCCGGGTCAACGGTCCGTCCAACTGGAACGAGGTCGTCGCCGAGAATCCGGCGCCGGGGACCGTAGTGCCCTGGCACTCCACCGTCGTGCTCGCCACCACCGTGGCCAGCGCACCCCAGTCGGGCAACACGATCATGCCCGACGTGCTCTATCGCACGCGAAGCGAGGTCTTCGCGGCGATGTCCCACGCGGGGCTCTACTTCACCACGCACGGCCCGGCCAACTGGACCATCGTGATCGCCCAGCGTCCCCGACCCGGCACCTCGATCCCCGTGCACTCGTCGGTCGTGGTCGTCACGGCTCGGGTGGCGACGACGTCGCCCTCTGGCACCACGGTCATGCCCGACGTCGTGCGCCACGCCCGCGGCGCCGCCTTCACGGCGATGGCGAAGGCCGGGCTGTACTTCACCGTGTCGGGTCCGAGCAACTGGAACGTCGTCATCGGCCAGAGTCCAGCGCCCGGATCCCGCGTCGCGTGGCACTCGACGGTCGCACTGCGCGTGGCGCGCGAGGTCACGACGACCACGACCACGACCCAACCCCACCCCGCGCTGACGAGGGTTCCCGCACTCGTCGGACGCACCCGTGCGGCGGCGCTGGCGCTCCTTGCGCGTTCGGGTCTGCGAGCGCATCCCCAGGGTCCCGGTAGCACCGACGGTACCTGGACCGCGGTCGTGGCGCAGAGCCCGCTCCCGGGGACCGTCGTGCACCGCGACAGCGTGGTCGTCCTGGACACGAAGCGAACGACGCCGCCGCCGACCACCACGACCACCACTTCGATCCCGACGGGTGGGTCCACGACCACGACGACGCCGGGGTCCTCGACCACGACCACGACGACGACCCGACCCACGCCGACCACGACCGTACGGCCCGCGCCGGCGCGCACGCGCATCGGGGTGGCGACGTGGTACGCGTACATCCCCGGCCAGTGCGCGACGTGGTACCTGCCGCGCGGCACCCGCATCACCGTGGAGGACCTCGCGACGGGTCGGACCATCTCGTGTCTCGTGACCGATCGCCAGGACTACTCGCCCGGACGGGTCGTCGACCTCTCGAGTGTGCAGTTCGCCGAGCTAACCCCGCTCTGGCGGGGCGTCGTGCGTGTCAAAGTCTCCTGGTGACCCACTCACGCACGACGATCCAGGCGCTGCTCGCCGAACACGGCCTGTCCCCGTCACGCGCGCTGGGTCAGAACTTCGTCGCTGACGCCAACACCGTTCGACGCATCGCCCGTCTGGCCGACGTCGGCCCCGGGGACCTCGTCGTCGAGATCGGCGCGGGCCTGGGCTCGCTGACCCTCGCCCTGGTCGAGACGGGCGCCGAGGTGATAGCGATCGAGGTGGACCGCTACCTGATCGAGCCGCTTCGATCGGTCGTCGAGGGCCACGACGTCGTGGTGCACCACGTCGACGCCCTCCAGGCGGACTTCGCGGCGATCACCGCGGGCCGCTCGGCCGTCGTGGTCGCCAACCTGCCCTACAACGTGGCGACGCCGCTCGTACTTCGGATCCTCGAGTCCCAGCCCGTGGTCAAGCGGATGCTCGTCATGGTCCAGCGCGAGGTCGGCGAGCGACTGGCCGCCTCGGCCGGTGACGAGGCCTACGGCGCGGTGTCGCTGCGCGTCCAGTACTTCGCCGACGCCACCGTCGTGGGACGCGTGAGCCCCAACGTCTTCGTGCCGCGCCCGAAGGTGGAGTCGGCGCTCGTCGCGGTCGTGCGCCGCGACGCCGTGCGCGTCGACCCGGGCGTGGTCGGCGAAGCCGAGCTCTTCGCGGTGATCCGCACCGCCTTTGGTCAACGGCGAAAGATGCTGCGCCGTTCGCTCGCCGACTGGACGACCGAGGGCGTCTTTGAACGCGCGCAGGTCGAGGCGACGCGCCGGCCCGAGGAGTTGACCCTGGAGGAGTTCGCGCGCTTGGCGGCGTCGCGATGATCGTCCTGAGCGCCCCGGCGAAGCTCACCTGGTTCCTGGAGGTCACGGGGCGCCGCCCCGACGGCTACCACGAACTGCGAAGCGAGATGACGACCCTCGCGCTCGCCGACGAACTCACGCTCGACGAGTCGGGCGACTACGTGCGCGTTCGCAACCCCTTCGAGCGCCCGGTGCCCGAGGGGGGCGACAACCTCGTCGCGCGCGCGCTCGCGCTCGTGGGACGCCGCGCGGGGGTGTTGATCGACAAGTCGATACCCGCGGGTGGCGGGCTCGGCGGGGGCAGCGCCGACGCCGCGGCCGTCCTGCGCTGGGCCGGCGGGGTCGACACCGCGCGCGCGCTGACCCTGGGCGGTGACGTGCCGTTCTGTCAGGTGGGCGGTCGAGCGCTGGTCGAGGGCGTCGGTGAGCGGGTGAGCCCGCTCACGTTCGAAGAACGCACGGTGACCCTCTTCATCCCGGAGTTTGGGGTGTCGACGCCAGCGTGCTATCGCGCCTACGACGAGCTGCGCGAATCGGGCTGGCGCCCCTCGGGCACCAACCACCTCGAAGAGCCGGCCCGGCGGGTCGAGCCGCGCCTCGGCGTCGTGCTCGACTGGCTGCGGGCGCGACTGGGCGACGTGCGCCTCGCCGGATCGGGCTCCACCATGTTCGTCGAGGGAGTGCTCAGCGAGCCCCTGGACGTGAACGGTCCCGCGATGCGACTGCGCGTTCTTACGACCACCACGACGCCCGCGGGCGCGTAACTAGATCACTTACCCGCCGCGCGGCGCTGGAAGCGTGTCCGCTTCAGCATCTTCTTGTGCTTCTTCTTGCGCATGCGCTTGCGGCGCTTCTTAATCAGAGATCCCATGGCTCGTAGAACACTACTAGGTCTGGCGGTACCCGTTCCACGCGCTCAGTGCGCGTCGCTCACCCGTTCGATGCGAAGTGCCTGGCGAGGACAGCCGCGCACCGCGTAGCGAGCCGACTCCAGCGCGGCCAGATTGGCCAGGGGAACGGGCTCGGTGACGATGACGGGGTAGCCCCACTCGTCGACGTGGACCAGGTCCGGCGCCAATTCGGCGCAGTGACCGAACCCGTCGCAGAGGATCGGGTTGACGAGCAGGACGAATCCGCCGGCGCGTCGTCTCACTCCCATACGAGCTCCTCTTCGCGCTCGAGGGTTGGCACGGCGCTGTAGTGGTGGTTCGATCGACTCGCGGCGCAGGCTCGCCCACGAACGTGATCCTCGACGTGGGCGGAGAAGACCTGAAGCGCCGAACGCACCAGTCGAACCACGCCGTCGGGGTGCCGACAGGCGCCTCGACCCTCGATCGCCCCGCAGCGGTCCACCAGGCGGTCGTAGGCGGCGCCGGCGCCCGGGGTGTCCACGGTGAGCCGCGCGAGGTCGTCGGCGATTGCGGGGAGGCCGAAGGCGCACGGGCCGCACTGGCGAGCGCTCTCGTTGGCCATCCACCGTGCGATGCGCTGGGTTTCGATGAGGCCGCACCCCGAACGGGGCAGCACGATGATGATCCCGGCACCGACCGAGGACCCGAGGGGGGCGAGCGCGTCGTTGGCGTAGGCGACGTCGAGGTGGCGCGCGTCGAGCCACGCGCCGCCGTAGCCGCCCATCAACAGGGCCTGCGGGTCGGGGTCGGCGCCGGCCCGTTCGAGAATTGCGCGCACCGGCACCCCGAGGGGGACCTCGAGCACGGTCGGTCGTGCGACCGCACCGCTCACCGACACCAGGGTGCTGCCGGGACTCGTCGGCGTGCCGAGACGCCGGAACCAGTCGGCGCCGTAGCGTGCGATCAGGCCGACGTGGGCGCACGTCTCGGCGTTGTCAACGAGCACGGGCGCGTGCCCGATGCGCAGCACGTGGGGTCGCCGGGGCCGGTACTGGGGGAGTGACTCGTTGTCGTCGAGCCAGTGCACGAGCGCCGACTCCTCCCCGGCGACGTAGCGCCACGGCGGGGTGTGCAGTTCGAAGCTGACCGCGCGCGTGGCGTGCCGGTCGCGTTCGTGAACGGCGCGCTGGAGGTGGTTGACCATGATCGGGTCGTCACGAGACACGCACACCGCGACGTGGCGGGCGCCGACGACGCGCGCCAGATACTGTGCGCCGTCCAGGACCAGGTGCGGGTTGGCGCTGATCAGCGTGCGGTCCTTGTGGGCGGCGGGTTCACCCTCCATGGCGTTGACGACCACGAACTTGTTGTGGCCCCGCTGCTCGCCGATGAGACGGGCCTTGCGCGCCGTGGGGAAGGCGGCGCCACCGCGACCGGTCAGTCCCGATGACTCGAGCAGGTCCAGCGACGGCGTCGCCGTGGGCATCGGGCCGAAGGCCTCCTCGTGCTGGGCCAGGGTGAGGGGACGGCCCGTGGCGCCGTGCAACACCCGCGGGAGCGACTCGGGGGCGATCATCGGCGCCGCGGGGGTTGGCGACGACGCGGGAAGGGTGCGTCGTCGGGTCCTGGTCCCGACGGCGCGTTCTCGCGACTCGGGGTTTCGCGGCTACTCGGGGCCACCGGCGTCGGGTCCGTGGCGCGCTCGGCGCGGCGCGCATCGGGTTCGGCGCCGAGCGGGGAGAGGGCGGTTCGCCCGGCCGCGCGAGTCGGTCGAGCAAGGACTCGCCACGCGCCGGCGCCGGCGACCACGGCGAGACAGGCGATCACGATTGCGAGGCCCACCCCGTGACGGGCGTCGGTGCCGGTCATCAACGCGTGCACCAGAGCGATCGCGTACGCGAGCCAGCTGAACCAGTGGATGAAGCGCCAACTCCGATTCGCGATGCGCGCCTTCAGCAGGCTCGAGATCCACACCGCCACCATGAGGTCCAGGGCGATCGTGCCCAAGGCGACCGGCAGTCGCTTGTAGGACGAGATGAACGGTACGACGGCCGCGAGGGGACCGGTCGAGACGAAGCTGTCCATGACGGTGGTGACGATGTGGATCGCGAGGAAGGCGATGGCGACCGCCGCGATCGTCCGGTGCAGTTCGTTGAGCTCGAAGCGGCCGACGGCCGTGCCGCCGGCGCGGTTTGCGACCAGGGTGCCCAGCGACACGACGAGGGCGAACAGGGCCAGCGTGACCAGTCCGGTGGCCCGCGTGGTGTACCACAGGTACGGCGAGGTCAGGGCGATCACGGGGCTCCCTCCTCGACGGGCCAACCACCGACGAACTCCACGGTACCGTCGCGTCGCACCAGTCGTCCCGACCAGCCGGCCTGGGCGACCCGGTAGCCGGCGTCCGCGCCCCAGAGCAGGGCGGCGGTGGCGAAGGCGTTGGCCGTCACGCAGCGGTCGGCGGCGACGGTGGCCGTCGCGTAGGGACCGTCGGCGACGCCGCCCGTACGCGGGTCGATGACGTGGTTGACGAGTCGTCCGGCGACTCGCCAGACCCGCGTCGCGAGCGAGGACGTCGCAACGCCGCCACCGACGACGCGCACGCGTGGCTCATCGCCCGCGATGCTCAGCCGGTCGGCGACACCGATGACCCAGGGGCCGTCGGGGCCGCTTCCGCGAACGGCGACGTCACCACCGATCTCCACGACTACGCCACCGCGTTCACCGACCTCGTCGGCGACGAGGTCGGCGGCGAGGGCCTTGGCGCTCGCGCCGAGGTCGACCTGACAGCCCGGCGCGAGACGCACCGTGCGCGCGCGCCGATCGATCTCGATGGCGTCGACGCCCGGCGCGGCCTGGACGGTCGGCTCGACCAGGTCGGTGCGTTCGCGAACTTGGTCGTAGTCGCGGTCGTAGCCCCACGCGAGCAGGGACGCGAGCACGGTCGGGTCGCAGAGTCCATCGGTCGCCGCCGAGGCGGCGATGGCGGCGTCGAGTGCCGCCAGCAGCGTCGAGGACACGCGAAGCGGCGAGCCGGCCGCGGCGTTGAGCCGCGAGAGTTCGCTGTCGACGCGGAACCGGTTGCAGGCGGCGTCGAGTTCGCCGATGACGCGCCAGAGGCACGCCGAGGCGAACGACGCGTCAGCGGGGCGTTCGGTCGTGAGGGTGCCCGTCAGGCCCCAGGTGGTGAACTTCATCGATCAGTAGCAGACCGTGGTGCCCGATGGCGTCGTGTAGCACGTCGTGGAGGTCGTCACGGGGGCGGTGGTCGGCGGGGTGTAGACGGTACTCGCGGAACCGGTCGCGGGCGTCGTGGTCGTCGTGGGCGTCGTCGCCGTGGCGGTGGTCGGAGGCCGCACGGGGACGAGGGGCTTGGCGGTGCTCGCGGCGTAGCCCACCAGGACGCCCGACGCCACGCCCGATCCGATGAGGACGCTCTGGGTCGTCCTGCGGACCCGGGCGAAGCGGCGGTCGCGTTGTTGGGGGGTGCGGTGGTAGGTACGCATAGGGATCTGCTTTGAAAAGTCTGACACCCGCCACTAAAGCTCGCAGGAGCGTTAGGTAAGAAAGTCGTGAAAATCAGTCGTCGTCGTCAGCGTCGTCGTCGGTCGGCAGCACGATCGTGAAGCGCGCGCCGCCCAACTCGGGGTCCTGATCGACGCGCACGGTGCCGCGGAACTCGTCGACCACCTGGGCGACGATGGAGAGTCCGAGGCCCGAACCGGGCAGTGACCGGGCCGACGCCGAACGCCAGAACCGGTCAAAGACGTGGTGGCGCTCGTGGGTGGCGATACCGGGACCCGTGTCCGAGACCGTGACGACGCCGTCGTTGGAGCGCACGACGATACGACCGTCGTTGGGCGTGAACTTCACGGCGTTGGTGAGCAGGTTGCTGATCGCTCGCACGAGTCGGTCACGCCGGCCGGTGACCAGGGACTCGGTGACCTCGGCGTCGATGGTGATGTTCTTGATCCGCGCGTAGGTGCGCGCGGTGTCCACGCACTCGTCCACGCACTCGTCGAGACGCAGTTGCTCGACGCGACCCTCGCTGCGGTTGCCCCGCGACAACTCGCCGAGGTCAGTCACGAGCGCCGCCAGCTCGTCCACCTGGGTCACCATGTCACCGGTGAGCTGGCGCAGGTCGTCGGCCCCGAGCTCGCTGGCGCGCGAGAGCACCTGGGCGTTGGTGCGCAGGCTCGTCAACGGCGTGCGCAGTTCGTGGCTGGCGTCGGCGACGAGCTGGCGCTGGAGGTTCTCGCTCGACTGAACCGAGCTCATGAGTCGGTTAAAGACCCGTCGCAGCCGTCCGAGTTCGTCGGAGCCGCCTTCGTCGATGCGTCGCGAGGTGTCACTGGTCTCGGCGACCTCCTCGATCTCATTGGTCACCGCCTCGAGCGGGCGAAGCGCCGCGCGCGCGATCAGCAGTCCGAGCACCAGGGCGAGCAGCAGGCCCCCGGCGGCCACCGCGAGCAGCGTGCTCGCCAGGTGGCGCAGCTCGCCGATCTGGCCGCTGATGTTGACCACGAACAACTCGGCCGAGGTGGTGCTGATCGTGCACGGACCGGTCTGGCAGATCACGACCGACTTGGCGGGCAGCGGCACGACGAGTTCGCGATAGGACTCGCCGCCGAAGGTGACGGTCCGTAGGGTCTGACCGGCGTGACCGCGAGCGGTCGCGAGGATCGTCGCGTCGACGGGGACGTTGGACGTCGGAATCGTCGTGCCGTTGGCCAGCACCAACTCGAAGTAGGCGCCGGTCACGCGGCTCTCGTCGCCAACGGTGTGCGACGTGGGGGACTGGGCCGCCTGGATCAGTGACACGTCCACCGAGCGCATCAGCGCGTCGCGGGTCGTGAGAAACGACGCCAGACTCGCTAAGACGACGGCAATCGCCGCCACCCCGACCGTGGCGCTGATGACGCGGAACCGGAAGGTCACGTGGCCCGCAGGGCGTACCCAACACCGCGAATCGTCTGGATGAGGCGCGGCTCGGAATCCTCCTCGAGCTTGCGGCGCAGGTAGCCGATGTACACCGCGAGCGAGTTCGTGCCCGAGTCGAAGTTGTAGCCCCAGACGAGGTCGAGGATCTGGTCGCGGGTGAGTACCTGACGGGGGTGCTGGAGGAAGAGCTCCAAGAGGTCGAACTCGATCTTGGTCAACTCGATGCGCCGCTCGCCGCGGTAGACCTCGCGGGTGTTCGCGTTGAGCGTGAGGTCCTCGAAGCGCAGCACGCTGACCTCGCCGTCGAGGTTGGTGTGGCGACGCAGTAGCGCCCGCAGCCGCGCGAGCAGCTCGGCCAGGTCGAAGGGTTTGACGAGATAATCGTCGGCGCCGACGTCCAGGCCGGCCACCCGGTCGTTCACCGCGTCGCGGGCGGTGAGCATGAGTATCGGCGTGGCGTCGCCGGCGCGGCGAATCCGCCGACAGACCTCGAGCCCGTCGATGTCGGGCAACTGGAGGTCGAGCACGATGGCGTCGGGCGCTCGCAGCTGTATCGATTTGAGGGCCGAGCCACCGTCCTCGAACAGCCCGACCTCGTAGGTCTCCATACGTAGCGCCCGGCCCAGGGCGGTCCGGATGGCGCCGTCGTCGTCGACAATCGCGATGTACGAGCTGGGGCTGGGGGCCGTCGTCACGTCGCCTTCTTTCACCGGTAGGGCCAGGCTCTAGTGTGGCTGGTTGGTATTAACCGACTGCGTTGATTCGTTAAGAATTCACGAAGACTCGTTTGTACTGTAGTGGCGGGTAGTTCAATTGGCAGAACAGCGGACTTTGGATCCGAAGGTTGGAGGTTCGAGCCCTCCCCCGCCAGCCACCGCGTTCAGCGCCGGGGGCAGAGCCGCTCCAGGAGCGCCGCGAGCTCGAGTGGCGCGTCGCCCTGGATGGAGTGGCCGGCGTCGGCGACGTGCACGACGGTCGCGTCAGGTCGACGGCGCAACAGTTCGGCCTCGTCGTCGTCATCGACGACCGATCCGGGGGCCATCCCGCGGATCAGTGTCAGCGGCACGGGAATCGAGCTGATCATGTCCCAGAGGTCGCCCGGGTCTGGCTCGACCACGTCGACTGCGGGATGCTGCTGGTGACGCCAGACCCACGATCCGTCGGGCCGCTGGATGGCGTTGTGCACGATCCCGCGTCGCAGCGACGAGACCGACCTGGTCGGGTTGTAGCGCACGGTTCGCTCGAGCAGGGCGTCGAAGTCGTCGAAGGTCTTCGGCCCGTTCACGAACTCGGTGATGTGACGAGACTTGGTCGCGTCGACGCCGGGGGTTATGTCGATGAGGATCAGCGACGAGACGAGGTCGGGCCGCGACGCGCTGAGAACGATCGAGGTCAGCCCACCGAGCGACATGCCGACCAGAGGCAACGGGGGAGTGACCACCTGGGGTAGGGCCACGGCGAGGTCGGCCGCGTGGTGGCGAAAGGCGCTCGACCCAAAGGGGCTGGCGTCGGAGTGGCCGTGTCCCGGCAGGTCGAACGCCACCAGGGGCCGGCCCAGGGCCAGGGCCACCGTGTCGAACGTGTGCGCGTTCTGCGCTCCGCCGTGGACGAGGACGAGTTCGGGCGCCGCGTCGCCCCAGCGAAGCCCGCTCACCTCGCGCAGCCCATCGACGGCGACGAAGAACCGTTCAACCGGCGGGACGGGCGAGGTGAGCCCCCACTCCGCGAGGTTTTCGTGGAAGTACGCGAATTCGTTGTAGTCGTAACCGCCCACGACGTGCATCGTAGAAGACGCCGGCGGCGGGTAGCTACACCTCGGCGGCTTCGGAGGGTTCCGTGACGTCGCCCTGGGCGCGCTGCTCGGCGACCTGGCGGTGGACGTCGGCCATGTCGACTTCCATGACCTTGCCGATGAGCTCTTCGAGGGCTCGTTCGGGCAGTGCGCCCGCCTCGGCGTAGAGCACGACCTGTTCGCGGATGATCATCAGCGTCGGGATCGAATAGATGTTGAACGCCGCGGCCAACTGCTGCTCGGCCTCGGTGTCGACCTTGGCGAAGACGATGTCGGGGTGCGCTTCGGAGGACTTCTCGAAGATCGGCGCGAAGGTCCGGCACGGGCCGCACCACGCAGCCCAGAAGTCGATCAAGACGACGTCATTGGACGAGACGACCTCGTCGAATCGATCGGCGGTGAGTTGTACGGTCGCCATGAGTGCTCCTTTTGCGTCTCGGCTACGGGGACCAGTATACCCCCTGGGGTATCAGGACGTGACGGCCGAATCGGGGACGGCCGACGCCGGGTGGCGTCGATGGTGCTAGAGAATAGGGCGTGAATCGACCTACTTGCGTCGTGGTGCTCGCGGCGGGCGAAGGGTCGCGGATGCGATCGGACCGGCCCAAGCCGCTGCACGTGGTCGGTGGGCGTCCCCTCGCGTACTTCGTGATGGACGCCACCGACTTCGAGGGGGTTCGCGCCACGGTCGTTGTCGTCGGGCATCAGGCCCGGTGGGTGGAGAAGGTCCTCGGCGAACGGCCGAGTGGCGTGCCGATTCGATTCGTGGAGCAGTTCGAGCAGCTGGGCACCGGCCACGCCGTGTCGGTGGCGATGCCCACCGTGTCCGAGGTCGCCGGTGAGGACGACATCGACGTGGTGATCGTGCCGAGCGACACGCCGCTGCTGCGCCGAGAAACCATGGCCAACCTGGTCTCGCGCCACCGCGAGAGCGCCGCGGCGATCACGGTGCTGAGCGCCCACCTGTCCGACCCCACCGGCTACGGACGCATCATTCGCGCTCGCGACGGCTCGATCGAGCGCATCGTCGAGGAACGCGACGCCTCGCCCGACGAGCGTCGCGTGACCGAGGTCAACACCGCGATCATGGTCGTACGCGCGAGCCTGCTCGGTCCGGCGCTGCGGCGCGTCGACCGTCGCAACGCCCAGCGCGAGTACTACCTCACCGACGTGGTGTCGGTGTTGCACGACGCGGGGCACCTGGCCAGCGCCGTCGTGCTCGACGACCCCCTCGAGGCTATGGGCGTGAACGACCGCGAGCAGCTGGCGGCGGCCGAATCGGTGATGCGCGAGCGCATCAATCGGCGCTGGCTGCGCGCTGGGGTGACGATCTGGGACCCCGCGACGACCTACATCGACGCCGACGTCGAACTAGCCACCGGCGTCTCGTTGCTGCCCGGCACCGTGCTTCGCGGACGCACCGTGGTGGGCGCGGGAACCTCAATCGGCCCGAACGCCCACGTGACGGACTCGTCGATTGGCGAAAACGTCCGGATCGGTACCGTCGAGCTCGATCGGGTAGTCGTGGGCGACTCGGCGACCGTGGGGTCCTTCAGCGTCCTTGGACCCAACAGCGAGGTCGCTCGCGGTGAGGTCGTCGCGCCGGGATCCCACCGTTCATTCTGAGCGTCGGCGACACCTTGTACGCTGGACCGGTGGAGTCTCTCGCGAAGCGCCGTCTGGTAATCGTGACGGGACGTTGTCACCCCGCCCTCGCCAAGGACATCGCCGATCGGTTGGGCGTCGAGTTGACCGAGGCCAACGTTCGCGAGTTCGCCAACGGCGAGATCCACTGCCGCTTTGACGAGTCGATCCGCGGCGCCCACGTGTTCATCGTCCAGACCCACTCCTCGCCGGTCAACGACGCGGTGATGGAGCAGCTAATCATGATCGACGCCGCCAAACGAGCGTCGGCCAAGAGCATCACGGCGGTGATCCCCAACTACGGCTACGCCCGTCAGGACCGCAAATCGGCGGGCCGCGAGCCGATCACGGCCAAACTCATCGCGGACATGCTCCAGACCGCCGGGGCCAACCGCGTCCTGTCGGTCGACTTCCACTCGGGCCAGATCCAGGGCTTCTTCGACATCCCGGTCGACCACCTGGTCGCCGCGCCCGTGCTCGAGGCGTACCTCAACGCCAACGCCGACCCCCACGACATCGTGGTCGTAGCCCCCGACGCCGGCCGCGTCAAGGTCGCCGAACGATACGCCCAGCACCTGGGCTGTGACCTCGCGCTCGTGCACAAGACCAGGCCCCGCGGGTTGGTCAACGTGGCCGAGGCCCGCCATATCGTCGGCGACGTCCGCGGTCGTCACTGCGTCTTGATCGACGACATGATCGACACGGCGGGCACGATCGTCGCAGCCTGTGACCTGCTCAAATCCCACGGTGCCGACGAGATCTGGGTGATGGCGACCCACGCCGTTTTCTCGCCGCCGGCCGTCGAGCGACTGTTCAACGCCCCCGTGAGCCGCGTCATCGTCACCGACACGCTGCCCCTCGGCCCCGAACGACGCTTCGAGAAGCTCGAGATCCTGTCCGTGGCGACGATCGTCGCCAACGCCATATCGGCCATCTTCGAGGATTCCTCGGTGTCGGACATCTTCGGCGGCGAGAACCTGCTCTGACGGGTTCGCCACTGCGGCGCGCACGGACTAGACTCTTCGTCCTGTGTGCTGCCCTCGTTCGGGCGGCAATCGGTAAGGAGTTCTCATGTCGCAGGTCACCCTGAACGCGTCGACGAGTCGGACGCCTGGTTCGCGCACGTCGCGGCGCCTGCGCTCGGCCGGTTCCATCCCCGGCGTGGTCTACGGGGTCGGCTCTGAGCCCCTCGCCGTGGCCGTGGACGCCAAGGAATTCCGCACGGCCGTCTCGGGCGACCAGGGGCTCAACACGCTGCTCGAGCTCGACGCCGACGGCCGTCGATTCCTGGTGATGGCCCGAGAGATCCAGCGTCACCCGGTGCGCGGCACCGTCGCGCACGTGGACTTTCAGATCGTTGACCCCACCAAGCCGGTCGTCGCCGAGGTCGCGCTGCACATCATTGGTGACGCCGTCGAGGTTCGCCACGCGGACTGGGAAGTCGACCAGCAGCTGTTCAGCCTCGAGCTGCGCACCCGCCCCGACCAGATCCCCACGCACATCGACGTGGACATCTCGGAGCTGCGCGTTGGCGGGACCATTCGAATCGCCGACGTCGTGCTGCCCGCCGGTGTCGAGCCCGTCGGCGACCCGGCGACCGCGGTCGTCGCAACCCACGCTGGTCGATCCGCCAAGGCCGGCGCCGCCGCGACGGAGTAGTCCCGTGTCGCTGCGGCGCTCGGCGGCCGCGACGCGTCACGGCAGTGCCAGCGCCTGGCTCATCGTGGGTCTCGCGAATCCCGGGGCGGACTACGTCGGTAGTCGTCACAACGTCGGCGGTGACGCCGTACGCCTCGTCGTCGAGCGGCGCGGCGCGCGCCTGACCCTCGAGCGGCGACAGCGGGCTCTTTCGACCACGATTCAGACGGCCCAGGGTCTGGTCACCCTGGCGGTGCCGACGACGTTCATGAACGAATCGGGGGCCGCCCTGCCACCGCTCCTGCGACGAACCTCGCTCGAGGACCTGACCCGGTTACTCGTGGTCCACGACGAACTCGACCTCGAGCCCGGACGACTCCAGGTGAAGTGCGGCGGTGGTCTCGCCGGACACAATGGACTGCGTTCGATCGCCCAGACCCTCGGTTCACAAGACTTCTGTCGATTGCGAATCGGCGTTGGTAAGCCGCCGCGCAAGGAGCAGGGGGCCGATCACGTGCTGCAGCGTCCGACCGGCGCTCGACGGCTCGCCCTCGAGGCCGACGTCATCCGAGCCGCCGACGCCATCGAAGTGCTGCTCGACGACGGATTCGACGAGGCCCAGCGGCGCGCGAATCGCTCGTGAACGCCGCGAACGGCCTCGCGCGGGTCCTCGAACTCGCGACGCCGCGCCTAAACGACGCCCTGGCGGCGGGCACGCTCACCCCGAGCGGCGCCACGACGCCACTCGCCGTCGCGGCCCACGCCCGCGCGAGGGACCTGACCGTCGCGGTGGTGGCGACCTCGACGGAGGCCGAGGTGCTCCACGACGCACTGGTGGCGCTACTCGGCGACACCGAGGACGTGGCCCTGTGGCCGGCCTGGGACACCCACCCACTGGAACGGGTGAGTCCCGACGCGTCGGTCATGGCCGCGCGATCCCTCGTGCGTTGGCGCCTCGCTCGCTCCGAACGACCGCGCATCGTGGTCGCGCCGATCCGCGCGCTCGCCCAGATCCTCGCCCCGCACGCCGCCCCGGAACCCGTCGTCGTGACGCGCGGTGGGTTCCGCGATCGTGACGAGCTGCTCGTCGCGCTGGTCTCGATGGGCTATCGCCGCGAGTCCATCGTCGAGCACCGGGCCGAATTCGCCGTTCGCGGTGGCATCGTCGACCTGTGGTCGCCCCACGCGGATCAGCCGGTCCGCCTGGACTTCTTCGGTGACGAGATCGAGCGGGTGACGAACTTCGACGTCGCGAGTCAGCGTTCGAGTGGCGACCTCGACGAGACGATGCTCATCACGGCTCGCGAGTGGCTACCCAGTCCCGCGACTCGCGAACGCGCGCTGCGCTTGGCCATCGATCAGCCCTGGGGGAGCGTCGCCTTCGATCGCATCGCGGCGGGGGAGTCCTTTGACGGGGTGGAGGGGTGGATGCCCCTGTTCGACGACGAACGCCGCACCATCCTCGATGAGATCGGTGAGGCCTCGGTCTTCGTCGTCGAACCCGCGCGGGTGTCGCACCGCCTGGCCGAGTTGCTCGACGAGGAGCGCGAACTGACCGACACCGTGGCTGCGACGTGGCGCGCGAGTGACGCCGTGCCACTACTGCACGAGGACTGGGCGCACGTCATGGACCGGCCCTACGTCGCCTTCGGGGACAACCCCGGCGGTGGCGAGTTGATCGTCGCCTCGCCGCCCGTCGTCCAGGGCGACCCCGCCCGGATCGCGGCGCACGTTCGAGGGTGGTCGGCCAAGCGTCGCGGCGTCGTCTTGACCGCGAACGCCGCCGCGGTCGAACGGATGGCCGACCAGTTGCGCGCCGAGGGACTGGAGGTCACGACCGACCCGCTGCGAGCGTTGGACGTTCGCATCACGGTGCTGCACAGCCTCCTGCCCGCGGGCTTCGCGATGGACGACCCCGAGGTCGTGGTCTGGAGCGAAACGGACCTGACGGGTCGTCGCGCGGTGCACCGGGCCGCACGAACCCGCACCCGCACCAGTGACGGCTTCTTCGACGACCTGGCGGTCGGCAGCTACGTCGTGCACCGCCACCACGGGGTGGCGCGCTTTTCGGGCACCACGACGCGAGCGATCAACGGAACGGTGCGCGACTACCTGATCCTCGAGTTCAAGGACGGCCGTAGCTACTGGCCGACCGAGCAGATCGACGTCCTCACGCCCTACGCCGGCGGCGACGCGCCGACGCTCTCGCGCATGGGCGGGGCCGAGTGGCAAAAGACTCGCGCGAAAGCGCGCGCCGCCGCCTACCTGGTGGCCCAGGAGCTGGTCGACCTCTATCGACAGCGTTCGGTCGCGGTCGGTCACGCCTTCGCACCCGATTCCGCCTGGCAGCGCGAGGTCGAAGACCTCTTCCCCTTCACCCTGACGCCCGACCAGGCCCAGGCGATCGACGACGTGAAGGCCGACATGGAGCGCGAACGTCCGATGGACCGGCTGGTCTGTGCCGACGTGGGATTCGGCAAGACCGAGATCGCCGTGCGGGCCATCTTCAAGGCCGTCCAGGACAACCGCCAGGCCGCGGTGCTCGTGCCCACCACGTTGCTCGCGAGCCAGCACTTCGCCACGTTGACCGAGCGTTTCGCCGGTTTCCCGGTTCGCGTGGCGCTGCTCAGCCGGTTCGTAGAAGACGCCGACGCCCGAGCGACGGTGCGCGGACTTGAGGACGGTTCGATCGACGTGGTCGTCGGCACCCACCGGCTGCTCGCTGACAGTGTGCGTTTCAAGCAGCTCGGTCTGCTGGTCGTCGACGAGGAACAGCGATTCGGCGTCGGCCACAAAGAGGCGATCAAGACCCGATCGGTTGGGGTGGACGTACTGACGCTGTCGGCCAGTCCCATCCCGCGTACCCTCGAGATGGCCTTCGCCGGTATCCGCGACCTCTCGATGGTCACCACGCCGCCGGCCGACCGCCGCCCGATCCTCACCCACGTGGGCGAGTACGACGAGGCCGCCGTCGTCGAGGCCGTGCGCCGCGAACTGCTGCGCGAGGGGCAGGTCTTCTTCGTTCACAACCGGGTGTCGGACATCGACGTGGTCGCCCGACGTCTCGGCCAGCTCGTGCCCGACGCGCGGATCGCGGTGGCTCACGGTCAGATGGACGAAGGCACCCTCGAACGGATCATGGTGAACTTCTGGGAGCGTCGCTACGACGTGCTCGTCTGTACCACGATCGTCGAATCGGGCATCGACCTGCCGTCGGTGAACACGCTCATCGTCGATCGCGCCGAACGGTTGGGCCTGGGCCAGCTCCACCAGCTGCGCGGGCGCGTCGGCCGGTCGGGTCAACGGGCCTACGCCTACCTCTTCCACGCCGCGGGCCAGACGCTCTCGGAGACCGCCTTCGAGCGGCTGCGCACCATCGGGGACAACACCGCGCTCGGCAGCGGTTTCAAGATCGCGATGCGCGACCTCGAGATTCGCGGCGCGGGCAACCTCCTCGGCCACGACCAGTCCGGTCCGGTCGCGGCGGTCGGCTACGACCTCTACGTCCAGCTCGTCGCCGAAGCCGTCGCGGAGGCCAAGGGGATCGTGGCGCCCGAGGTCGTGACGATCACGCTGGACGTGCCCGGCGAGGCGCACCTGCCCAAGGACTACGTCGAGGCCGACGACGCACGACTCGAGGCCTATCGGCGCCTCGCGGCCGTGGCGAGCCCCGAGTCGCTGGTGGACCTGCGTGACGAGTGGATCGACCGCTACGGCCCGCTGCCCCGGGCGGCGCAGGGCCTGCTCGATCTGGCCGACCTGCGTCTGGCCTGTCTCGAAGCGGGGGCGAGCCAGCTCACCGTGCTGCCGGCCAAGGTCGGCGTGCGCTCGGCGCCGGTCGTGCGCTTCGGGCCGGTTCAACTGTCGCTCAGCCAGCAGATGCGTCTGCGACGACGTCACGGATCGCGGGCCTTTGACGAGGCCACGGGCGAGGTTCGCCTCGAGGTGTCGGCGTCGTCGGTCACGCCCGCGGCGCTGCGCGACCTCGTGCGCGCCACGACGGCGACCACGTCGCCATCGTGATCACTCGGTAGGCTGTCTAGGTGCGTCGAATCACTGCTCTCTTCGTCATCGCCCTCGTCCTCGCGGTCCTCGTGGGCCGCTCCGCCATCTCCTCGGGGGTGAGCGTCAACGGGTCCACCGTCTCGGGAACCGAGGTGCGAGCCGAGTTGAGCGCCATCGCCGCCTCGCCGACGCTGCAGTGCTATCTCACCGCGATCGCCCCCGCGAGCTTCGCGGCCGGCGGGGGGTCGTCCACCATGGCCGCGTCCGGGGTGGCCGCGTGGTCGAACCTGCGCATCGAGGGGATGGCGATCGACCAGTACGTTCGCGGACAACTCCACTACGTGCCCGGCTCAGACCTCGTGAAGGCCCAGACGTCGCTCGAACTCGAGATGTCCCAGGCCGCGGCGTCCAACCAGCTCAGCTGTCCCGGGACGGCCGCCCAGGCGCTCGCCGCGATGACCCCGTCGATGCGCGCCACCGAGGTCCTCGCCCAGGCCGAGTCGCTCTACCTGGTGAGCAAGTTGAACTCGACGATCCCGCTCACCCTGAGCGCGCTGCGGGCTTACTACGACGCCCACCGTTCGAACTACGACACCAT
This sequence comes from Actinomycetes bacterium, assembly GCA_021809495.1. Taxonomy (GTDB): domain Bacteria; phylum Actinomycetota; class Acidimicrobiia; order Acidimicrobiales; family RAAP-2; genus RAAP-2. The sequence goes on along the minus strand of JAKAZI010000004.1, from coordinate 23,925 downwards.
CTGCATCAGCGTCGCTGAGGTGCCCACGGCCGACGTCACCGCCTTCGCGGCCGCCCAGGCCAAGGGCGCGACGGTGTCGGCCCTGGCGAAGAAGTTCTCCATCGACCCCTCCGCGGCGCGCGGCGGCGTCTACGGCTGTTACGGCCCGACCTCGACGTACTACGCGGCCGTTCGCGCTGACGCGGGCACGACGCCGCTCAACACGTTCCCGAAGTCCCCGCTGTCCACGACGAACAACGGCGTCACCTACGCGCTCTACGTCGCGGCGACCAAGCGCATCCCGACGCCCTTTACCGGGGCCGAGGCGGCCGTGCTCGCCGACGTGCGCACGCTCAACGCCACGTCGGCCAACACGCTCAAGAACGACATCCTCAGTCGTGCGGTGATCGCCGTCGACCCCGCGTTCGGTCGCTGGGCGCTCGGGACCAACGGGCCGTCGGTCTTCGCGCCGGCGCTGCCGTCGACGTCGGACGTTCCCGGTTCGACGACGTTGACCGCTCCGAGCGCGCTCAACTATCAGTGAGCCAACCAACGGTCCGGGTGGTCGGACTGGGGCCGGGTGATCGAGACCTGGTGACCGAGGGCGCGTGGCGGCTCATCACGCAGTCACCGGTGGTGCGCCTGCGCACCCGTCGCCACCCCGCCGCGGCCTCGCTCGACGCACTGTCGAGTTACGACGACTGGTACGACACGGCCGAGTCCTTCGAGACGCTCTACGAGTCCATCGCCGACGACCTCGCGCGCCTGGCCGGCGAGGTCGGCGAGGTCGTCTACGTGGTGCCGGGATCGCCGGTCGTCGCCGAACGCACCGTTGAGCTGCTCCACGAACGGCCCGTGCGGGTGATCTGCGAGCCGGCCGTCTCGGTGATCGACGTCGCCTGCGCTGCGCTCGGGCGCGACCCGATGGCGGCGGGACTGCGCGTGGTGGACGCGCTCGGTTCCACCGAGCCCCTGGCGGGGCCGGGACCCTTGCTCGTGCTCCAGGCCTACTCCTCGCCGGTCCTCGCCTCGGTCGCCGACCGGCTCGCACCCGAAACACCGGTGACCGTCTTGCATCACCTCGGTCTCGCCGACCAGGTCATCGAAGTCCGCTCGGCTCGAGAGCTCGCCGGCTTCGCCGCGGACCACCTGACCTCGCTGTGGGTGGACGAGCTGCGTACGGTGGGGCCGGCGACCGAGGATCTCGTGTCGCTGATGCGCACCCTGCGTCGCTCCTGTCCGTGGGACCAGGAGCAGACCCACGCGTCGCTGACCCGTCACCTGCTCGAGGAGGCCTACGAGGCCCTGGACGCCCTGGAGAACCTCGTGCGCGCCGAGCCCGAGCCGTCGCCGGACGTGATCGCCCACGTCCAGGAGGAGCTCGGCGACCTGCTGTTTCAGATCGTCTTCCACGCCGAACTCGGCGACGAACTCGACCGGTTCAACCTGACCACGATCGCCGACGCGGTTCGCACCAAGTTGATCGGGCGCCACCCGCACGTCTTCGCCGACGTCGAGGTGCGCGACGCCGACGACGTCGCGGCGCGCTGGGAAGTGATCAAGCAGGTCGAAAAGGGCCGCACCTCGGTGCTCGACGGCGTCGCGTGGCAGTTGCCCGCCCTCACCCTCTACACCAAAGTGCTGCGCAAGGCGACGTCGGTGGGCGTCGCGCGCCCCGAACTCGCCGGATCGATCAGCGCCGCGGCGCACGCCCTCGCCGTGGTCGAAGTCTCACCCGCCACGTCGGACGCGAGCTCGACCTCGGCCGTCGATCCCGCCTGGGGTGACGCGATCGAGGCGCTGGCTCGCGCCGCCTACGCCGCGGGCGTCGACCTCGAGGGCGTCCTGCGCGATCGGGTCCGCAGCGTCGCCCAGCTCGTGCGCGAGCGCGAGTCGACGACCGAGACGCCGCAGGACACCAACTAGCGTTGTGCCCAGTGGGAAGGAGTCGCGATGAGTGCGATCGAATTGGTACGAGGTAGGCAGATCCTGGATTCGCGCGGCAATCCGACCGTCGAAGCCGAAGTACTCCTCGAGTCCGGCGCCGTCGGGCGCGCCGCGTCCCCTTCGGGAGCCTCGACGGGCATCCACGAGGCCGTCGAACTGCGAGACGGCGGCGACGCGTGGGGCGGCAAGGGAGTCGAGACCGCGGTGGGTTACGTGAACGGCGAGATCTATGACGCCCTCGAGGGCTTCGACGCCCTCGAACAGCGCCGGATCGACTTCACGCTGATCGACCTCGACGGCACCGACAACAAGTCCCGGTTGGGCGCCAACGCGATGCTCGCGGTCTCGCTCGCGGTCGCCAAGGCGGCCGCCATGGAGTCCAACGTGCCGCTCTATCAGTATCTGGGCGGGGTCAACGCTCACGTCCTGCCCGTGCCGATGATGAACGTGCTCAACGGAGGCGTGCACGCCGCGAACTCCGTGGACTTCCAGGAGTTCATGGTCATGCCCGTTGGCGCGTCGTCGTTCGCCGAGGCCCTGCGGTGGGGCACCGAGACCTACCACGCGTTGAAGGGAGTGCTCGCCAAGCGGGGACTCGCCACGGCCGTGGGGGACGAGGGGGGCTTCGCACCGGACCTCGCCGACAACGAGAGCGCCGTCAAGATCCTCGTCGAGGCGATCGAGTCGACCGGGCGGACCCCGGGTCTGGACGTCGCGATTGCGCTCGACCCCGCGACGTCCGAGCTCTGGCGCGACGGCGCGTACCACCTCAGTGGCGAGGGCCGGATCCTCTCGAGTCTCGAGTTCGTCGACTACTGGGCCGACCTGTGTGACCGGTACCCGATCGTCTCGCTCGAGGACGGCATGGCCGAGGAGGACTGGGACGGCTGGGCGGCGTTGACGTCGCGGCTCGGGGGGCGAATCCAGCTCGTCGGTGACGACATCTTCGTGACCAACTCGACACTGCTCCAGCGCGGGATCGACCGCGGCGTCGGCAATTCGATCCTGATCAAGCTCAACCAGATCGGCACCCTGAGCGAAACCCTCGACACCGTGGCGCTGGCGAACCGGGCCCGGTACACGACGGTGATCTCGCACCGCTCGGGTGAGACCGAGGACGTCACCATCGCCGACGTGGCCGTCGCCACCAACGCCGGCCAGATCAAAACCGGGGCGCCGGCACGTTCTGACCGGGTGGCGAAGTACAATCAACTCTTAAGGCTCGAGGAGCAGTTGGGTGATCAGGCCCGGTTCCTCGGCGCATCGTCTTTGTCGGGGGCGGTAGGTGGCAACAACCCATAACATCGCGACGGGCACGAAGGGGCGGATTCAGTGGCTCTATCCGCTCTCGATCGCGACCGCCATCGCCATGGTGGTCGCCTGGTTCCCCCTCGGCACGCTGTTGCACCAGCAGGGACAGTTGTCGGCGGCGGCCCAGCAGATCGCGGTCATCCAGAGTGAGCAGCGGGCCCTCGCGGCCCAGCAGCGAACGGTCGCGACCAAGGCCGAGGCCACGATGCTCGCGCGCCAGCTGTACCAACTCGTCAAACCCGGTCAGAGCCTGATCCAGGTCTTGCCCGGCACGGCCGCCGAGGGCGCCGCCAGCGGCGACCCGGGCTATCAGCCCCTCGTGGCCCCCTCGTCGGTGGCGGCCGCGCCGGCCGCGCCGGCCACGAGCGCGCACGCCGCGCCGAGCGGGTGGCGCGGGTTCGTCTCGCGGCTCGTGCGCACGCTCGAGTTCTGGCGTTGAGCACGTTTCGCGACGCGTCGCGAGACGACCTCGTCGTTATCGAAGCGTTGATCGGTCGTCCCCTCGCCGGTCGCTGCGCCGTCGTCGTGCGCCGACTCGACGGGCGCCCCGTCGTGATCGAGAACGAGCCGCACCTGCGCGACGGCACCCCGATGCCGACCCTGTACTGGCTGGTCGACCGGGAACTGAACGCCGCGGTGAGCCGCCTGGAGGGCGACGGCGGGGTCCATCGTTTCGAGTCACTCGTCGATTCCGCCGAGTTGGCCGCGGCCCACGAGGACTACGCCCGGCGCCGCGACGCGGCGATCGTGCAGCGCGGGGTGGCCCCGACGGGGGGCGTCGGTGGGACGCGCACGGGGATCAAGTGTCTCCACGCCCACCTCGCGAACTTCCTCGCCGGGGCGAGCGACCCGGTCGGGGCGCTCGTGGCCGACGCCGTCGGGCTGCCCGAACTACGCCGCGACGACGTGCGCGACGGGCCGGTCGCGGTCATCGACTGCGGGTCGAACTCGACGCGGCTCGTGATCGTCGACGCGTCGATGCGCACCCTCGAGCGCGAGATGCGCATCACCCGACTCAGCGCGGGCGTGGACGCGACGGGTCAGCTGGCCCCCGACGCCCTGGCCCGGACGTACGCGGTGCTGAGCGAGTACCGGGCCCTCATGGACCGCCACGGCGTCGGCGCGGGGATGGTCGTTGGAACCTCCGCCGTGCGCGACGCCGCGAATCGCGACGACTTCGTCGACGGCGCGCGCGCGATCGCGGGCGTCGACGTGCGCGTGCTTGACGGGCCGACCGAGGCCGAGTTCTCCTACGCCGGGGCGACGACCGGTCTGGCCCAGGACGGCCGGGCGTTGATGATCGTCGACGTCGGCGGCGGGAGTACGGAACTCGCGGTTCGCCTCGACGGTGTGATGCACGCGACGTCGATGCAGATCGGGTGCGTGCGCGTCACGGAGCGCTCCCTCGGGCGCGAGGTCGTTACGCACGCCCGACGGATCGCCGCCGAGGCGATGATCGCGCGTGCGCTCGACGCGGCGATCGACGCGGACCCGGCGCTCGCGTCGGTGCCCGGTGGCGTTCGCCTCGTCGGGCTGGCCGGGACGGTCGCCACGCTGGTCCAGCTGGACCTGGGACTGGCGACCTACTCGCGCGAGGCCGTCCACCATCACCTCGTGACCCGCGACGTCGTCCAGTACTGGCGTGACCGACTGGCCAACGAGTCGCCCGCGCAACGCCTCGGCCACCCCGGGATGGTGTCGGGTCGCGAGGACGTGCTCGTCGCCGGTCTGATGGTGCTCGACGCGGTCATGGACCGCGTCGGGGCGTCGGACCTGCTCAGTTCGGAGAGTGACATCCTCGACGGCGTCGCCGCGTGGTTGTTGGCGGCACGCGGCACCCCGTCGACCTGGCACGATGGAGGGGTGAGGTGGCAACGGTGAGCGCGCGAGGAACGCTGTATTCGCCGGTGACCCTGCACGGACGACGCGTCGTGCTGCGCACGCTCAGCGAGCAGGACTACGACGGTTGGCTCGAGGTGCGCACGCGATGTCACGACTGGCTGGTGAAGTGGGAGCCTCGTTCGGCTCACTCGTCGCACCTGGCCGAGGATCAACGAAGCTTCGAGAGCCGCTGCGCCCTGCGCGAGCGCGAGCGCCAGTTGGGCAGCGGCTACGGCTTCGGGATCTTCTACGACAATCGGTTCGTGGGCGAACTCACGCTCTCCTCGATCCAGCGTGGCCCCCTGCAGTCGGCCTTCGTCGGCTACTGGATCGACGAGGCCGTGGCGGGGCGCGGGCTGATGCCCGAGTCGGTGGTGGTGGTCTTGCAGTACGCCTTCGAGACGTTGCGGCTGCACCGCATCGAGATCAACATCATCCCGCGCAATCGAGCCTCGCGCCGAGTGGTCGAGAAGCTGGACCTGCGCTTTGAGGGTGTGGCCGAGCGCTACCTCGAGATCGACGGCGCCTGGGAGGACCACGGCCGCTACGCGATCACCGCCGAGGAGTGGGCCGACCGGGCGCCCCAACTGGTCGCGGACTGGCTGCTGCCGCGGGCCGATTGACGATCAGACGGCCTCGATCGAGCGCCCGACCAAGCCACCGACGTCGGTGGTTCTAAGGACGCCCCCGAGTGTCGCCGCAATCGACGTCGCCGCGATGGCGCCGTCGCGGGCGAAGACGATCAGCGCGTCCTCGGGTCCTCGAGCGAGCACGAGTCCCTGAACTCGCGCGGCGCGAGCGGCGTGACCGAGCGCATCGAGCGATACGTCGGCGGCGACGACGACGACCGGGTTCACGTGCTTCGTGCGCGGCAGCGCGCGCAGGTCCGCGATCATCGAGAGCGGGGCAGAGCGCAGGTGCACGGTGGATCCACGGACGTCTTCCCAGGTCACCGGGTGTGCGAGAACCGTGAGGCCGAGTTGGCGAGCCAGTAGGAAGAACTCCGCGTCGTAGGCGTAGCCGTCGACCACGCCCAACAGTCCCAAGAGGCGGGCCGGGCCGCGGCGAAAGGCCTTCGCGCCACACTGGGTGTCCACGAGTGTGACCCCCGTGTAGTGGCGCACCAGTCGGTTGAATACTCGTCCGGCCACCGTGCGCGTGCGCGACTCGTAGCGGATGTGGCCGTCGTGGGCGCGCGAACCCGCGACGAGGTCGGCTCGCTCGAGTTCGTTGAGCATCGTCGGATAGTGGCGCGGGTCGATGGCCATGTCGGCGTCCACCGCGAGGACTCGTTCACCGCGCGCGACCGCGACGCCCAGGCGCACGGCGGCGCCCTTGCCTCGGTTCGACGGCTGTTGCACGACGAGGTGGTGCGGCAGGTCGCCGTAGACCGCGAGGGCTTCGCGGGCCGTGTCGTCGGTGGAACCGTCGTCGACGATCACGAATTCGGTGTGCTCGACGTCCAAATCGTCCAGGGCGGGTTCGAGCCGCCCGAAGCCGCGGCCCAGGCGAGCCGCCTCGTTGAAGGCGGGCACGATCACGGTGGTGGCGATAGCGGGGTCGTTAGGGTCGGGCGGCACCAACGAGTCCGAACGTGAAAATTGGTGCGTAGCTGATTCGCGTGCCGGCACTGGCGGCCGCGATGATCGTGTTGGTGCCCCACGGGCCGCTGCCGGCGTACATCACGACGTGGTCCACCAGGTGGTCGCCGTCGAGGTTGTAGTAGAAGAGCAGGTCACCGGGTTGGAGCTGACTGAGCGGAATGTGACGCAACGCCGGCCATTCGGTCTCGGTCGTGCGCGGGATCTGGAAGCCGGCGCGCGCCCAAGCCCACTGGACGAGCCCCGAGCAGTCAAAGCCCTTCCCGGGTGTTTCGCCGCCCCAGACGTAGGGCACGCCGATCTGGGAAACGGCCGCGGCGAGCGCGGCGCGCCCGGCGGCCGAGCCGGCCGTACCCCCCGTGAAGATCGGCGGCGTTGCGGCCTGAATTGCGGCGAGCACGAGGTTCGCGGCGCTCTGGCCGCCGACGGCCGACGCGGCGGCGACGGCGGCCTGTTCTTGGGCGACGTCGCGAACCTTCGCGGCGGCCGTGCCGACCTGGATCTCGTAGGCGATGATCTGCTTTTTCAACGACTGGGTCACCGCGGTCAGCGTGGCCTGGGTCGACGCCTCGTTGCGGATGTTCTGGTGGAGCAGGTCACGCATCGTGTTCTCTTGCTGGTGGGCCTGGAGTCGCTGGGCCGCCAGCTGGGCGATCGTCGAATCGAGCGAGCGCTTCTCGTTCTGGAACCTCGTCCTGATCTTGGTCAGGTCGCCGATGGCCTGGTTCTGGTACTCGGTGCGCGCGTCGCTCGACGTGACCGGCTGATCGAACAGGGAGATCGCCTGGGCCACGGCCGCCCCGAGCACGTAGGCGCGCACGACCGCCGTGACCAGCTGTTGGGACGTCGTGGCGATGGCCGCCCGTTTCAAGGTCTCTCGTGCTTCGAGTCGTTTGACGTTGACCGTGATGGTCGCGAACTGGACCTTGGCGGCGTCGTAGGCGTTGGCGGTGGTCTCACTCGTTCGCTGTTGCTGGGCGAGGGTCGCCGACAACGCGGCGATCTCGGCGCGGGTCTGGGCGATCGTTTGCGCCCCCGAGGTCACGGGCAGCGTCACCGTCGCCATCGCGACGCCCGCCAGGACGGCGATGAGTCGAGTCTGTAGTGAACGGGCCGTGCCCCGACGACGCACGTGGTTCATTGTTTCAGCCTAGACAGGCCTGACGCCCGAGTGGTCCAACCGCATGATTCCCTCGCCCAACGCCGATGGGTTACGGTGTCAAACACGATCGCGAGGGGGCGTAGCCCAATTGGCAGAGGCAGGGCGCTTAAACCGCCTCCAGTGAGGGTTCGAGTCCCTCCGCCCCTACGCGTTCGGCTGACCCGGTGATTTTTAGTAGCGTTGCCCCCGTGGCTAAGAGCGCAGCGGGTAAATGGGTCAGTCGGGTCGGGTCGTCGGGTGGCGGTCGGTCCTACAAGCGTTCGAGGCCGTCGAACTACTACGGCGCGCTCGTGGTGATCGTCGTGCTCGGGCTCGCCGCGACGGTGCTGGCGCGCTACGAGTACCAGAATCCGAGTGCGGGCTCGCCGTCCACGCCGCCGACCATCGGCACGACGTGGTACGCGGCGCTGTCGATTGACAACTGCGGCACGCCGGCGGCCAGTCTTACGCCCGACCCCACGACGACCGGCGGATTCACGCTCGAAGCCAACAACGTCATCAAGGTGAGCCCGGTTACCAAGGCTGACGCGGGCAATAACGCGACGTTGGCTCAGTTCACACGCGAGTACTCGGGCCTGCTCGCGACGTCGACCGAGTTGAGCTACCCTCACGCCAAGGGCACCACGACACTGAAGAACGGTGCCACGTGTGCGCCCAAGACCAAGTACGCCGGCAAGGTCGGCCAGGTCTCGTACGCCTACTGGTCCTCGCTCGCCCAGACGAAGCCCACGGTCACCACTGATCCGAGCACGATCAAGTTCTCGCAGTACATGCGCGTGACCATGGCCTTCCTGCCGAGCGGCGTCACCCCGGCCCCGCCGTCCAAGTCGACGGTCACCGCGATGGTTCAGACGGCGGTGACCCCGTCGACGACGACCACCGTCGCACCGGCCACGACGACGACGGTGAAGTCGACGGGCGCATCCACGACGACGACGTCGACACCGTCTTCCACGTCCAGCACAGTGACGACGACGACGACGCCAAAGGGATAACTTGCAGGCCGTCATCCTCGTCGGCGGTATGGGGACGCGGCTGCGCCCGCTGACCTACGAGACGCCCAAGCAGATGCTGCCCCTCGTCGGTGTGCCGATGATCGAGTGCGCCTTGGAGAACCTGGCGCGCCACGGGGTCACCGACGTCGTGCTGTCGCTTGGCTACATGCCCGACCGGTTCATCGAGGCGTACCCGGACAACGTGATCGCGGGCATCAACGTCACCTACGCGGTGGAGGCCGAACCGCTCGACACGGCCGGGGCGATTCGCTACGCCGCGACCGAGGCGGGGATCGCCGAGACCTTCATCGTGGTCAACGGCGACGTCGTCACCGACCTCGACCTGACGGCGCTGCTCGCCTTTCACCGCGAGCACGGCGCCCAGGCGTCCATCGCCCTGCACCCGGTCGTTGATCCGTCCCTGTTCGGCGTGGTGCCGACGGCGCCCGACGGACGGGTTCTCGCCTTCGTCGAGAAGCCCCCGCGCGACGAGGCGCCCACCGACCTGATCAACGCCGGGACCTACGTCATGGAGCCGTCGGTGTTGGAGCGCATCGCGCCGACGGGTCGCGTCAGCGTGGAACGCGAGACGTTCCCCGCTCTCGCGGCCGACGGCGAACTCTACGCGATGGCCGACCACGCTTACTGGCTCGACACGGGCACGCCCCACGCGTACCTGCAGGCCAACGTCGACATCCTGCGCGGACGCGACGGACGCAACGTGTCGGCCATCGTGAACGGTTCCTGGGCGCACGCCGCCAGTTTCGTAGACGAATCGGCGACCTTGAACAACGCGGTCGTGGACCGGGACTGTCAGGTCGGCGCCGGGGCACGCATCGAGCGAGCCGTACTCTTGCCCGGTGCCGTGGTCGGCGAGGGTGCCGTCGTTCGGTGGTCGATCATCGGCCCGGGCGCGGTCATCGGTGACTACGCCGAGCTCGGCCCGACGTGTGTCGTCGGGGCCAAGGAAACGGTCGCCCCGGGATCAGTGCTGAGCGGCGACGTCCGACTCGGGGGAGTCTGATCAGCGGAACAGGTCGCCGTTGACCGGGCGGACGATGTCGCGCGCGACCGAGCCGTTACCGAAGTAGGTGGGATCGAGTCCGCGCAGTCGCGCGAACGGCGTGCCGGCGGCCTTGCCGAGCACGAGGTTGGCGGCGCCGGCGATTTCGTCCGCGATCGCGACCTCGGTCGCCTCGAGGGTGCGTCCCGTCGCGTCGAGCGTGCCCCGTAGGTCGAGCACGGCCCGCAGTCCCGCGACGCCGATGGCCACGTCGGTCACGCCGTGTCGCCAGGCGCGACCGAAGGTGTCGGTGATGACGACCCCGACGTCGACGCCGCGGCGCCGGTGCAACGCGGCGCGCAGCCGTCGGGCGGAGCGGTCGGGGTCGAGGGGCAGCAGTACGGCGGTCCCTGGATCGGTGTTGGAGAGGTCGACGCCGGCGTTAGCGTTGATAAAGCCGTGTCGCGTCTCGGTGATTCGAAGGGTGCCGCGACGTCGCAGGATGCGCCGGGACTCGGACTCGATGAGGGCCAGCTTCGCGTCCTCGGTCCCGTCAAAGGCCACCACGCGCCCCTCGGCCTTGGCGACGACCTTGCTCGTGACGACGATGACGTCGCCGTCGCTCACGGTCTCGCCCAACTCGTCCATCGCCCCGAGGAGGAGCGCCGCGAGGTCGCCGTCGGCGGTCACGGCGACCCCCAACGCGATCGGGGTCACGAGAAGGTTCACGACAGCACCGCCGAGGCGAGCGCCGCGTCGTTCGCGCCGCGGCCCATGATCGTGGTCGTGACGCGCACCTCGTAGCCGCGCTGGCGAAGTGCACGTTCGTGGCCGGCGTCGACTTCGTCGATGACCCAGGTCCCCACGATGTCGCCGTAGAAGTCGGCGACGCCGACGCAGCTCACGTCGTGACCGAGCTCGAAGAGCAACCGATCGGCCGGACCCTTCAGCGCCGCGCCACCGACGATGGGCGAGACCGCGACGACGTCATCGCGACGACGCCGCACGGCGTCGCGCACGCCGGGGATCTGCAGGATCGGGTCGATGGAGATGATCGGATTGGACGGCGCCAGCACGACGCGTCGGGCGTCGTCGATGGCTGACAGGGCCGACGGCGTCGCGCGGGCACTGGCGGCACCGAGCACCTCGACCCTCGAGACGGCGACCTCGTGGTGGTGGCGCACGAAGTACTCCTGGAACGAGAGGCGACCCAGGGCGGTCTCAAAGACCGTCGAGACGGGGTCGTCAGTCACGGGTAAGAGCGCAACGTCCACACCCAGGGCACTGGTCAACTCGGCGCTGACCGCGGTCTTGGTCGCGCCGTCGGCCATTCGCTGGCTTCGATAGAGGTGGGTCGCGAGATCCCGGTCGCCGAGGCGGAACCAGGACTCGCCGCCGATGGCCTCGAGTTCGTCCATCACCCGCCAGCTCTCGCCGGCCAAGCCCCACCCGGTCTGGTCGTTGTTGAGCCCGGCCAGCGTGTAGAGAATGGTGTCGAGGTCCGGGCAGATGGTCAGGCCGTGCAAGACGAGGTCGTCGCCGACGTTCACCACCGCTCGCAACTCGCTCGGGCGGGCTTCGGCGCGCAGTGCGCGCAACAGCCGGGCGGCCCCAACGCCACCACTGAGAACGGTGATCATCCTCGAAACCTTACGTGGCCTTCTAACATCGATTCGTGGACTCCTCGACGCTCTGTGCCGGTTGGCCGGGTTCGCCGGCCGTCGGGGTGCTTCGCCTCATTGACGGAGAGATCGACGTGATCGGCGCGAACGGTGATCTCGACGCGCGTCGACCGTGGGCCTCGGTGTCAAAACTCGCGGTCGCGATGGCGATCGGGGTCGAGGTCGACTGGGGTCTGCACCGCTACGACGAGCCGCTCGGCCCCTCCGGGGCGACCCTGGCCCACCACCTCTCCCATAGCGCCGGGTACGGCCTCGAAGCGGGTGACGCCACCGCGCCGGTGGGGACCAAGCGCGTCTACTCCAACGTGGCCGTGGACCGGGCGGTCGACGCGGTCGTTGGCGACGGGTCACCGGCCCGGTGGCTCGACGACCGGGTATTTCGCGGCCTCGGGCTGGCCGACGCAGTCCTCGAGGGCCGCCCGGCGGCGGGCGTCGTCGGGTCGACGCGCGACCTCATGACCTTCGCGGGCGCGTGGCTGCGTTCCGACGGACTCGCGGTCCCGACCCGCGACCGGATTCTGAGTCCCTTCCTCGGTGAGCTCGACGGCATCGTGCCGGGATTCGGACGATTCCGCCCGTGCCCGTGGGGACTCGGACCCGAGGTCCGGGGCGACAAGCAGCATTGGATGGGGGACTGGCCACCCGACAGCGCGGGTCATTTCGGAAAGAGCGGGGCCCTCGCGCTCTTCAACGTCCGCGAGGGCATCGCCGTCGTCGCCACGAGCACCGTGGACTTCGGTCCGTGGGCCGTCGCACTCTGGCCGAGCTGGATCACCGCGATACGCACGCTCGCGCTGGCCCCGTGAACGCGTCGCCGCTGCGGGTCGGACTCGACCTCGACGGGTCACTCGAATCACTGGGCGACTCGATGACCGACCTCGCCGACGCCCTGGCCGCCACCGGTGGGTGCACCCTGGTGCGCTTTCGAACCAGGAGCCGGGCCGATACCGGTGACGTCGTCCTCGCGTCGAGACTCTGGTGGTCGCCGTGGTGGCGTCACGGGATGGGTCGTTCGATCGACCGTCTGTTGCCGCCAGTAGACGTGGTCCACGTGGCCGGCGTCGCGACGCCGCCGACGCGCAACGTCCCCGAGATCGTCTCGGTGGACGACCTGCGCACGCTGCGCGAGGAGTCGCGCACGAGCCAGCGAGCCACCCAACTTCGTCGGGTGATCGCTCGCGGGGCGGTGGTCGTGGCGTCGAGTCAGGTCGCTCGCGACGAGGTGTTGCGAAACCTCGGCGTCGCTCGCGACCGGGTCGTCGTCGTGCCCCCGGCGGTGCCTAACGTCGATCTGACCCTGGACGGGGACGCCCTCGTGGTGAACGTCACCGGTGCCGTCGAGCACTTCATTCGTCTCGCTCCGGCACTCACCGAGGCCGGCGCACGCCTCGGAGCCCGGGTCATCGCGCTCACGAGCATCGCCGCGGCCCAGCGTATTCGCGCCCGCGGGATCGACGTGGACCTCGCGGCCCGGCGCGAGGCGCGCTCGGCGTTGGCTCGGGCACGGGTCGTCGTGCACGTGTCCGACGGCGCGCGCTTCCCCTCGTTCGCCATTGCGGCGCTCGAGGCGGGGGTGCCGACGATCGCCCGCTCCACGCCCATTAATCGCGAGTTGCTCAATGGGGCGAGTGAACTCGCCGAGTCCGACGGGGACATCGTCGAACAGGTGAAGGACCTCTGGTCCAACGAGCCGCGCCGGGCCCTGGCCCGGGCCGCGGGGTGGGCCCGGGCCGCGGACTTTGCGCCGTCGAGCGCGGCCACGGCGTACCTGAACCTGTACGGTGACGTCGTGCGAGGCTGGGAGTCGTGATGATCACCATCTCGCTCGACCAGCTGTCGCGACCCCAACCGGGCGGGATCGCCACCTACGTCCGGGGCCTCGTGGGCGCCCTCGCGTCACTCGAGTCCGGTCCGCTCGTCGGACTCGCGCCGTCGGACACGGTGGACCTCGAGGCACTCGCGATCACGGCCCGCCGGATCCGGCTCCCGCTCGCAGTCCTCACGCGCCTCTGGGCGCGGTGGCCGGTGGGGGTGCCGAGCGACGCCGACGTGGTGCACGCGTCGTCGCTCGCGGGACCCTTCGGTGGGGGCCGCCGCTCGGCCGTTCATTCGGTCGCCGTCCACGACCTGCTCTGGCGCGACGAACCCGACGCCACCACCGCCCGCGGCCGTCGGTTCCACGAGCAGCGACTGGCACTCATCCGGCGTCGGACGGACCTACGGGTCTTTACGTCCTCGCCGGGATTGGACGATCGGTTGGTGGCCGATGGCTTTGACCGGTCACGCCTGCACCGGATCCACCTCGGCGTCGACGACGACACGACGCCCGCAGCGACGTCAACGGTGGCGCGCCTGCTCGCCGGCGCGGGGGTCGAGGGGCCCTTCACCCTCTACGCGGGAACGCGTGAGCCCCGAAAGAACATAGAGCGGCTGCTCGAGGCCCACGTCCGGGCCCGCGCCGATTCCCCGGACCTCGGCCCCCTGGTCATCGTCGGGCCGAGCGGGTGGGGGTCGGTGAGCCTCGACGGCGCGGTCGTGCTCGGGCGGGTGACCCGCGAGATGCTGCGCGGGCTCTACCGCGACGCTGCCGTGGTCGCCTACGTCCCGCGCAGCGAGGGATGGGGGCTACCACCCGTTGAGGCGCTCGCGCAGGGAACCCGGGTCGTCGCGAGCACCACCACGCCGAGCGTGGATGAGAACCGCGAGGTCGACCTCGCCGACCCACTCGACGTGGAGTCGATCGCGGACGCGCTGGTCCGATCCCTCGAACGGCCGACCACGGAGGCCGCACGCGCCGCGCGACGGTCCTCAGTCGCCGATCTCACGTGGCGCCGCTGCGCGCTCGATCACCTGGCGGGTTGGCAATGCGAGTAGCGCTCGACGTCTCCGCCGTGCCCACGCACGTCGCGGGCGCGGGCCGATACGTCGTTGAGATCGCCCGTCGTCTTCCCGCCGCGGGGGTGGACCTCACCCTGGTGAGTCGGCGAGACGACCGGGACCGGTGGCGGTCGTGGTCACCGGACGCGTCACTCGAACCGCTCGTTCCCACCTCGCGTGTTTCGCGCCTGGCCTATGAGGCGTGGCGACTGGGCACGACGACGGTCGCGTCGAACGCGACGGTCTGGCACGGCCCGCACTATACGATGCCGCGCCGCGGGTCGACGCCGACGGTAGTCACCGTGCACGACCTCACGTTCTTCACCCACCCGCAGTACCACGAGTCGGCCAAGGCGTCCTTCTTTCGCCGAGCGATCCTCTACGCGTCGAGCCACGCCCGGGTACTGGTCTGCGTCAGTGCGTTTACCGCGCGCCAGTTGCGCGAGATCGTCTCGGACCCTCCGCCGATCGTCGTCGCCCCGCACGGCGTGGACCTCGAGCGGTTCCGCCCCGGTGCGCCGGCCCCCGAGACGCCGTATCTGCTATTCCTCGGGACGATCGAACCGCGCAAGGGACTCGACACGCTCCTCGAGGCCTTCGCCCTGGTGGCCGCGGATACGCCGGACCTCGAGCTCTGGCTGGCCGGACAGGCTGGCTGGGCCGACCAGGCCGTCGGGCGCCTCGTCGACGAGCACCCGGCGCGGCGACGGATCCGGCGACTCGGGTTCGTCGAGGACGCCGCACTCCCGTCACTGCTCGCAGGCGCGCGCGCGGTCGTCTACCCGTCGCGGGTCGAGGGGTTCGGACTGCCGGTGCTCGAGGCCATGGCCTGCGGTTCGGTCGTGGTGACCTCGAGTGGCACGGTGATGGAAGAGATCGCCGACGGCACCGCCCTCGTGTGTCCACCGGGCGACGCCACCGCACTCGCCGAGACCCTCGCGCGGGCGATCGACCTCGACGACGCGGCCCGACTCGACCTCGGTCGGCGCGCGCGACGTCGCGCGGAGTCCTTTACGTGGGCCGCGTCGGTTGAGCGACACCTCGAGGCCTACGAACTGGCGGCGCGCGCGTGACGCGCTCGTTGATCACCGGTGCTCACGGTTTCGTCGGGCGGCACCTGAAGGCGCATCTGACGTCATCGGGCGACGAGGTCCACGGCGTCGATCGCGAGGTTGACGTCACGGACCTCGGCGGGCTCGTAACCGCGTTCGCCGCCATAGCTCCGCAGGTCGTCTACCACCTGGCCGCGCTGACCCACGTCGGGGACTCCTGGCGGAACCCGGACGACTTCACGCGAGTGAACGTCGTCGGCACGCTCAACGTGCTCGAAGCGGCACGTCGGGCCGCGCCCGACGCCGTCGTGATCGTCGTGAGTTCGGCCGACGTCTACGGCGTGGTCGACGAGTCAGAGCTCCCGTTGGACGAAGGGCATCCGCCGCGGCCCGCGAGTCCCTACGCCCAGTCCAAGATCGAGGCGGAGCGTCTCGCGCGCGAGGCCGCCCACCTGGGCCAACGTGTCGTGATCGTGCGACCCTTCAACCACATCGGCCCCGGACAGGCGAGGAGTTTCGTCGTGCCGGCCCTCGTGTCACGACTGGTGGAGGCCCGAGACCTCGGAGCCTCGAGCGTGTCGGTGGGTGACCTGTCGGCCCGTCGCGACTTCTGCGACGTGCGCGACGTCGTGCGCGCCTATCGGCTGCTCGCGACCTTTGGCGCGGCGGGCGAGGTGTACAACGTCGCTTCCGGCCACGACGTCGCCATCAGCGACATCGCCCAATGGCTTGTTGCCCGCCTCGCGCCGGAGGTTCGCCTGAGCGTGTCCGAGGCGTTGCTGCGGCCCGTCGAACTGCCCGTCTCGCGCGGCAGTTTCGCCAAACTCCAGCGCGCGACGGGGTGGGAGCCGCGAATCACCCTCGCGAGGTCCCTCGAGGATGTCGTCGAGGAGTTCACCGAGGGACGCCCGAATCTAAGTACCTGATTACGGGGTTGAAAACTCAACGCCGTCGTGCCGATTCCTCCGGTGGTGGCCAACTAGCCTTGAGTACTTGATGGATGTTCGTGCACCGGCGGTCGTCGCCGTCGTCGTTACTACGGGCCCGGGCCCGGGCCTCGAGGCCACGCTCGCTTCGTTGGTGGCCCAGGACTACGCGGAGCTCAGCGTGCTGGTCGTCGCCAATGGCGAGAGCGACCACGTCGCCGCGCGCGTGGCCGCCGTGGCACCCGACGCGTTCGTTCGCGTCCTCGCCGAGAACCGTGGTTTCGCCGCCGCGTGCAACGAGGCGGTGCTCGCCATCGAGGGGGCGACGTTCTTCCTGTTCTGCCACGACGACGTGCGACTGGACCCCGACGTCGTGCACCGACTCGTCGAGGCGGCCTTTCGGATGAACGCCGGGGTGCTCGCGCCCAAGGTCGTCGCCTACGACGATCCGCTCACCCTGTTGCACGTCGGACAGACCTGCGATCGCTTCGGGGTCATCCAGGAGCGCGTCGAGCCCGGCGAGATCGACCACGGTCAACAGGACCTGGAACGAGACGTCTTCGTAGCGCCCGGTGGCGTCACCCTGATCCGCGCCGACCTCTTCGTGACGCTTCACGGATTCGACCCCATGATTCCCCTGCTCGGGGAGGACCTCGACTTTTGCTGGCGCGCCCAACTGGCCGGCGCGCGCATCGTCGTGGCGCCGTCCGCTCGCGTCGCGCACCGCCAGACGGTGGCGAGTGGTGAGCGGCCGGTCACCGCCGCCGGCACGCGCAAGGCGAGCCGTCAGGACCTCCAGCGACGTCACCGGCTACTCGTCGTCGCCACGGGTTGGGGCCGCTGGACCGCCGTCAGCACCCTGGCGATGCTCATCGTGCTGGACCTCGTCGAACTGGTGGTCGCGATCGCCGGGCGAGACGGTGACCGGGTCGGTGCCATTCTCGGGTCGTGGCGCTGGCTCTTGGCCAACCAACGGCGGGTCCGCGAGCGTCGCCGGCAGCGGCGGATCTACACCGTGCTCACCGACAACGAATTGCGGCGCCTCCAGGTCGGTGGCGCCACGCGCCTGCGAAGGTTCGTCGTCACACTGTTGCGCGACGGGTTGGACCGCGCCCGAGGCATCCTGCCCCCCGAACCCGCCGCCGAGCCCGACGTCGACGCGGGCGTCGGCTTCGCCGCGGCCTTCGCCGAGGACGACGCGTTCGATGACATCCCCGAGCGCGTGGACGTCGCCGGGCGGGGCCCGTCGCGGTTCCTCACCAGTTTCCGGGCCCAGGGCCTCACCGTGGCACTCGCCGCGGTGTTGTGGCTGATTGGCTCGCGCAACCTCGTCGCCACCCACCTGCCGTTGATCGGACGGCTGGCCCCCTTGGATTCGTGGTGGTCGACGTGGCGGCACTTCTTCGCGTCCTGGTCGCCCAACGGACTGGGCACGGGGACGCCGGGCATGCCCGGCTACGGCGTGCTCGCCTTCGCGGGCACCTTCGTCCTGGGGCGCATGGGCATTCTGGCGCGCGTCGCGTTGATCTTCGCCGTGCCGATCGGCGCCTTCGGCGTGGGTCGTCTCCTGCGTGGTCGAGTATCGAACCGGGCGAGGTTGGTCGCGGTCCTCGCCTACGTGGCCGCGCCAATCGGCTTGAACATGATCGGCCAGGGACGCATCGACGTGCTGGCGGTCACCGCCGGCCTGCCCTTCGTGACCCGTCGGCTCATGGAGTTGCTCGCCGTTCCGGGGTTCCGCGACACGCCGTACCCGCCGGCCGTGCCCTTCGGGACTCGGGGCTGGCCCGCGACCCGCTCGGGGCAACGCATGGTGGTGGTCATGGAGACGGCGATCCTGAGCGCTCTGGCGCCGGCGATGGTCGTGGCCGTCGTTCTGATCGTGCTCGGCGTCGTCGTGGCCCGCTGGTTCGAACCCGACGCGGGGCACAGCCGTCCGTGGCGACTCCTCGGCGCGGTGCTCGGGGGCGTGGCCGTTTTCCTCGCCCCGATGACCGTCGACGTGGCGCTCGCGGGCAGGCGGGCCCTCGAGGTGTTCGGGCTCGCACGCGGCCCCTGGTCCGCGCCATCGCTGGCTACGCTCGCGCGCGGCGCCGACGGTGGATTCGGCGCTTCCTGGTGGGGATGGCTCTTGCCCGGCGCAGCGGTCATCGGGCTCCTGCTCACCCGCGGCGAACGGCGCGTCATCGCGGGAAAGTTCGCGACCATCGCCACACTGTCCCTGGTGCTCGCGACGCTGAGCGCGCGCCACTGGCTCGGCGCCTTCGCCCCCGACATCGACGTGACCTTGACCCTCTACGCCGTGGCCATCGCCGGGCTCGTCGGGCTCGGGGTGGCCGCGCTCGAATCGGACCTGCGTCAGGCGGGCTTCGGGTGGCGCCAGAGCGTGGCGGCCCTGTTCGTCGTGGTGATCATCGCGTCGGCGCTGCCGCTGCTCGGTGACTTCGCCAGCGGGCGATTCAATCTTCCCCTGACCAGCGTGGCGGAGTCGATGAGCGCGGTGGAGCCACCGAGCGCGAGCGGGTATCGCATCCTGTGGCTGGGCGACCCATCGGTGTTGCCGGTCGCGGGTTGGTCCGTCGCACCGGGCCTCGCGGCGGCGACGTCGATGAACGGGCTGCCGGGCGGCTCAACACTCTTCACGCCGCCGGATTCGGGGACGTCGGACGTCTTACTCGAGGCCATCAACCTCGCGGTGCTCGATCGAACGGTCCACCTGGGCTCGCTGCTCGCCCAGGCCGGCGTGGCGACGATCGTCGTGATGAACTCGTCGGCCCCCACCTACTCCGGCGCCGTGGACGCGCCGTCGCGATCCGTGCCCGGCACGCTCGTCGCCTCGCTCGCGCGTCAGACCGACCTCGCACTCCAGCTGCAATCACCGTCGGTCACCATCTACAGCAACGCCGCGTTCCACGGACTGGTGGCCCAGTCGTCGCGCTCCGCATCGACCGGCTGGTCCCCGTTGGCCGGCACCACGTTCGCGACCGGTTCGGTCAGTCCGGGGGCGACCGTCGTGGCCGGTCTCGCCCCGGCGAGCGCCTTCGCCCTCGACGTCAACGGGGTCGCCGCAACCCGTCACACGTCCTTCGGGTGGGCGCCCACCTACCTCATCAACCACTATCGCGGGCCCGCGAAGGCCCAGCTGGTGTTGCACCAGTTCCCCTTGAACGGCCTGCTCGCACTCTTCACCCTGGGGCTGTGGGCGATCGTCTGGCTCGGCTTCGGGTCCGTCGAGCGCTTCGAGTGGATCTTTAAGCGTCGACGGCGGGTGGTGCGAGCGCGCCACGGGGACCAGTCGTGAGTCGTCGTCCCCTCGTCCTGGTGCTCGGCGCCGTAATCGCGGTCACCGCCGCGGCCACGAGCGTCACGCACGCCGCGAACCCGTCTGAGGTGGCCTCGAGCATCTCGGCCGGTCCGGTCGAGTCCACGGCCCTGTACTGCACCGGACTCGGGGCGTCGGGCTCACCGGCCGGACACGTGGTCGTGCTCAACACCGCCGACCACACCCGCGAGGTCGCAGTCGAGATCGACACCGACATCGGTACCACCCAGACGCGCCACCTCGTCCTCGCCGCCCACAGGTCGACGTCGGTCAGCCCACCGCCGAGCGGTCACTGGTACGGGATCACGCTCATCGCCAACGGCCGGGGCATCGTCGCCGATGAGCTGAACGCGCCGGGGACCGCCCAGGCCCCGTGTCTCAACGCGGGCTCGACCATCTGGTACGCCAGTGGCTTGGACACGACGGTCGGCTCGCGGGCCTACGTCACGCTCTACAACCCGTCGTCGACCTCCGCGGTCGTCAACGTGACCGCGGAGACGGCGTCGGGCTTCTCGGCGCCCGCTCCGTACCAGGGGGTGGCGATCCCTGCACACCGGGTCGTGACGTTGGACCTCGGGACGAGAATCGTGAACCAGGCGAACGTCGGCATCCGGGTGCGGGCCATCCGCGGCGAAGTCGTCAGCACCGCCGTCCAGCAGGCCGGCACGGTTACCTCCTTCAACGCCGGTTCGTCCGAGCTCGCGCGCACCGACTGGTTTCCCCGCGTGACCACGGTGAGTGGCTCGCTGGCGCGGATCCTCATCACCAATCCCTCCGACGCCACCGCGTCGGTGAAGGCGACGATCGGTCTCGCGCCCTATACCGTCGCCCCGCAGTCGGTCACCGTCGCGCCCTACTCGACGGGTTCGATCGTGATCACGCCCAACTCGGCCGTGCCGGCGCACGGCTACGCCACCGTGCGGCTGTACTCCAGCGTGCCCGTCGCCGCGAGTCTGGCCACCGGAACGGCGAGCGGCGAGTCGCTCTCGGTGCCGGCCGTGGCTTCGACGCTCTACCTCGTGAGCGATTTCGCCGGTCGTGGCTTCGACGCGATGACGGCGACCAACGTCGGCGACCGTCCGCTGTCGGTCACGGTGACCGTGCTCGGGGCGATAGCGACGAGCCGGGTCATCACGGTCGCTCCCGGTGCGACGATCGATCTGCGCGGGCGAGACGGCGTGCCCTCGACCCTGCGCGGTCGGTCGTTCCTGATCGGCGCGAACCGTCGCGACCTCATCGTCGCCACGACACTGCCGACGACCCCACGGGGGATCGCCGTCGTGTCAGCCCTAAACGGTGGGTAGCGTCGGCGGCTGCCAGGGCTGGGTCGCGACCTCGGCGGCGACCGAGACCGGGGCTTCGGTCGACGGGGTGTCGGACGACGGACTCGACGAGCGACCGGCGCCGTTCAACGAGGAGACCGTCTTGGTGCCGTGCGGGTGCACCGGTTCACCGTGGGCCTCGTCGATGAGCCGAGCGGCTTCTTCGCCGTCAATGGTCTCGTGTTCGAGCAGGGACCGCGTCAACGCCTCGAGTCCGCGCCGGTGCAGCGTGAGCACTTCGATGGCGCGTGATTCCTGCTCGCGCAAAATTCGTTCGACCTCGTCGTCGATCATCTGAGAGGTGTGGTCGGAGTAGTCGCGGGTGTGCATCAGGTCCTCGCCGAGGAACACCTGGTTGTTCGAACCCCACGCCATCGGGCCGATCTCCTTGGACATGCCCCACTCGCGGACCATGCGTCGCGCCAGGTCGGTGTTGCGCTGCAGGTCGTCCGCGGCGCCCGTCGAGAGGTCACCGTAGACGAGCAACTCGGCGACGCGTCCACCCATGCGCATGCACAGGGCGTCTTCGAGGTGTTGGCGCGACATGATGTGGCGGTCCTCTTCGGGCAGCGTCATCGTCACGCCGAGCGCCATGCCGCGCGGGATGATCGTGATCTTGTGCAGTGGGTCGGCCTTCTCGAGCACGTAGGCGAGCAGCGCGTGGCCACTCTCGTGGAAGGCGATGCGTTCGCGCTCGTCGTCGTGCAAGATCATCGTGTCTCGCTCTTGGCCCATCATGACCCGGTCACGCGCCGACTCGAAGTCCTCCATACCAATGGTGGTCGAGTGGCGTCGCACGGCGTGCAGGGCCGACTCGTTGACGAGATTCGCGAGGTCCGCGCCGCTCATACCCGGGGTTCCGCGCGCCACCATGTGCAGGTCCACGCTCGGGTCGAGTGGTTTGTTCTTCGAGTGTACCTGGAGGATGGGTAGCCGTTCTTCCAGGTCAGGTAGGGGAACGACGATCTGGCGGTCGAAGCGACCCGGGCGCAGCAGCGCGGGGTCCAACACGTCGGGTCGGTTGGTGGCGGCGATGACGACGACGCCCTCGGTGGGGTCGAAGCCGTCCATCTCGCTCAGCATCTGGTTCAGGGTCTGTTCGCGCTCGTCGTGACCACCCCCGACGCCCGCGCCGCGCTTGCGCCCGATCGAGTCGATCTCGTCGATGAAGACGATGGCGGGCGACTGTTTGCGGGCGGTGTTAAAGAGGTCGCGCACGCGACTCGCGCCAACGCCCACGAACATCTCCATGAAGTCCGAGCCCGAGACCGAGAAGAACGGAACCCCGGCCTCACCCGCGACCGCTCGCGCGAGCATGGTCTTACCCGTGCCCGGTGGGCCAACGAGGAGCAGTCCCTTAGGGATCAATGCGCCGACGTCGCGAAAGCGCGCGGGATTCTTAAGGAAGTCGACGACCTCGCTGATCTCCTGCTTCACGCCGAGGTAGCCCGCGACGTCGGCGAAGGTGATCTTGGGCTTGTCCTGGTTGAACTGCTTGGCCTTGGAGCGGCCCACTGACATCATGCCGTTCATCTGTCCGCGAGCCTGACGACTGGCGTAGACCATGAACAGCGCGAAGATGAGGATCCAGATCAGGTAGGGCAGGAACGTCGAGGCGAAACTCGACGGGTTGGAGAACGTGACGTTCACGTTGTTAGAGCGCAGGGTGTCGATCTCACTCGAGATGGCCGGCGCGGGGCCGTTCGCCGTGTAGTTCGTGCCGTTGGCGAGTTGACCCGAGATGACGCCGTTGGCGTTGTCGACCGTGGCCGAGACCACCTTCTGGTTGTGGACGTCGCTCATCAGGGACGAATAGGAAATGGTTCGCACGGTCTTGCTTTGAAAGAGCGACGGGATGAACAGAATGCCCACCACGAAGGCGATGATGGCGATGGTGATGATCCGCCGCCTCGACTCGGGCGCCATCGGTCGTTCACCCGACGGCATCAATTTCTTCAGGCCCGGCTTCTCGTTGGGTGGTGTACTCACCATTCCAATCTAGAGGCCGCGGTGCAACACCGGGCTCGCACGACTCGAATCGGGTCGCGCATTAGCGTAAGGACCTGTGGAGAACGCACGGGACATCGAGCGAACGGTCCGGCCGGGCGCCGTCCTGGTCGCGGCGATCGCGGGCTTCGCCTTCGGCGAGTTGTTCGCCTCGGCGCTGTTGGGCGCGGCGACCGCGCTCGCGCACTTCCCCGGGGGCTTCAGCGGCCTGGCCGCGGCGCACCAAGATCCCTGGTGGGCGAGTTCGCTCAGTCTGGTCGGACTCTGGGCGGGCTTCATCGTCGCCATCGTGGCGGCGACGCGCGTGGGGGGGCTTCGTCCGTGGCCCAACCAGTGGCGCTTCGCGCCGGGCGATCTGTGGTTCGTCGCGCTCGGCGTCGCCGCCCAGTTCGCCGTCGCGATCGCCTACCGACCACTGCACCTTCAGCACCTGAACGCGCCGGTGGACAAGCTCTTTGGCGCCGCTCACGGTGCCGGATTCGCGCTGCTCGTCGTGTTGACCACGTTCGGTGCGCCCATCGTCGAGGAGTGGTTCTTTCGTGGCGTGGTCTTTCGGGGCGTCGTCGAGCTCGGACCGAGACGTCTGCCGCGACTCGCGGTCGTCGTCGGGGTCGTCGTGAGCGCCCTGGTCTTCGCCGCGGCCCACGGCGAGGCCCGCCAGTTCGCCGGACTCGCCGGACTCGGCGTCGTGCTCGCCGTGGTGGCGTGGCGCACCAAGCGCCTCCTGCCGAGTGTCTTGACCCACGTGGCCTTCAACGCGGTGGCGATGGCCTCGGTCATCGCCAACCGGGTGCACTGATGCGTCGCTGGTCGCCGGGCGCGTGGCTCGACCTGGCGGTGGTGGCGTCGGTCATCGTG
>JAKAZI010000026.1 GCA_021809495.1 Actinomycetes bacterium | reverse complement strand
TTTCTCCTGCGCGACGCCACTGGGCGGGTTATCGACTGCAACGACCGCGCCGAACGCCTCTTCCAGTCATCACGCGAGGACCTGATGAGTGACGACCCACTGCGAGTCACCTGGAACCCCGTGCACGAGGACGGCACGCCCTTCACGCTCGACGAGCTACCCGCGGTGGCCGCGATTCGCACCGGCGATCCGATCTACGGCGTCATCCAGGGTATCGAGGTCCCGAGCGGCGAACAGCTCTGGTTCACCGTGAACGCCTATCCCATTGTCCGAAACGGGGTAACGCGCGGTGTGCTGATCGCCTACATCGACGCGACCGAGCGCGTTCGGCGCGGTCACGTCGTGGCGATGCTGCTCGATCTGCATCGGTTGGACTCCGAGGCCATCAGCGAGGGCGCGGCACTTCGCCACCTCTGCCATGCGCTTGTCGCGAGCGGTCAGTTCGCTCTCGTCTGGGTCGGTATCGCACGGGACCAACCCGAGGGTCGCGTTGACATCGTGGAATCCGCCGGCGCCCAGGGTTACGTTTCAGAGGGCATGGTGTCTTGGTCGATTTCCGAGCCCACCGGTCGCGGTCCGGTGGGCACCGCGTTTCGCACGTCGTCGACGGTCACCATTAGCGATCTGCTCGCGGTCGCGCAGATGTCCCCGTGGCGCGAACGGGTCGTGCGCCACGGTCTTCGCTCATCGGTCACTATCCCGTTCAGCCCCGGAGGTGAGCGCGCGGTACTCGCCGTCTACTCGCGCCACCGCAACGCCTTTGACGAGCTGACGGTGTCGGGACTGGAGAACATCGCGCGCGCGGCGGAGCGGGTCATCGCCCACGGCGCGGCTGCTCTCGAACTCGCCGCGGCCCTTTCGGGAACCTTGTCAGCGCTCGCTCGGATCACCGAGGCGCGCGACCCCTACACCGCGGGCCACCAGTCACGGGTGGGCACGCTCGCGGCGACCATCGCCCAGCGCCTCGGACTCGAGCCGACGCTGATCGAACGGGTCCGTGACGCCGGTGCAGTGCACGACGTCGGCAAGGTCGCGCTGTCCTCGGAGATTCTCATCAAGCCGAGTCGATTGACGGACCTTGAGTACCGCATGATCAAACGTCACGCGCTGATCGGCTACGAGATTCTCTCCAAAGCGTCGCTGCCCTGGCCGATTCCCGAGGTCGCCTTGCAACACCACGAACGGTTGAACGGCTCGGGCTACCCCAACTCGCTCGTCGGCGACGACATCATCCTGCCCGCGCGCATTGTCGCCGTCGCCGACGTCGTCGAGGCCATGTCCAACCATCGTCCGTATCGAGCGGCTTTGGGCCTCGAGCAGGCGCTTGACCAAGTGGCCTCGAACGCTGGAACACTCTACGACGCTGAGGTGGTGCGTCACTGTCTCAAGGTCTTTGAGGACGGGTTCGAGTTCACCACCGACCAACCCGAGTCAATTTTCAACGTCTAATCCCTTGACCAGGGGCGAGAGCCCCGGTAGGTTGGCGAAGACGCCAACGGAACGTAGGCGTCAGTGATTCACGGGTCGGGGTGATCATGACGCTCAAAGAGGAACGACCGAGTCCACTGCGCTCGCTACGGTACCTCGACGCCTTCTTGAACTCTACGGTGGTCGGTTTTGCCTACTTTGAAGACGGTGTGGTGCGCGACTGCAACGATGCGATCGCGCGACTGCTGCACACGACGTCCGACCGACTCATTGGTCTTGACGTCTTTGGCGAGGGGTTGCGTCTGGCGAACCGAGAGACCCCGTTCTATATCGAGAATCCGGAGGCCTTCGCGGAGATGGACGCCGATGTCGCCTACCGCGACGTCGTGGTCGGGGTGAATTTCGTCGACGCACCGCGCCGGTGGTTCTCGGTCGATACCTACCCGGTGCCCGAGTTGGTGGATCGCGCCGGGGTGATCGCGTCGTTCTACGACGTGACTCGCGATATCCGTCGTGAGCGGATGCTGCGGCTCTTTAACGAGGTGAGTCGCACCATCGCCGTCGCCGAAGGGGTCAACGAGGCGCTGGCGGGCCTCGTCGAGGGGCTGAGTAGCGTTGGTGGCTACCAGGTGGCGTGGATCTCCGTCGAGACCGGCGACCCCGACGGTCGCCTGGAGATTGCTCAGCGGGCCGGGGCCGTCAGTTACCTCGACGGGCTCGAGCTCACCTCGAACCCATTCTCGAGCCGAGGTCCGACCGGCCGGGCGCTACGCGATCAGTCGGTCCAGGTCGTCCACCACGTCGGTCGTGACGATGACCTGTTGCCCTGGCACGATCGCGCGCGGGCCTTCGGGATCGACTCGATCGTCGCCCTACCGTTCGCGATCGGCGAACAACGGGCCGTCGTGAGCGTGGCCGATCACGACATCTACGTCTTTGACGAGGAGACGATCCTCGAACTGCGCAGCCTGATCGCCGAGGTCGAGATGCTCGTCGCCAGGGTTCGAGCCGTCGCCGACCTACGCGGGTCTCTCGAGGGGACCGTCGCGGCGATGACTCGAATCACCGAGATCCGCGACCCCTACACGGCGGGCCACCAGACGCGCGTGAGCACCCTCAGCCGCGCTATCGCGACGTGGCTCGGCTTGGACGCCGAACAGGTGGACGCGATCGCGAAGAGCGCGGCCCTGCACGACCTCGGCAAGATTGTCGTGCCCGCCGAGATTCTTGGCCGACCGGGCAAGTTGAACGATCTCGAGATCGAGGCGGTCCAGCGCCACTGCACCGTTGGGGCCGAGGTGCTCGAACAGTCGTCGCTGCCGAGCGTGTTCGTGGATGTCGCGCGGCACCATCACGAGCGGCTCGACGGCTCAGGGTATCCCGACGGACTGGTTGGTGACGAGATCTCGCTCCCGGCGCGCATCGTTGCCGTCGCCGACGTGCTCGAGGCGATGACGCACCATCGACCTCACCGGCCGGGCTACAGCGTGGACGAGGCCCTGGTCGAACTGGTCACGGGCGCGGGCGTTCGCTACGACGCGGGCGTTGTCGAGGCCTGCGGGGCGGTACTCGCCTCAGGGTACGAGATCGACGGCTGAGCGAGCCATTGCGGCTCGTGCAGCATTGATGCGGCGTCGTCGGCCGAGACGGCGCGCGAAAAGTAGAAGCCCTGACTGAGTGTGCAACCGGCGCTGCGCAGTCGGTCGAACTGGTCAAGTGTCTCAACTCCTTCGGCAACCACCGAGACGCCGTGTTGTTCGCCGAGGGCGACGATGAAGCCGACCAATGCTTCGTTGTAACCAATGCTGTGGGTCGGTCGCACGAACGACTGGTCGATCTTGACGAACTGGAGGTGGAGGTTCATCAGGTAAGCGAGTGACGAGAGGCCCGAGCCGAACTGGTCGATCGCTACGCCGACGCCGAGCTCGGCCAGTGCGGCGATAATCGCGGCCGACCGGTTGGGGTCGTGTAACGCGACCCGTTCGGCAACTTCGAGCACGAGTCGACTCGCCAGAAGCCCGCTCGCGCCAAGGGCCGAATTGACCATACCTACGAGGTCGTCGTCGTAGAACTGGCGCGCCGAGAGGTTCACCGTGACGTAGGGGGCATCAGCGTCGGTCCACGAAGCCGCCGTGCGCGTGGCCTCGGCGAGCGCGAAGGCACCGAGTTCGCCGATGAGGTCACTCGTCTCGGCGAGGGCGAGGAACTCAGTCGGCTCGACCCAGCCTCGCGTCGGGTGGCTCCAGCGCATCAAGGCTTCGAAGCCGACGACCCGAGATCCCGTGGCGTTCACGATTGGCTGGTAGTGCATGAGGATCTGACCTGAGCTGAGGGCCTGTCGAAGTACCTGAAGTTGCTCGAAGCGCCCCATCGAGTGTTGGTGCAGTATCGGCGAGAAGACGGCGAAGCGTCCGCGGCCGAGGCGCTTGGCTTCGTAGAGCGCGAGGTCGGCCTGCTCGATGAGCGGAGCGTCGGCGGGTGTAGTGGCATCCCAGAGGGCGACCCCGACGCTCGCGCGCTGCTCGATCTCGATCCCGAGGACCACGAAGGGCTCTCTCAGCGAGTCGAGTAGTCGCTCGGCGACGTGCTCGATCTGTTCGGCCTGGTGGACGCCCTCGACGAGGTAGAGGAATTCGTCGCCGCCGAAACGGCTGAGCGTGTCGGCGGTACGCGCGACCTCGCTGAGCCGGTGCGCCACGCCGATCAGTAACTGGTCACCGATGACGTGGCCGTGAGTGTCGTTGACGACCTTGAAGTCGTCGAGGTCGAGCATCAGAACCGCGCCGTAACCGCCCTGGCGGGCGACCTTCGCACGGGCTTGACCGAGGCGGTCCTCTATGAGGGTGCGGTTCGCGAGACCGGTTAGCGGGTCGTGCAGGGCCTGGTGGGCGAGTTGGGCGGTGAGCAGGCGTTCCTCGGTGACGTCGCGTTCGCTGATGACGCTGTAGAGCAGGTTTCCGTCGTTGTCGTAGGTGGCTGAGCGCGAGACCTCGACCACGATGACGCGTCCGTCGCGGTGCAGGTAGCGCTTCACGTATCGGTCGCGACTCACTTCGTGGTCTCGGACGAGCTGGTGGGAACCCTCGGTGACCCCGACGTCGGCGGGGTAGGTGAAGTGCCGCGAGTCGCGGCCGACGAGTTCCTCGATTGAGCGGCCGAGCAGTTCACAGAACGCGGGGTTGGCCGCCACGATACGGTCCTCTGAGTCGGTGAAGGTCATCGGTGACATCGCGGTCTCGAAGGCTAACTGGAACTTGAGGGCCGAGTCGTCGCGTTCGGCCATGAGCTGGCGCATCCGGCTGAGATCGCGAACGGCGGCTAGGGCGAAGCGCTCACCCTCCCACTCGATCGTCGACAGCGCGACGTCGACGCTGAGGTGCTGGCCGTCACGGCGCACGAGGGTGATATCGAGGTGTTCGGCGTTGCGCCGGGCGGCGCCTCGTCGTAGGAACTCCGCTACGAGGTCCGCGTGCTTGGATTGCTTCTCGGCGGGCACCAGCACGTTCATTGACGCACCAACCAACTCGTCGGCGCGGTATCCCGCAATAGCGCACAAGGCGTCGTTGACGGCGCAGACGGATCCCGACTCGTCTACGACGAGCACGCCGTCAGGCATGGCATCAAGGATGTACTGCCACGAAGTTTTCGCGTCCACGAAGTGGTTCACTGCCTGCCCTTGTCGGTCGTCGCGCCACCGGACATAACCTGCCCATTGAAGCGTAGTCTCACTTGCCTGGTGAGGGGTGGTTCAACGCGCCACAATTGCGGTTATGCGTGAGAGACGGTCCTTGGGGCGCGTGGACAACTGCGCGTACACCTCGTCCTCGGGCACCGGCGGGGCGATCAGATAGCCCTGGACGAGTTGACAGCCGAGCGAGCGCAGCCGGTTCAACTGATGGATCGTCTCGACGCCTTCGGCGAGCATGGTGACCCCGAGGTCTTGACCGAGCGCGAAGACGGCGTCGAGGACGACGTCGTGGTTGGAGCCCTCGTCGAGCGAGTGGACGAAGGATCGATCGATCTTGACCATGTGCGGGTCCAGTTCCGCGAGGCGCGCGAGCGACGAGTGTCCCGTGCCAAAGTCGTCGAGCGCGACGCCTACGCCGATCGTTCGCAGGCGGTTGACAACCTCTATCGTCTCGGCGAGGTCGGCTGTGGCCACAGACTCGGTGATTTCAAGCACGAGCCGTGGCGCCGTTAGGCCGGCCTCGTCGAGCGCGTCTCGCACGAAGGTGACGAGCCCGGGGCTGCGGAACTGGGCTGCCGAGAGGTTTACTGAGACGAAGCACTGATCGCCGTAGGAGCCGTCGGCCCCCCAGGTCACTGCCGAGTGCACCGCCTCGCGGATCGCGAAGTCCCCGAGGCCGAATATGAGATCGCTCTGTTCGGCGATTGGAATAAAGACCGACGGTGGGATCGATCCCTCTCGCAACGAGTTCCAACGCATCAGCGCTTCGAATCCAACAACTTGGAAGGTCGGCAATGAGACGATTGGCTGGTAGCGCATTTCGATTTCGTTCGAGCGCAGGGCGTGGCTGAGCGACTGGGCGAGGGTGAATCGGTGCACGGCCGAGGCGAGCATCGCAGGCTGGAAGATCTCGTAATGACCCCGGTGCTTGCGTTTGGACTCGTACATAGCGGTGTCGGCGCGTTTGATGCACTCGGACCCGTCGATCGGGCCATCGTCAAAGAGCGCGACGCCGATGGTGGCGTGCTGCTCGATCATGAGTCCGTCGAGCGAGAACGGCTCGATGAGCACGTGCAAGAGCCGCTCGGCGACGACGGCGGCCTCCTCGGGTTCGCTGAGACCTTCGGCGAGGTAAAGGAACTCGTCGCCGCCGATTCGTCCCAGGGTATCGATCGAACGCGATACCATCTCGAAGCGTCGAGCTATCCCAATCAACAGTTGGTCGCCGACGTGATGCCCGTACGTGTCGTTTACACCCTTGAAGTCATCGAGGTCGATCAAGAGGACCGCACCGTAACCGCCGCCGCGGACGAGGCGCTCGCGGGCCTGGCTGAGGCGGTCCTCGAACAGCGCACGGTTGGCGAGTCCCGTGAGTGGGTCGTGCAGGGCTCGGTGCAGCAACTGCTCGGATAGTTGGCGCTCCTCGGTGACGTCTCGGTCCGAGGCGATGAAGTAGAGGATCCGGCCATCCTCGGCGCGCACCGGCGTTGTGAGGACCTCGGCGATGACGGTCCGTCCCGTGCGATGGATGAAGCGTGTGGTGTACTTGATCTGTTCCACCTCACCACGAACGAGACGCATGCGCGCGTCTTCGGTCGTGGTGAGATCGTCGGGATGGGTGATCCACGAGGTGTCGCGACCGACGAGTTCCTCTCGACTACGTCCGACCATGTTGACGAAGGCGTCGTTGACGTCAATCAGCACGTCGTCGATGCCGACGAATGCCATCGGAGCCATGTTTTCGCTGAAGGCGAGGCGAAAATGTCGTTCGGACTCGGCGAGGGCCGATTCGGCAGCGGCCAGTGAGTGGTACGCCACGCGCGCCGCGTCAAGCGCATTCGCGGTCTCGCTCACGGCGAACACGTGGGCGAGCCCGAGTTCGAGTTCGTTGGCGAGCTCCTCGAGGTCAAGCAGGTTCGACGCGTCTAGGGATTCTGGACAATCGTGGAAGACGCTCACCGAGTGGAACTCGCCACCGACTTTCAGTGTGACAGCGGCGGCCACGCGCAATTCGAGTCGTTCGGCGTAACTGCGCCACGCGTCACCGCCCCGTTGCGCGGAGCCGTAGTGCACCGTCGAGCGTATGGCGATTGCTTGGGCCGCCGGTCCGTCATCGGGTCGGGGCCACTGGTCGACTGGGGTCGTCGGCGCCACCACCTTCGTTTCTGTCGCCGAGGCGTAGGTCGCGAGCCGATACCCGCCGACGGTGACGAGGAGCTGGCAGAACTTCGTAAGCAATTCCATTCCGTCAGTGGCAACGATGGCGAGACGGCGTACTTGGCTCAGCAGGGCCGCCGCGCGTTCGTGACGTCGGCGCTCGGTGCTATCGAACACCGAGACGATGAAGCGGCGGATACTCCCGTCGCTGGCGCGCACCGTCGACATTGACACATCGACGTCGATGATTCGTCCGCTGGCGTGAATACAGCGTTTGGAGTAGTGCACGGTGTCGAGTTCGCCCGAAGCGATACGGGCGCGGGCGCTTTCGGTACTCTCGAGGTCGTCAGGGTGCGTGAACTCAGCCGCTCGATGGCCGACCAGATCGAATCTCGTTCGTCCGATGAGTCTCGCGAAGGCGTCGTTGGCGACGGTGACCACACCGTCGGCGTCGGCGAAGAACATTGGCGCCATCGCGTGTTCGAAGGCCACCCGATAGTCCGCCTCTCGTTCGGCGAGTAAGGCGGCTGCGGCCATCTTGATCGCCCGAGTTGACGACGGTGCGCTGGCGATTGCGCTCGCCGATATCGACGCGACGACGAGAGCACGGCCGTCCACGTTGAGCGGTGACAGCGCGATACCGACCTCAATGGTCGCACCGTCGCGACGTCGCAGTTGGTGGTGGTGGTCGCTCATCAGGCGTGGGGTTGGGGACTCGAAGTAGCGGGCGCGGTGCGCGGCGTGTGCGTCACGATGATCGTCGGGGACGAGTCCTTCAATCGAAGTACCGACCAGTTTCTCGGGCGCGTAGCCCGCGAGGTCCGCGACCGAGTCACTCACGTACGCGATCACGCCGCCGGCGTCAACGATGATGATGTCGTCCGGGAGTATCTCGCGCAAGTGTCGCCACTCGTTGGACTCGTTCAGCACGTCCACCACGGTTAAGGTCCCCGTTCACCCAGGTTGATACAGCCTACGCCTGGTCCGATCCGGGTCGATCAAAATGTGATTTCTAAACGTCGTGCCTGGCGTCGAGCCACGCGAGGAACGAGTCGACGGCGCGATTCCAGGCGGTGGGATCCTCAAAGTAGGGCGAATGTCCGGTGCCCTCGATCTCGACGACGCGAGCGTCGGGCAGGAGATCGCCGAGCGCGTGGATTGCCGCCGGGGCGAACAGCTGATCGTGGTCGCCGACGATCAAGAGCACCGGCATTGTGAGTTGGGCGGCCTGTCCCTCGTCGTGGGTCACCTCGAGGAGTCGCTTGATCACGATCGCACCGTCGCAACTACCCATGCGACCGAGCGACTGGTAGAGGTGAGCGAGTTCGGGGGAACGGGCGCTGAAGGCCTCACCGAGCGCGGGATGGTCCCCGAGGGCCTCGCGTTCGGGTCCCCGAGGTACCCCGTGGGCGAGACCGGCGAGGACCGTTTCGGTGGCGAATCCCCCGATCGTATCGGCGAGCACAAGCGAACGCGCGAGACCGGGTCGCGCGAGGGCGGCGCCGACCACCGACCAACCGCCCATCGACTGGCCAACGAGGTCGGCGCGTTGGATCCCCAGTTCGTCGAGGATCGCGAGCAGATCGGCACTCGCGACCAGCGGACCGGTGCGGTCACCGAGGTCACTCGAGCGGCCGTAGCCACGGTGGTCCCAGGTGACGACCACCCGGTTCGAAGCGAGGTGCGCGACCTGCTGGAACCAGACCGCGTGGTTACCCCCCGCTCCGTGGGAGAGAACGAGTGGTGTGGTGTCACTCGACTCGTCGCCGATGACCTCGTAGTACAGTCGTTCGCCGTCGTGCTCGACGAAGCCCGTTCGTCGTGCTGGGCGTGCGGTGAGCATTGCCTCGTCGTCACCCGTGAACCCGGCGGTGGGTCGTGCGCGATAGGCGACACACTGCATCTCGACGCGCGCGCCGAGCGCCAGGTCGACCCCACCGATGGTGATTCGCGCCGGCGCGAGATCGTCGAAAAAGCGATCGTAGACCTCGTTCATCGCCGCGAACTCTTCGAGGTCTGCCAGATACACCGACACCGACGCGACGTCGTCCCAACCACAGCCGGCTCCTTGGAGGATCGTCGCGATGTTCGCGAGGGTCTGGTCGGTCTCGGCTTTCAGTCCGCCGGGTACGAGCGCGCCGTCGAGGTCGGTGCCGAGCGTGCCCGAAACGTACACGTAGTCGCCGGCGCGCGCCGCGTGGGCGAAGTGGGGGAGACGGTGCACGCCGGGGATGTCCAGTCGCTCTACGCGGGTCATGCTTCATCCTGCCACGCGCTAACGCATCGGGTGACTGTAAGTTCCGAACGTGACCGGACAGTAGAGGCTAGGAGGATGAGATGAAACGATTTAGCACGATGGTCGTTGCGGTGGGTGCACTCGCCGCGCTCGCACTCGGGTCGCCGGCCGCCACGCCGATCGGGGCGGCCCCGACGCCGCGGGTCTCGGTCGGGAACTGTCAGCCCGCCCAGCTGCACCTCTCGGTCGGACGCGCCAATGGGGCGGCCGGCACGATCTACTACCCCATCATCGTCACGAATCGCGGTGCGGCGTGCTGGATTTGGGGCGTACCGGGCGTCCAAGCGGTCGTCGGGGCGGTGCATCACCCCCAGGGTCCGCCCGCGAAGAATGAGAACATTGGTGAAATGCCAGCGCGTCACGAACTGCGTCACGGCGCCGCGGTGAGTGCCGCCTTCGGCGTCGCAGAGAGCGGCAACTTTCCGGTCGCCACCTGCCGGCCCCGCAACGCGAGCGGGGTGCGCGTGACCCTCGCGCCCTTCATCCGCCCGACGTATCTGGCGCTACGGATCTCGGTCTGCACGCGTCAGACGAGCACGTACACCCAGCTGCTCGTCGCCGGGCGAACGGGAGCCTGAACTACCCCCTCGGCGCGACGTACCATCGGACCAGGCTTCGATTCGGTCGAAAGGTGGGGCAATGGTTAGTCCGACAGAAGAGTTCCGCGCGGCGCGCGACACCCTGTTAGCGCTGCGGCGCGACTACGACGAGGCGCGCACCCAGTTCATCTGGCCAAAGCCGGCCACGTTCAACTTCGCTATCGACTGGTTCGACGCGGTGCTCGCCAGCGAGAATCCCGACGCGGTGGCGTTGCGCATCATCGAAGACGACGGTTCAGTTGGTTCGTACAGCTTCTCGACGATGGCGCGACGCTCGAGTCAGGTCGCGAACTGGCTGGCCGGATTCGGTGTTCGTCGCGGAACGCGAGTCCTCGCGCTGCTCGGCAACCAGGTCGAACTGTGGGAGACGACGCTCGCGGTGATGAAGCTCGGCGCGGTGCTGATCCCCGCCACGACACTGCTCACGGCTGAGGACTTGCGTGACCGGATTACTCGCGCGAACGCCGGCGCGGTCGTCGCACGTAGTGAGATCACTCCGCGCTTTGCCGACATCGCGGGGGACTACGTACGCGTGAGTGTCGGCGAGCCGTGCGAGGGTTGGCGCAACTACGCCGACAGCGCCAGCGCCGTTTCCGCATTCACCCCGGACGCACCCACGGGGGCCGACGACCCGTTGCTCGTCTACTTCACCTCGGGCACCACGGCCCTGCCGAAGATGGTCCAGCACACCCAGTCGAGCTACCCGATTGGACACCTCTCGACCATGTACTGGATCGGCATCCAGCCCGGTGACGTCCACCTCAACGTGTCGAGCCCCGGTTGGGCGAAGCACGCCTGGTCGTGCGTCTTCGCCCCGTGGATCGCGGGCGCGACGATCTGCATCTATAACTACTCGCGCTTCGACGCGCGCGCCATGCTCGACGTGCTGGCCGATTCGAAGGTCACGACGTTCTGTGCGCCGCCGACGGTGTGGCGTATGTTGATCCAACAGGACCTCAGCGCCTGGTCGACGTCGCTGCGTGAGCTCGCGAGCGCCGGTGAACCGCTCAACGCCGAGGTCATCGAGTCCGTGGAGCGCTCGTGGGGGATCACCATCCGCGACGGGTTCGGCCAGACCGAGACAACGGTGCAGATCGGTAACCCGCCCGGGCAGCGGGTGAAGGCAGGCTCGATGGGTCGACCCATCCCTGGCTACAGCATCGAACTCGTCGACCCGTTGACCGGTGAGGTCGGTAACGACGGGGAGATCTGCGTCGCGCTCGACGTCGCACGTCCCGTAGGACTGATGGCCGGCTACCAGAACTCGACGGGGCCCGACGACGAACGCAACGCGTCGGCCTTCGCCGGTGGCCGATACCACACCGGGGACATCGCGCACCGAGACGACGAGGGCTACATCACCTACGTCGGTCGTGCCGACGACGTCTTTAAGGCGAGCGACTACCGCATCAGCCCCTTCGAACTCGAGAGCGTCCTCATCGAACACCCAGCCGTCGCCGAGGCCGCGGTCGTGCCCGCTCCCGACGAGCTGCGCCTCGCCGTACCGAAGGCCTACGTCAGCCTCGTCGCGGGCTACGAGCCGAGTCGCGCCCTCGCCGGCGAGATTCTCGCCTACGCGAAAGAGCACCTCGCGCCCTACAAGCGGGTGCGACGGCTCGAGTTCGCTGAACTGCCCAAGACCATCAGCGGCAAGATCCGCCGCGTCGACTTACGAAACGCCGAAAGCGTTCGTGGCGCCGAGCGCGCGGTCAACGAGTACCGCGAAGAAGATTTCGCCTAAACCGACGGTGAACGAGCACAGAACGATCGCGGCGGATCGCGTGTTTACCTGCCGGTAAACGAAGGGCCTGCTGGAGCAGCGTGTCCGGAGGATTGGTGACGTGTGTTGCGCACGTCCGGCCTGTCAGCGTTACGGGTGTTGCGTGCAATAATGGACTCCCATGTCGGTCACCCCTGAGCCCGACGGCTCCTCCCCGTTTGACGAGCTCGACGCCACACTCTTCGGCGAGGGCTACCCGATGGGTCTGCCGATCTTCGAAGAGCCCGTCGAAGCGCACCTACGCAACCGGCGCACGGTGAACAGCCCGTCGCAGTTGTCACTCCTCCAAGAGCTCGTCCACTTCAAGGCCAGTCACGGACGCTGGCACCTGGCCAAGGACCTCGTCGGACTGGTGCGCCGGGGTCACGGTAACGAGAAGGACGAGTCGTACTTCGACAAACTTGGCCGTGAGACCAAACGGGGCAAGAGCGAGTCGTCGACCTACGGTCTGGCGACCATCGACGGACGACCCGCCGTGCTCTACGCCATGAACTGGGACTTCTTCGCGGGCTCGCTCGGGGTGATCTCGGGCGAAGTGTTCCAGGCCGCCGCGGACCTCGCGATCGCCAAACACCTCCCGCTCGTCTCGGTCTACGCCTCGAGCGGCGTTCGCCAGCACGAGAACTTCGCCGGACTGACCCAGATGACGCGCATGGTCGAGGCCATCCGGCTCTACAAGGAGAAGGTCGACCTACCCCACGTCGCGGTGCTGCTCGGCAACGTCTGGGGTGGGGTGTCGGCGAGCGCGGTGCCCAACGCCGACCTCATCCTCGCGACCTCGGGCACGAACTTCGGCTTCGCCGGCCCCAACGTCATCGAGGCCTTCGAGGGCATCGCGGTGCCGAGCGACTCCCAGAGCGCCGAGACGAACCTGCTCGACCGAAACATCGACGTCGTGCTCGCCGACGTGGCCGAACTGGTCTGGTACCTGGGCGCGGTCTACGCGACGACGGCGCCGCCCGAGCGCCACAAGGAGCTCACCAAGGAGACCGAGCCGCTGGTGCGTAACCTCACGGTGCTCAATCAGCGCCGGGTCTACGCCTTCGGTGTGGCCGGCATCCACGGACCGCGCTTTGACGACATCACCGGCACGCCCGACCTGGTGCCCGCCGCGGTGCGACCACCGACGTCGAGCGACCGGGCCGACGCGCTGCTTGAGCAGTACCAGGACCTGATCGCCGACGCGAACCGGGTCGACCTGGAGTTCATCGCGCAGTACGGCTTCACCGACGCGATCGCGCTCTACAACCACATCCAAGAGGCCGACGTTCGCCGGTATCCCGCGATCGTCGCCGCCTTCGCGAAGCTGGGTCCCCAGCCCTTCGTGATCCTCGGTACCCAGCCCTCCTACCAGCGCTACGGCGACTCGGTGATGAAGCGCCCCGCGAATCCCGGCCCCGAGGACTTCGCCCACTTGGCGCGCGTGCTCGAAGTGGGCGCACGCCTCGGTCTGCCGGCGCTCTTCGTCACCGACACCCTCGGGGCGAAGCCCACCCTCGAGAGCGAGCGGCGCGGGCAGTCCCGGCTCATCGCGCGATCGATCCTGCGCGGCATCGACTACCCCAAGCCCGTGATCTCGCTGGTCGCGGGGGCGCTCGGCAGCGGCGGGGGACTCGCGACGACGCCGATGGCCGATCACGTCGTCATGCTCGATAAGGCAATGGCCTACGTGGCCGAGCCGCGTTCAGCCGCCTCGATCCTCTACAAGACGCCCGAGCCCACCCGAGACCAGGTGAAGATGACCCTCGCCACGATGCGCTCGACCGCCGAGGACCAGCTCGAGCTTGGCCTCATCGACGAGGTGATCCCCGAGGACCCGAACCCGTTCATCACGGTCGAGCGAATCCACCGCTCGTTGATCAAGACCTACGTGGAACTCGCCGAACTCTCCGAGCGCAAGCTTCGCGCCCGCCGTCACGACCGGATTCGTGGACTGCGAGCCTTCGACATCGTTCAAGAGGTCCAGGCATTTGCCGACGGGTCCGACTCGAACGATTAGCCAGCCGACACCGACGCCGCTGGCGTCGCGACCATCGGCGCGGTCGACGGGTAGATCTCGACCCAGGTGCGGCCCGGGGCCAGGTCGATCGGGTGACCGCTCGTGGTGAGAAAGACCGTCGGGGTCCCCGCCGCGCCGGCCGACCACGTGCCCGCGATCATCTCGCCGTTACGCAGGACGTAGGCCTTGCCGCTCGAGTCGATGATGTGGGATTCGGCCTCGAGTCCGCCCTGGGAGTTCTCGACCCAGGGTCCGTAGGTGATCGACACGTCTTGAATGATCACGTTCTGGGCCTGGTTCTGCGCGCCGTCGGTGAGGATGTCGGGCTGGATGTTCGGTGCGCTCGGGCTACCGACGTTATAGAAGCGCAGCCAGGTTCCCGTACCGGGGTTCCAGCGCCAGTAGATGTCCGAGGTGCCGGACCAGTCCAGGTGGACCTGGTTCGCCCGCTCACCGGCCGGCGCGACCGACGAGTACGTAAAGATCGGCGCTGGCGCGACTGCGGGGGCGGCGATCGCCGACCAGATCGCCTTGGTTGTGGTGTACGTGTCGTACGGCGCGTAGCGCCCGGGTGGGTTCTCCTCGAGACTCGGGTGTCCGCCGAGGTCGACGTTCACGAGCGACGACGCGGCGATCGTCTGCAAGACGGGAATGATCCCTCCGACGTGGACGATGAGCGGGTGGCCGAGCTGGCTGAGCATCTGAACGTCGGTCCAGCGCGCCGAGCGGATCGGCCCGACGAGCGCGGGGGCGTTACGACACTGGAAGACCGCGGCGTATCGCGTGATCGATCCCTCGACCTGTTCTTCGAAGATGATGTCGGCGTAGTCGAGACCGCTTTGGGGTCTCGCCTCGGCGGGAGCCGGACCCAGGGAGTAGTTGTCTACCTTCATCGCAATCGCGGGACGTTGGGGAACGACGTTGCCCGGCGCGGGTGTTCCGGTCAACGGACAGAGTGCGACCGCGGCGGGCTTGACCGTGGTCGTCGGCTGGGATGGCTTCGATGACGAAGGCGCCGGGGACCCGCACGCTGCGAGAAGGAGACCGCCCAGAGCGATCACGAACACAGCGGTTACCCGTCGACGGCGCACCGCGACTCGATGCCCCGACGAAGTTTCCATGGGTCCATTCTCACATCGTTCAACGGTTGGAAAAGTTCATCCGAGTCGTTTTCCTTGGCTACAGTCTCGATTACGAGACCAGTGGGAGGAACCGTGCTCAAAGGATTCAAGAATTTTCTGATGCAGGGCAACCTGATCGTGATCGCCGTCGGTTTGGTCGTCGCGACGGCGTTTTCGACCTTGATCAAGGCGTTCACCGATTCCATCATCACGCCGCTCGTGAGCGCCATGGAAGGTAGTTCGGCGGGGTCGCCGGGCCTCGGCTGGACGGTGAACCATCAGTTCGTCGACCTCGGGACCTTCATTTCGGCCATCATCTACTTCCTGATCTTCATGGTCGTGATTTACTTCGTGCTGGTCGTGCCGTACCGGGCGTACATGCGTCGCACCGGCAATGAGGTCTTCTCGGCGCCCAAGCCACCCGCTCCGGTGAAGACCTGCCCGAAGTGTCTCTCGGCCGACCTGCCCGCCGCCGCGACGAAGTGCAAGTACTGCGCGAGCGACGTCGATTGACGAGTCGTCTTGCGTGGATGGGTGTTCCGCAACGGGATCAACCGCCGGGTCCTTCAGATACGTGACTTCGACGGTGGTGTGTGGAATCGGTCGACGCAACGCGTAGACGCGTTTGAGTAAACAGAGACCGCCCACGTCGCGAGGATGGTTCTCGCGAGAGATCGATTGGCGTGATCCGTCGGTAGTCGAAGACGGTAAGGGATCGGTGGCGACAGCCATCATCGCCTGGCCGTGGGGAGCGTGGCGAGAAGACTCGATGTCGCCGCACCGGCATTTCCTACACCCCAACCTTCGTTCGCGACCTCGCCGAGTACGAAGTCGTCTGCCGCACCCCAGTGGTCGTGGACGAAGGCGCCGCGAGGAGACAATGCCCTTGTTCTTTAATCCCAGAATCCGTAAAGGGCGCGAGGGTGTCCCCTGGTGGTGAGGCTCGGCGCGCACACTATTCGTGGCCGGGTTCACTCACCTCGTGTCACAAGTGAATGCCGCCCACGGACTTCGCCCGGTAACTCGATATTCGCTTCGATCATGGTGACGCGTGGACCGCCCGCGCACGTCCCACAAATCGTGTCATTCTGACCTCGTCTGATTGATTCAGCTCCAACCATGTTGGGATGAAGCATTTCCAGACTTTTCTCAGCAACTCCACAGAGATTTCTAGAGATTAACGGCAAGGCTGGTCGTATCTCGGAACACCCCGTGAGCGTCAGGTTAGGCAAATCAATGTACCGTGCGTCAAAGATGAGGTTGGTTCGGCGAATCGGTGGGAACACCGTAGTTGCGCTCGTTACGCTGGGCGGCGCGGCCATAGCGGCGAACGCCGTATCGCACTCGTCGCACGTCGTTCCGACGGCGATTGCGAGCAGCACGCTGGCCGCTTCGACGGGCGCCAGTAC
>JAKAZI010000025.1 GCA_021809495.1 Actinomycetes bacterium | reverse complement strand
CAGCGCGACAACGTCGAACGTTATCGCTCCCTGATCGGCCGTCTCGGTATTCGTCGCTAGCCGCTACGCCGACGCCGTCGGCGTACGCAACACATCCGAGACCTCGGAGGCCAGTGGAGAATCGTCGTCGCCATCGACGGTTGCCCACTGGGATCCGGGCGGAGTGCTGCTTACTGCTAAGGAGCAACCATGACTGACGCGATTCGCGTAAGCCGCCCGCTTTCGGGCACTGACAAGACACTGAGTTTCGAGGCTGGACGCCTGGCGCAACTCGCCGATGGGGCGGTTGTTGCGCGCATCGGCGACACGATGCTGCTCGCGACCGTGACCGCCGCTCGCACGGTCCGCGAGGGGATGGACTTCTTCCCCTTGACCGTGGACATCGAGGAGCGGTCCTACGCCGCGGGCAAGATCCCGGGAGCATTCTTCCGTCGCGAGGGCAAGCCGTCAGACCAGGCAATCCTGATCTGTCGCTTGATCGACCGACCGCTTCGCCCCTCGTTCCCCAAGGGTTTCCGCAACGAGGTCCAGGTCGTCGGCACGATCTTCAGTGCCGACCAGGAGAACCCGCACGACATCCTGGCGATCA
Organism: Actinomycetes bacterium; assembly: GCA_021809495.1. Classification (GTDB taxonomy): domain Bacteria; phylum Actinomycetota; class Acidimicrobiia; order Acidimicrobiales; family RAAP-2; genus RAAP-2. The sequence goes on along the minus strand of JAKAZI010000025.1, from coordinate 16,103 downwards.
ACGCGGCCTCGGCGGCGTTGATGCTGTCGGGCATTCCGTTCGACGGACCGATTGGCGCCGTGCGCATGGCCTACACCACCGAGGGCACCTGGCTGGCCCACCCCACTTACGCCGAGGGTGACGAGTCGGTCTTTGAACTCGTGGTCGCCGGACGGGCACTCGGCGACGAGGCCGACGCCGACGTGGCCATCATGATGGTCGAGGCCGGGGGTACCGAGGGTTCCTTCGAAAAGTACGCCGACGGGGCACCCAAGGTTGACGAGGATGTGCTCGCGGCCGGTCTCGAGGCGTCCAAGCAGTGGATTCGCGAGTCGATCGAACTGCAGCGTGAACTGGTCGCCGCCTACGTGGCCGATCGCGGGCCGATCGAGACGATCCCCTATCAGGTCTTCCGTGACTACGAGGACGACGTCTACGCGCGCGTCGAGGCCGTGGGCCTCTCGGCCCTGGACAGCGCCAACCGGATTAGTGAGAAGCAGCCGCGGGCGACCGCGCTGGCCGAGGCGACCGCCGACATCGTCAACCAGCTGAGCGGTGAGTTCGCCGATCGCGTTGGTGAGATCAAGGCCGCGGTGAAGGCCGTGACCAAGAAGCTCGTGCGCGGACGGATCGTCAATGACGGCGTGCGCATCGACGGTCGCGGAACGGCCGACATTCGGCCGCTGTCGGCCGAGGTCGACCTCTTCCCGATGACCCACGGTTCGGCGATGTTCCAGCGCGGCGAGACCCAGGTTGTCAACGTGACGACCTTGGGGATGCCGCGCATGCGCCAGCAGCTCGACACCATCAGCCCCGACGAATTCCGCCGGTACATGCACCACTACAACTTCCCGCCGTATTCGGTCGGTGAGACCGGTCGGGTCGGTATGCCCAAGCGTCGCGAGATCGGACACGGCATGCTCGCCGAGCGTGCCCTCATCCCGGTGTTGCCGAGTGAGCAGGACTTCGCCTACACGCTGCGGGTTGTCTCGGACATCATGCAGTCCAACGGGTCGACGTCAATGGCGTCGGTGTGTGGTTCGACCCTGTCGCTCATGGCGGCCGGCGTGCCGATCAAGGCACCGGTCGCGGGCATCGCGATGGGCCTCGTGTACGAAAACGGTTCGTACGTCACGCTGACCGACATCCTCGGGGCCGAGGATGCCTTCGGTGACATGGACTTCAAGGTCGCCGGTACGGCCGATGCGGTGACGGCCCTTCAGCTCGACACCAAGATCGACGGGTTGCCCGCCAACGTTCTCGCCGATGCGCTGCGTCAGGCACACCAGGCCCGTCTCGCGATTCTCGACGTCATCACGACGACGATCGACGCGCCTCGGACCGAGGTATCCGAGGTGGCACCGAAGATCGTGACCCTCGAGATTCCGATCGACAAGATCGGCGAGGTCATCGGGCCAAAGGGCAAGGTCATTAATACCCTCCAGCAGGAGACCGGCGCCGACATCGCCGTGGACGACGATGGTGTGGTTGGAACCGTGACGATCGGGGCCAAGGACGGTCGGGCCGTTGAGGAAGCACGACGACGCATCGCGCTCATTCTCGACCCGCCGACGGCTGAAGTCGGCGCGACCTACGCCGGTCGGGTTGTCAACATCGCGAAGTTTGGCGCGTTCGTCAGCCTGATGCCCGGGCGCGATGGGCTGTTGCACATCTCCAAGATGTCGCCGCTCAACGGCGGCAAGCGGATCGGTCAGGTCGAAGATGTCCTGGAGCTCGGTCAGGCGATTGAGGTCCGCGTCGATGACATCGACCCGCAGGGCAAGGTGTCACTGTCACTGGCCGGTGAGTACGCCGACGTGGCCGGCGACGCCAACGACGTCGATGGCCCGCGCTCGCGCCCGCAGCGCGACCGCAACGACCGTGGTGACCGTGGTGGCCGCAACGACCGTAACGACCGCAACGACCGCAACGACCGTGGTGACCGCAACGACCGTGGTGACCGTGGTGCGCAGGGTTCTCGCCCCGCCGTCTCCTCCTTTGAGGCGTCATTCGAAGCGGAGTTGGCGAACGAGATCGGTGATCTTGGTCCGAGCGATGTCTCGTTCAGTGAAGGCGAAGGTGGCGCGAGCCGCCGAGGTCCGCGCTCGCGCCGACGCTAGGTTCCCAGTGAGCTTCGGTTCACTCGTGACGTTTGGCTCCCGCCCGTCATCTGCCCAAGGCTGATGGCGGGCGAGGCCGCGTCCACGCCCTGGTGGCGCCCACTCGGGCGCGGCGACCGGTTGGCGGTACTGATTCTGATCGCCCTGCCCGTCGTGGTATTCGGACTGCCGGCGCTGTTCGGGCATCCGGCGATTGCCCAGGACAACCTGATCCAGAACTTCCCGCTACGGGTACTGACCGGCGAGCAACTGCGCGGTGGCCATCTGCCGCTGCTCAACGTCCTGGCTAATTCGGGTACGCCACTGCTCGGTGGCATGAACGCCGGATCGTTCTTCCCGCTGACGTTCCTGTTCGTCATCCCCGCCCCCATCCTCATGTGGGTGGTCAATCTCGTGGCCGTGTACGCCGGGGCTGCGCTGGGACTCTTCGCCCTGTTGCGGTGGTACCGGATCAGCACGTGGTCGGCCTTCGTGCCGGCCGTCCTCTACGCGTTCACCGGCGCCATGAACGGACAGCTGGTACACCTCGGCGTGGTTCAAGGCTTCGCGCTCTTACCGTGGTACGCACTCGCGATCGTGTCCCTGGAGCGAACCGTCAGCAATTGGCGTCACGGTCTGGGGGTCGGTGAGCGGCTCCGTTCGGCCGCACCAGCAGTGCTCGGCGTTGTCGCGATCTGGGCCCTGACGACGCTGTCGGGTGAACCTCGAGCGATTGCCGAGATGGAGTTACTCGGGACCGTGATGATCGCGTTCAGCGTTCTATCCCCGCGAGCGAGGCCGGCCCCGTCGTGGCGCCGGCGAGCCGAGTTCGTCCTCGCCAACGCCGTGGGAATTGCGTGGGGATCGCTGGTCGGATTGGCCCAGTTGCTGCCGGGCTGGTCGTTCATCACTATCTCCCAACGCACGGGACTCGGGTATCAGTTCTTCGGTGCGGGTTCGCTGCCCGTGCGCTGGACGAGTCTGCTGTTCATACCCGACCTGGTGGGAGGCAACGGCGTCGCTCACCAACCCGCCTATTTCACCCACTACAACCTGCCCGAGGTCACGGGCTACGTCGGCGTTGCCGCCCTGATCGCCGCCGTGGCCTTCGTGCTTCGCGTGACCCGCCACGGGTGGCGCAACGCCGAGCGACCCTTCGTGGCCTACGTCGTCGTCGGGGTGGTCGGCCTCCTCGCCACCTGGGGTTACTACACGCCCGCGGGTCATCTCTTTCGGGCTCTTCCCCTTTTCGGCAGTACCCGACTGCAGAGCCGTAACGTCATTCTGGTCGACCTGGCGGTGCTGGTCTTGCTTGGATGGTGGTTGGACGAGTTCCGACGAGACGTCAGCCTCGGGCGTGATGCGGGAAGACTGCGTGCGTGGTTCGCGCTGGCGCCGGCGCTGGCCGTCGTCGCGCTGAGCGGCGCGCTGTTGATTGACGGCGCGCCGATCCTGCGCTGGCTTGGCGTATCGAAGTCAGCGTCGGGACTCGTGGACTTTCAGCGACCGACGTTGATCGCTCACCTCGTGGTCGCGGCGGGTCTGGTGTTCGTCGTGCGATGGTGGCGACACCGCCCAACGAGGATGCGATGGCTCTACGGCATCGTCGCCGTCGACGCCCTGCTCTTTTTCACGTTCACCTCCACGGGTCTCGTTGGCGGCCGTTCATCGCCGATGCCCAGTGCCGGCGCCGCGGCGGCGCACCTGGGCACCGAGGGCCGGTTCGCGCTCATCGACCCGTCGGGCGCGCACCAGGGTCTCTTCGAGACCCTGGGATCGCCTAACGTCAACGTCTTTACGGGCATCGCGAGCGTCCAAGGGTATGGCTCGCTCGTGAACGCGCTCTACGGCAACGTGACCGCGACGCACCCCATGTTCTCGCTGAACCCCTGCCAACTCGCCGACGGTACGTTTCGTCAACTTCGTCTCGAAACGGTGGCGGTCTCATCGGACAAGCTCGCGACCCCCGTCACCGGACCGATGCCGCGTCCCACGTTGTGCCTGCCCCTGCGGGCGAGCGTGCAAACCGAACGTTTCTTCGGACAACTCTTGCCGGTGCGCACCATCGTGCTCGCCAGCGTGTACAACCGACGAATCTCTACGGGGACGGTCTCGGTGCAACTGCTCAACCACGCCGGTCGTCGCGTCGGCCCCGTGCTGAGCGCCACCGGCGCCGCGTCGCTCAGTTTCAACTTCTCGACCTATCACGGTGTGAGCGCCGGCATCGTAGTGAACGCACCGAATCGGGCGATCTTCAACTTCGCCAATGTCGTCGCGCGTGGCGAGCCAGTGCGAGAGTACCGACTCGCCACGCTCTTCCAGCAGGCACTCTCGACGCCGGGATGGCGGCTAGCCCAGACGGTCGGCACCGTTGCATATTTCCGCGCGACGTCGTTGCGTCCCGCGGCGTGGCTCGGCTCGAGGTCTGGTAGCTCGCGCGTGGTGGCGATCCGTGACACCTCCTACGGAGACTCGTGGATCACCGTGCACGCCGCGGCGCCGACGATACTCAAGCGGTCGATGGAGTGGATACCGGGCTGGCGCGCCTCGGCTCAGAATGTCAAGACGCACCAGACGGTCGCGCTCCACGTGGTGCGTTCGGGACTTATCGAACAGGTCGTCGTACCCCGCGGTGACTGGACGGTCCACTTCTACTATCACGCGCCCCATATCGAACTCGGTCTGATCGGTACGGGCGTCGGGTCGCTCGCCTGGTTTGGCGCGCTCGTGTTCATCAGATGGGAACGTCGACGCGCTAGGGTACCGACGTGATCGGCATCGCGATCGTCGGCGCCGCCGGACGAATGGGTCAGGTGATGACCCGGGGGCTCGGGTCGCTCCCTGAGTTCGACGTCGTTGCGCTCGTCGACCGGACGCCGGGTCCCGCAGGCGAGCCTGCGCCGTGGTTCACGGCAATCGATCAACTCGACCCGTCGCGCGTCGACGCCGTGGTTGACTTCTCGGCGCCCGAGGGGGTCATGGCGTCGGCCCGGTGGTGCGCCGAGCACGCCCGGGCGCTCGTCGTCGGTGCGACGGGACTCTCCGAGGCTGACCGAGCGGAACTGGCTACCCTGGCCGAGCGGACGGCGATCGTCGTGGTGAGCAATTTCTCCATCGGGGCCGTCTTGGCCGAACGGTTCGCCGCGGCCGCTGCGCCGTTCTTTGACCGCGTTGAGATCATCGAACTACACCACGACCTCAAGGTCGACGCGCCGTCGGGGACCGCGATCACCACGGCCCGCGCTATCGCCCGTGCCCGCGTGCGTGCGGGCCGGTCGACACCGGCCGATCCGACCCAACGCCATACCGTTGAAGGGGCCCGTGGCGCCGACGTCAACGGCGTGCCGATCCACGCCGTACGGCTGCCCGGTCTCGTCGCGCACCAGGAGGTGCTCTTCGGTGCGCCGGGGGAGGGACTGACCATCCGTCACGACTCCTACGACCGGTCGAGTTTCGTTCACGGTGTCGCCGCCGTATTGCGCCACCTGCCCTCGGATCCGGGACTGGTCGAGGGACTCGACCGGTTTATCGACGGCGCGTGAGCGCGACGTCGGGTCACTGGTAACTTCGAGGTATGGCGTCAGCAACCTTTGGAACGGTTTTGACCGCCATGGTCACGCCGTTCGCCAATGACGGCGCCGTCGACTTCGACGTGGCCGTAGCCGTTGCGCGTTTCCTCGTCGATAGTGGCAGCGACGGCATCGTGCTCGCCGGCTCGACGGGCGAGGGGAGCGCCCTCAGCGACGACGAGAAGATGGACCTGTTCGCGTGCGTCGCCGAGGCGGTCACCGTGCCGGTACTCGCCGGTTCGACGTCCTCGGACACCGCACGTTCGGTCGCGTTGACCGGGCGCGTCGCCGACACCGGTGTCGCGGGCGTTCTCGCGACGACCCCGGCGTACGCCCGGCCGAGCCAGGTCGGCATCGCCGGGCACCTGGGCGCTATCGCCGACAGCACGAGTCTGCCGATCATGCTCTACGACATCCCCTCGCGCACGGGTCGCAAGATCGCCGCGGCGACGACCATTGAGCTCGTGCACGCTCACGCGAACGTGCGAGGCCTGAAGGACGCCTCGGGCGACCTGCCCGGCGCCGCGCACGTGAAGGCGGTCCTCGGGGACGCCATCGACCTCTACAGCGGCGACGACTCGCTGCTGTTGCCGTTCCTCGCCGTTGGTGCGACGGGCATCGTCTCGGTCGCGGCGCACTGGGCGGGTCCGGAGTTCGCGTCCATCGTCTCGAGCGTCGCCCGTGGCGACTGGACGACGGCCCGGGCGCTCAACGAACGCCTCGCTCGGAGTTGCACCTTCGAATCGAGCGAGGCGGCGCCAAATCCGATTCCGACCAAGGCCGCCATGCGGTTCCTCGGGTTCGCCGTCGGCCAGTGCCGCTGGCCACTCGGACCAATCGGGAGCGACGTTGACGAGACCGCGGCCTCCGTCGTGACCGAACTTCGAGGCGCCCGTGGCTAGCGACCGGGTCCGGATCACGTTCCTCGGGGGACTCGGCGAGATCGGCCGCAACTGCCTCGCGCTCGAGCAAGACGGCCGCATCGTCGTCATCGACGCCGGGCTCATGTTCCCCGAGCCCACCATGTACGGCGTCGACCTGATCCTGCCCGATTTCCGGTGGTTGATCGAACGACGTGACCGGGTCGACGGCATTGTGTTGACCCACGGTCACGAGGACCACACCGGGGCGCTGCGATACCTCGTCAAGGACGTCAACGTGCCGATCTATGGTTCGGCGTTGACCCTGGGCTTCGCCCGACACCGGTTGAGCGAGGCCAAGGTGGCCGCAAAGTGCACGTTCATCGAGGTCGCCGACGGCGAGCGCCGCCGAATCGGACCCTTCGAGTTCGAGTTCATCCCCGTGACCCACTCGGTACCGAGCGCCCACGCGCTCGCCGTGCGCACCTCGGTGGGCGTCGTGGTGCACTCGGGCGACTTCAAACTCGACCAGACGCCGATCGACAACCGTCGCACGGACCTGGCTCGGCTCGGGGCGATCGGCGACGAGGGTGTGGCCCTGCTGTTGTGTGACTCCACCAACGCCGAGGAACCGGGTTTCACGAACTCCGAGCGCACGGTCGGCGGCGCGCTGCGGCGGCTCTTCCTCGAGCGTCCTCAACGACGGATGGTCGTCGCGTGCTTCGCCAGTCACATTCACCGGGTCCAACAGATCATCGACGTCGCCCGCGAGCAGGGACGCAAGGTCGCGCTCATGGGACGCTCCATGGAGGCGAACGTCAAGCTGGCGCGCAAACTGCACCTGTTGCACGCCGACGCGGCAGACTTCATCGACATCGAGACCGTCGACCGCTACGAGCCGGGCCAGGTCTGTGTCATTTGCACCGGTAGCCAGGGCGAACCGATGGCCGCGTTGACCAAGTTGTCCCGGGGCGACGCTCGATTTCTTCGCGTTGGCGCCGACGACACGGTCATCTTGAGTTCGCACCCGATCCCCGGAAACGAGTGGTCGGTCGGCCGCGTAATTGACGACCTCCACCGCGCTGGAACCGAGGTCATCGACTCGAGTCAGGAGCCCGTCCACGCGTCGGGCCACGCTCGACAAGGCGAGTTGCGCACGTTTCATCAGCTCGTTCGCCCGCGTAACTTCGTGCCCGTGCACGGCGAGTACCGTCACCTCGTCCACCACGCCGAACTCGCGCGGTCGATGGGGCTCGCGAACAAGCACATCTTGCTCTGCGAGGACGGCGACCAGATCGAGGTGCGGGCCGACGGGATTCGCCGCGCCGGCGAGGTGCCCGCGGGCCTGCACTACATCGACGGTTCGGCCGGCGACCTCGACGAACGGCCCCTCGAGGAGCGGCGCATGTTGGCCGAGTTCGGTGTGCTGCTGCTGTCGGCGGGCGTCGACGTCGAACTCCGCCGCATCGTTCAGCCCGTGCGGGTCGTCGCGAGGGGTTGGTTCGACGGCGAAACAGATCGCCAATTGCTGGCCGCGGTCACCGACGTCGTTCGCGTCGCGATCGAAGAGGCGCTCGCCGAGGGCGAACGTGATGAGTCTGCGCTCAACAAGGCCGCCCAGCGCGCCGCCGGTCGATTGCTCGGCCAGCGCTTCCGCCGTCAGCCGGTGCTGATGCCCGCGGTCGTCGTTTTTTGACCTACGAGTCGGACTTGTCCGGCTCGCCGTGCTCGGCGTTGGGTCGGCCGAGTCGCCAGTACGCCTTGTGGCTGATGTCCTCGTCGCGCAGCCCGCGGTCGCCGAGCGCGGCGCGCAATGCACGAACGACCGAGAACTCGCCCAGCACGTAGGCGTGTCCCTGATCGGGTGGGAAGGCGAACGCGCTGAGCCCGCTCAGCAGACCCGCGGGATCGTTTCGGCTCCGATCGCGTCGGTCGACGAAGATCCCCGTGACCCCGAGCCCCTCGTCGAAGTCGGCCGTCAATGCGTCGTCGTCCTGGTCGATCTCGACGATGAATACGGCCCGACCGGGTGTTTCGATGCTCTGGGCCAGGCGGTAGAACGCGGCCAGTCCGCTGACGTCACCGATGAACAGGTGCCAGTCGGCCGACTCGGCCAGGGTGATCTTGCCGCGCGGTCCGATGACGTCGAGTGCTTCACCGGCCGTGGCCGACTGGGCCCAGGCGCTGCCCGCACCGTCGTGGTCGGTGCTCACCCAGATCGAGAATCGATGATTGTCGTAGTCGACCGAGCGAACCGTATAGCGGCGACGGACGTGGTGACCGTTGTGACGGACCCGGACCATGACGTCGTTACCCGGCACGCCGGCGAGTCTCGGGTCTCCGTGCAGGACGACCTCGTGCAGCGACGCACAGATCGGTCGGGCACCGACCACGGTGCAGGAAGCGGCGCGGGCGCCGAGGCGCTCGGCGAGTTCGGTGGAGGAGCGATGGGCAGACGGCACGGCGCAAGCCTAATGGGGCTCAAAAGCCGCGGCGGGCGAACCCACGTTCGGTAAGTTGAATGGTTGTGGCAGCACCTCGACACGCGAAGAAGGCTCCGGCGCGCGCGGAGTCGACGCGCGCTCAAGCGCGCGCCCAACAGTCGCCATCGCTGTGGCAGCGCCACCGGCGCGACATCTGGGTTCTCGTCCTGGTGGTGCTCGGCATCTTCATCGGCTTGGCGGAGGTCCACGGGCTCGGGCCCGTGGGTCGCTGGCTCGCGCGCCTGGTCGGCGAACTGCTCGGGGTCGGTCGCGTCGTTCTCCCACTCGTGCTTATTGGGCTCGGGGTGGCGATCCTCTGGGGCAAGGTCGAGGTCGACAACGCGCGCCTCGGCTGGGGCCTCGCCCTCGGCCTGATCGGAGTCACCGGCCTCGGCGACCTCATCGGCGGCCGCCCGTCGGTGCACGCCACGGCGCCAGAACTCAGTCGTGCCGGTGGTTGGCTCGGCGTCATTGTCGGTGGTGGTCTGGTTCGCGCGCTGGGCGAGGTGGGCGCGGTCGTCGTCATGTTGGCCGTACTGACCGTCGCCGTAATCGTCACCACGGGCATCGGCCTGCGCACACTCGCCGGCGCGAGCGTCCGGGCGATCCGCACCATCGTTCGTTGGCTCGGGCGTTGGTGGGTCAGCCGTCCGCGACCAACGGTGGGCGACGAACCAGTGCCCGACCCCGCGCCGGCTCCGCCACGCCGTGTTCGCAAGGCGCGTGACGAGACGCCGGCGACCGATGAACCCGAAGCGGAGGCGGTGCCCTGGTCCGCGCAGGACGCCACCGAGTCGATGGATGACGAGTCACTCGACGAGTGGACGCCCGTCGAGATGCCAGCCCCGCCGGCGCCGATCGTCGTTCCCGAGGCGCATGAGGCCGCGTGGTCGCTGCCGCCCCTGACGCTGCTCACCCGTACGCGCGAACAGCGCCAGGACCGCGCGTCGGTCGAGCGCGCGGGCGCCGAGCTCGTCGAGGCGCTGGCCGCTCACGGCGTGGAGACGGTGCTGGTGGGTTTTACCGTCGGTCCGACCGTGACCCGGTTCGAACTCGAACTCGGCCCGGGCATCAAGGTCGCGCGGCTCACCGCGTTGAGTCGGGATATCGCCTACGCGATGGCGACACCCGACGTGCGCATTCTCGCGCCGATCCCGGGTCGTTCCGCGATCGGTGTCGAAGTGCCCAACCGGAACCGGACGCTCGTCGCCCTCGGTGACCTGCTTACGACCGACGAGGCTCGCGACGCCCGTCACCCCCTCGACGTTCCGATCGGCCGGGACATCGCGGGCCAGACGGTCATCGTCAACCTCGGCGAGATGCCCCACGTCCTGATCTCGGGGGCGACGGGGGCGGGTAAGAGTTCGTGCATCAATTCGTTGGTGACGTCACTCGTCATTCGGGCCAACCCCGATCAGGTGCGCCTACTGCTCATCGACCCCAAGCGCGTGGAGATGGGTCACTACCAGGACCTCCCGCACCTCCTCGCCCCGGTAGTGGTCGACACGAAGAAAGCGGCGGGCGCGCTCGCCTGGGCGGTGAAGGAGATGGAGCGGCGCTACGACGTGCTCGCCGCGTGCGGCGCGCGGGACTTGACCGGCTACCAGCAGATGATCGACCGCGGCGAGTTGGACCCGGGCCCCACGATCGCCGAGGAGGTCGGTGAGGCCGTGGAGCGCGCGACGGGACTGGCGTCGGACGCGCCGCGCCCCCCGGGGCCCGAGCGGATGCCCTACATCGTTATCGTCGTCGACGAGTTGAACGACCTGATGATGGTGGCGGCGCGTGACGTGGAGGATTCGGTCGTTCGCATCGCGCAGATGGCCCGGGCGGTCGGTATCCATCTCGTGCTCGCGACCCAGCGGCCGAGCGTCGACGTGATCACGGGCGTGATCAAGGCGAACATTCCGAGCCGGATGGCCTTCGCCGTGTCCTCGCTCGCCGATAGCCGAGTGATCCTCGACCAGGCCGGCGCCGAGCGGCTCGTGGGCAAGGGCGACATGCTGCTCGTCACCGCTACGAGCAACATCGCTCGACGGATCCAGTCGCCCTGGGTCTCCGAGGTCGAGGTCCTGCGCGTCGTCGAGTACTGGCGCGCCCAGGGCGGGCGCAGCGAGACGGTGGTCGCACTGGACGTACCGGTCGAACGCGGGGGACCCGGGGGTGGTGGTGGCGACGACGACGAGGTGCTGCGTCAGGCCCGCGAACTCGTGATTCGAACCCAGTCAGGTTCGACGTCGATGTTGCAACGCAAGTTGCGAGTCGGCTTCGCGCGTGCGGGCCGGCTCATGGATCAGCTCGAGCAAGAGGGTGTCGTCGCCGCCGGTGACGGTTCCAAGGCCCGCAAGGTGCTGGTCACGCGCGAGGAGTACTTCCCCGACGAGGACCGCTAGCGCCACGGACCGGTTCTTGGTGTCACGTCATCGAACGCCTACGCTGATTCCATGATCGCGCGGGTGCCGGCCAGTTCGGCGAACTTGGGACCGGGCTTTGACACCCTGGCGGTGGCCCTGAATCGCTACGTCGAGGTCGAGGTTCGCGAGGCCGACGAATTCTCCATTGTCACCAGTGGTTTTGGCGCGGGCCGGTTCGACGACGAAGGTCACCTCGGCGCTCGGGTCGCCGCGTCGGTGCTCGGACATCACCGTTTCGCGATTCGAGTCGACTCCGAGATCCCGCTCTCGCGAGGACTGGGCTCTTCGGCCTCGCTCGCGCTCGGCGCCGCGGCGGCGGCCGGGGCGAAGGACGCGCTCGCCGTCGCGGTGGCGATCGACGGTCACGCCGAGAACGCGGCCGCCTCGTGGCGTGGCGGACTGGTCGTGGCGGGCGAACGCGACGGGGTAGTGGCGGTGGCCGACCTGGCGCTCGACGACGTGTGGCGTTTTGTCGTGGTCATCCCCGAGATCGAACTGGCCACGGCCGACGCGCGGCGCGTTCTGCCCGACCACGTCCCCTTCGCCGACGCCGTGGCGAACCTGACCTCGCTCGGCCTGTTGATCGCGGGACTCGCCGACCACCGTGTCTTCACCCCGTGGGCCATGAGCGACCGACTGCACCAGCCGTACCGGTCGGGGCTGCTGCCAATCGCCGAACCCGTGCTCGAGGCACTTCGTGACGCCGGCGCCCGCGGGGCGTGCTGGTCCGGCGCTGGTTCGACCATGCTCGGTTTGACGACCGTCGAGACGGCCGACGCGGTCGCCGAGGGAGCGCGTCGAACCCTGGAGGATCACGGCGTGGCGGGATCCGTGGCGATCCTCGAGGCCGACCGGATCGGAGCGGTCGTCTCTTGAACTCATCGCAGGCGCGCCGGCGGACCCTCGCCGGTGTCGCGTTCCTCTTGGCGGGCACCACGACGATTCAGTGGTCGGCGGCGCTGGTCATGCCGGTCTTTGCGCGCATCGGCCCATCGGCCTCGAGCGCGTGGCGCTTCCTCTTCGGCGCGCTGGCGTTGCTCGCGATCTCGAGACCGAAGGTACGGTCCTGGACGAGACACCAGTGGGTCGGCGCGGCCGCGCTGGGATCATCGACGGCGTTCATGGGCTTTTGCTTCTACCAGTCGATCGCGCGGATCCCGCTCGGCACCGCAGTCGCCATCGAGTACCTCGGCCCGTTCCTCGTCGCGGCCTTCGCCAAGCGTTCCGCGAGGCACTTCGTGTTCGTCGCCCTGGCGGGGCTGGGCGTGGTGGCCCTCGCCCGCCCGGGCGGTGGGGTGACACTCGTCGGCGTGCTCTTCGCCCTCGGGTCGGGCGCGGGCTGGGCGGGCTACGCGTTCGCGTCGCACCGGGTCGGTGGTTCGATCGAAGGCTTCGGCGGCCTCGCGGTGGCGATGTCGATCGCCTCGGTGCTCACGCTTCCCTTCGCGTTCGCGTCGGCCCACGAACTCATCGCACGCCCGCTGCTCGGCGGGCGCATGGTGCTCGTGGGGGTGGCGGCGATCGCGCTCGGCTTCGGGATGGAGATGCAGGCGCTGCGCCGGATCAAACCCGGCGTCGTGAGCGTGCTCATTGCGCTCGATCCGGCGATCGCGTTCCTGATGGGCTGGTTGTTCATCGGCCAGGGTGTGTCGGTGACCGACCTCGCGGGGCTGGCGTGCGTGGTCGGGGCCGGCGTCGGCGTGACCTACGACGTCACCCGGGGCGTCGTACCCGTCGCTCAGTAGGCTGGACGGCGTGTCAACGCCGCGCACCTTCGCCATACGCACGTTCGGTTGCCAGATGAACGAGCACGATTCCGAGCGATTAGCGGGTCTGTTGGTCAACGAGGGACTCGCCCCAGCCGAGAACGACGCCGACGCCGACGTCGTGATCTTCAACACGTGCACGATTCGAGAGAACGCCGATCTCAAGCTCTACAGCGCCCTCGGGCATCTCAAGGCGGCCAAGGCGGCGCGACCGTCGATGCAGATCGCCGTGGGCGGTTGCATGGCCCAGCACGAACGGGGCCGGATCCTCGAGCGCGCCGGGTGGGTGGACGTGGTCTTTGGCACCCACAACCTCCACGAGGCGCCGTCGCTCTTGAATCGGGCCCGCGTGGAGGGCCCGATCGTCGCCGTCGCCGACGCACCCGACCCCGTCGTGAGTCGCGACATGGCCCCGGCGTTGACCGCGGTGCGCGAACTCCCCTGGGCGGCCTGGATGACGATCCAGACCGGATGTGACAATTCGTGCAGTTACTGCATCGTGCCCGACGTGCGCGGCGGCGAGATCAGTCGACCCCTCGAAGACCTCGTGTCCGAGGCCAGGCTGTTGGCGGCGTCGGGGGTCACCGAGGTCACCGTGCTCGGACAGAACGTGAACTCCTACGGTCGGGATCTGACGAAGCGCCGGCCACTCTTCGCGCAACTCCTGCGGGCCCTGGGTGAGATCGAGGGCATCGAACGCATTCGTTTCACCAGTCCCCACCCCAAGGACCTGCGACCCGAGACGATCGCAGCCATGGCCGAGACGCCATCGGTGTGCCCGCAGCTCCACTTGCCGTTGCAGTCGGGCTCGGACCGTATCCTGTCCGCGATGCGCCGGGGCTACAGTGCCGAGCGATACCTCGAGCGCCTGGCCGCGGCGCGCGCGTCCATCGCCGACCTGGCGGTGACGACCGACCTGATCGTCGGCTACCCGGGCGAGACCGACGAGGACTTCGACGCGACGTTGGCGGTAGTCGCCGAGGCGGATTACGACTCCGCGTACACCTTCATTTTCTCGCCGCGCGACGGGACCCGCGCCGCCACGATGGTCGACGAGTTCGTCCCCGACGAGGTCATCAAGGACCGATTCGAACGACTGAAGCTCGTCCTGGACCGTTCGGCGCTGCGAGCGCACGCCGCGCGCGAGGGACGACTCGAGGAGGTGCTGCTCGAAGGACCGTCTCGTCGCTCCGACGATCGATGGTCGGGGCGGACCCGCCAGGGCAAACTGGTCCACGTGGACACCGAGGCGCACCTTCGACCGGGTGCGCTCGTCGAGGTGCACGTCGATCACGGGGCGCCGTACCACCTCATGGGTCACGTCACCCGGGTGCTACGACCGCCGCGTCACAAGGTACGCATCGCCCTCAGCGTCTCGTGAACCGGGTCGCGGTCGCGCTCGTGGGCGCCACCGCGTCGGGCAAGTCGGCCCTCGCGCACGAACTCGCGCGCCGAACGCACGATCGGGCCATCGTCGCCGTTGACGCGATGACCGTGTATCGCGGCATGGACATCGGTACCGCCAAGCCGACGGTGACGCAGCGACACGAGGTTCCCTATTACCTGCTCGACCTCGTCGATCCCGACGAGGAGTTCACCGTCGCGATGTTCCAGCGCGCGGCCCGGGAGGCGACAACCTCGATCTGGTCGAACGGCGCTCGGGCGATCTACGTCGGGGGAACCGGACTCTACGGTCGCGCCGTGCTGGACGACTACCGGATTCCGGGTCGATACCCTGACGTGCGTCGCGACCTCGAGGCGCGCTGGGCTGGCGGTGAGCCCCTACACGACGAACTGGCGAGGCGGGACCCGGTGGCGGCGACCAGGATGGAGCCCACCAACGCCCGCCGGGTGGTTCGGGCTCTCGAGGTGACCCTCGGCAGCGGACGCCCGTTCTCCTCCTTCGGTCCAGGCGTCGCGCAGTACGGTCGGATTCGCGTGGTCCAGGTTGGCTTGCGGGTCCCGACCGACGAACTCGACCGGCGAATCGAGTCACGGTTTCGCCAGTGGATGGACGAAGGTCTGCTCGACGAGGTCCGCCGCCTCGCCGAAGGTCCCGGCGTGGGGCGAACGGCCCGCCAGGCCGTTGGGTATCGGGAGCTCTTGGCCCACCTGGAGACCGGGGACGACCTCGAGCAGTGTGTGCGCGACGCGATCACCCACAGCCGCCGGCTGGCTCGGCGTCAGCGCTCGTGGTTCGAACGAGATCCCCGAATCGAATGGTTCGACAGCCCCGACGCCGCCCTCGAACGGATGGAACGCGTGCTGAACGGTCCTGACGGCTTCGTGCGAGAATGGGACCAGTGACACTTCGCTACCTTCAAAAATGGCACGGTGCGGGCAACGATTTCCTCATCGACGTAATCGAGCACGGCACGGCGCGATGGTGGGACGATGACCTCGTGCGCGCCGTGTGCAATCGCGCGACCGGCGTTGGCGCGGACGGACTCTTGCTCGCGACCGTGGGCTCCGAGGTGACGATGGTGCTCTACAACGCCGACGGGAGTCGGGCCGAGATGTCGGGTAACGGAATCCGCTGCCTCGCGGCGGCCGTGCGCCGTTCGACGAGGGGCACGTGGGACGCGCTCGACGTGGTGACCGACGCGGGCGTGCGCCACGTCACGCTCACGGGTGATCGCGATAGTGGGACGGGCAGCGTCGAGATGGGCACCGTCACGGCGGGACCGGGACCCGCGGGAACCCTGGGGGTCGCGTCGGTCGGCAATCCGCACGTCGTGGTCCTCGATGACCCGACGTGGACTATCGAGGATCGGACGAAATTCGCCCTCGCGTGGTCCGAGAGCGTCGGCGGGGCCAACGTCGAGTTCATTACGCCCGTCGATCATGACCGGATCGAGTTGCGTGTCTTCGAACGCGGAGTCGGGTGGACCCTCGCGTGCGGCACCGGCAGTTGCGCCGTCGCGGCGGTGGCC
>JAKAZI010000108.1 GCA_021809495.1 Actinomycetes bacterium | reverse complement strand
TCGATGCCGTAGTAGCAGGGCCAGACGAACGGCGGCGAGGAGATCCGCAGGTGCACCTCGCGCGCGCCGGCCTCGCGCAGCATGCGAACGAGCGCCCTCGTGGTCGTGCCGCGCACGATCGAGTCGTCGACGACGACCAGTCGCTGGCCCTCGATCGTGTCGCGCAGCGGGTTGAGCTTTCGCCGCACGCCGGCGGCGCGCTGAGCCTGGTCGGGGGTGATGAAGGTGCGTCCGATGTAGCGGTTCTTCACGAGCCCGTAGCCGAAGGCGATCCCCGAGGCCTTGGCGTAGCCCTCCGCGGCGGGGATGCCCGAGTCGGGCACGCCCATCACGAGGTCGGCCTCGACCGGCGAGGAGGCGGCCAGTCGCTCGCCCATGCGCCGTCGTACGGAGTGGACCTGGTGTCCCATGAGATAGGCGTCGGGTCGCGCGAAGTAGACGAACTCGAAGATGCACAGGCGCGTCGGGCCCTCGGCCGGTTCGAGCAGCCGCGTCGAGGTCATGCCCTGTTCGGTGATGGTGACCATCTCGCCGGGCTCGACCTCGCGCACGAAGGTCGCCCCGACCACGTCCAGGGCGGGGGTCTCGGAGGCGACCACCCAGCCCTCGGGTGCGTCGGGCTCGCCCAGGCGACCCAGGCACAGCGGGCGAAACCCGTGGGGGTCGCGCACCGCGTGGATGGCCCCGGCCTCGAGCACGACCATCGAGAAGGCGCCCTCGGCACGGCGCAGGACGTCGTGCAGGGCCTCGGGCAGCGAGGCGCCCTCGAGCACGGCGTGGCCGAGCAGCTCGGCCACGAGGTCTGAGTCCGAGAGCATCGTGGTCAGGTGCAGACCCGCCGACTCGGCGAGCTCGGCGGTGTTGGTCAGGTTCCCGTTGTGGGCGAGTGCGAAGCCCGACGCCCCGGCCGAGCGGTACACCGGCTGGGCCGCCGTCCAGTTGGCCGACCCCGAGGTCGAGTAGCGCGTGTGGCCGATCACCATGGACCCCGCGAGCGCGCGCAAGGTCGTATCGGCGAACACGTGGCTCACGAGGCCGTTGTCCTTCACCACCGTGATCTGGTGGTTCTGGAAGGTCGCCATCCCCGCCGACTCCTGGCCGCGGTGCTGGAGCGCGTAGAGCGCGTCGTAGCAGGCGTAGGCGACATCGCGCCCTGGCGCGACGACACCGACGACTCCGCACGCTTCCTTCACGATCGGCCCATCCTACGGGGCTGGGTGAAATGCACGTCCCAGTCTCGCACAGACTCTCAGGGCCCTCGGGCGTTGTCGCTACGCTGCATGGGTGATCGATTTGCATACGCACTCGACCTATTCAGACGGATCGGACCGACCAGCGGAATTGGCTCGTCGCGCCCGTGAGGTGGGGCTGTCGGCGATCGCGCTCACCGACCACGACACCACGCTCGGCCACGAGGAGATGGCGCTCGCCTGCGCCGCCGAAGGGGTCGACTACGTGGTCGGGGTGGAGGTCTCGCTACGCGACAACGAGTTCCCCAAGGTTCGCGACGGCTCTGCCCCGACCCCTCGCAACGTGCACGTGCTCGCGTACTTCGTCCCGACCAACCCGGCCCACCCCGTCCAGGACTGTCTCGCCGAGCTGCGCCACGACCGGGACCTGCGCAACGTCGCGCTAGTCGACGCCCTGGTGGAGCGGGGTTTCACCCGTCTGGACCTCGCGTACCTGACCGAGATGGCGGGCAACCTGCACTCGATCGGTCGACCCCACTTCGCGCGCGCGATGTTCGAGCTGCACCCCGAGATCGTCGGGCCGCGAACGGCCTCGTCGTGGAACCAGCTCTTTTCGGACTGGCTCGGCGACGGCGGCCGGGCCTACATCCCCAAGGCGAGCATGTCCATCGAATCGTTCATCGAGTCGACTCGTGACTCCGGGGTCGTCGTCTCGATCGCCCACCCGCTCGTCAACTACCTCGACGACGCCCCCCTCTCGAGCGCCGAACGCACGATGCCCCGCGTGCTCGATTCCCTGCGCGAGCGCGGCGTCGTCGGTATCGAGGCGTACTACGGCAGCCACGACGAGTCGACGCGCGCGCTGATGGCGAGTCTGACGCGAAACGCCGGGCTCATCCCCACGGGCGGCTCGGACTACCACGGCTCCTACAAACAGGACATCGCCCTCGGGCGCGGGCGCACCGGTGACCTGTGCGTGCCCGACCACGTCCTGGATGAGTTGCGCGGCGCCCACGACGACGCGCTGCCCGCGCGCCCCGAGGCTTCGTCCCCCACGACGGACTAGGGCCGCCGGTCGAGCGCGTCAACGAGTGCGTCGCTGCGACGGCGCACCACGATCTCGACGGCGACGTCGATCGGTCCGACCTGGAACCGCTCGCCACCGGCGAGACCGAGTACCGTCACCGCCACGCCCGCCGCGGCGGCGCGCGCGCTCAACGACTCGGGGTCGTCGGTCGCCACGACGTAGCGGCCGGGGAACTCGCTGAACAGTTCGGCCGACGCGACGTCGTCGACGCGCACCCCGAGCCCGGTCGCCGAGGCGACCTCGGCCAGCGCGACGGCGAGGCCACCGCCAGCGACGTCGTGGACGACCGACAGGTGCGACGCAGCTCCAGCGCAGATCGACGAGACCTCGCTCGCGACGAAGGCCGCCGCGTTCGCTGACGCCGCGTAGTCGATCTGCGGTGGTCGACCACCGCGACGGCCGTGCTGGGTCGCCCAGCGGCCGCCCGCGAGCGGCCAGGGCGTCTCGCCCGCCGCGCGGCGCGGGCCGATCAAGAGGACCGTGTCCCCGGCGCGCCAGGCCCAGCCCGGCGGCGGCGCGACCAACGTGTCCACGAGCCCGAGCAGGCCGATCACCGGCGTCGGGTCGATGTCGGCGCCGTCACTCTCGTTGTAGAGCGAGACGTTGCCGCCGATGACGGGCAGTGAGAAGGCGCGACAGGCCTCGGCGAGCCCGTCGACGGTCTCGGAGAGCTGCCACATCACCTCGGGGTGCTCGGGGTTGCCGAAGTTGAGGCAGTTGACGACCGCCTTCGCGGTCGCCCCCACGCAGGCGAGGTTCGCCACCCCTTCGGCGACGGTCAGGGCGACCCCGAGCCTCGGGTCGAGCGCGCACCAGCGCGGGTTGGAGTCGGTGGTGAGCGCGAGGCCTCGCCGTGAGTCAGGCAGTCCCGGACCGGCGAGGCGCAGCAGCGCCGCGTCGCGGCCCGGCCCGACCACGGTGTTCAAGAAGAGCTGTGAGTCGTACTGGCGATACACCCACGCCGGGTCGACGAGCAGGTCGAGCAGGTCGGCCGTCGGGTCGGTGATCGGGTCGTCACTCGGGTCGTCGGCCCAGATCGCGTCGAGGTCCGCCGGGCGCTGGC
>JAKAZI010000024.1 GCA_021809495.1 Actinomycetes bacterium | reverse complement strand
GTGGAGGTGCTGGGAATCGAACCCAGGTCCGTCGGCTTCTAAGTGAGCATTCTCCGAGCGCAGCCGATGGACATTGTCGGGGGGAGCACCGTCATCAGCACCGGTGCAACCCCGTAGTCAACTGAAGTGTCCCAGCGGTCTCATTGACAAATCCCGCCGGTGAGCCCTGCTTCATGGCGCCCGTGACCTACACCGCAAGGCTGGGTGTAGACGGACGTGTTACCTAAGCGGCAACAACAACGTGAGCTGTAGAGTTCGCGTTTATTTTTGTTTCCGGCTCTTTAACGTGGTTCCGGATACCACGGCTCGCTTCTCTCACCATTTCGACCAACGTCGAGACCAATCACCCCCTCGGTACTACACGGTCGCCTTGACCGTGTACTCAGCGTACCGCAATGGTCTCGTTGCACGCCCTTCGCCACATCACGTGACGTCCGGTAACCGGTCCGTTAGCCGAATTTCTCGAAGTTCCGAACCGACACGGCAATTTCTCGCTCGGCGTCTCGCTTAGCGAGCGCCTGGCGACGGTCATGTTGCTTGCGTCCTCGTGCGAGGGCAATCTCCACTTTCGCACGACCCTCTTTGAAGTACACCTGGAGCGGCACGATTGTGAGTGGCTGGGTCTGAGTCTTGACCCACCACTGGTGGATCTGGTGACGGTGGACGAGGAGTTTGCGTTTACGGTCAGGATCGTGACTACCGAATCCAACGGCGTAACTCCACGGTGGAATATGGGAGCCGAAGAGCCACAGCTCCCCGTCATCAATCCTGGCGTAACTTTCGGCGATCTGCGCCTTACCCTCGCGAAGGGACTTCACTTCACTGCCGGTGAGTACCAGACCACACTCCAGGGTGTCCACGATTTCATAATCGTGGCGAGCACGTCGATTCGTGGCGACCACCCGGTCACCCGTCGCGCTGGCTCTCGCGTTGGCGCGACGCTCTTGAATCTGTTTGGCTCGTGCCACGAGTCCAGCGTAGTGACCAGCGCCGATCGCACCAGTGGTCGGTAGGGTAGTCGCGTGCTCACCTTGACCCCAGCGCTGCGTGACGCGATAATCGCGACGTGTATCCGCGCACTACCCAATGAAGGTTGTGGGCTGCTAATCGGTCGGGCGGAGGAGTCCGGATCAACGGTTACCGACGTCGTTCCAAGCCCAAACGTGGCGGCTTCGGCCCGAATCTATGAGATCGACAGCCGGGTCATGCTGCGAACGGTGCGTCGAACCGATGAGGAGGGGTTGACGGTGCTCGGGGTCTTTCACTCACACACCCATTCTGAGGCGTTTCCTAGTCCAACCGACGTGCGCCAAGCGCCAGATCCCGACTGGCACTACGTCGTTGTCTCGCTGCGCGACGTCCCGGCCGACGTTCGCAGCTACCAAATCGTCGGCGCCACGGTGACCAGCGAAGACATCTACATTGGGTCGTGACGGGTTGCCCGTCGCGAGGGGGTGCCGCTGGTGACGATCATCGCAACGAATTCGATTTCCTACAACCTTGTGCTGCTCGTCTTGCGATTATTCCTTGGCTCGATGATCTTTGCGCACGGGTACCGAAAGTTCTTTGGTGGTGGTCGACTCCCAGGAACGGCGAAGTGGTTTGAGTCCATTGGTGTTCGATACGGTGCGCTCAATGCGCTCATGGCGGCGTCGACGGAGGTTGGCGTCGGTGTGCTGCTCGTGCTCGGACTCCTAACGACGCTCGCCGCGGCCGGTCTCATGTCACTCATGGTGGTGGCCATCGCGACGGTCCACCGCAAGAATGGATTCTTTATCTTCAACAAGGGCGAAGGCGTTGAGTACACACTTGGTGTCGCCGTCACGACGTTGGTGCCCGGGACCTTCGGCGCGGGCCGGTATTCGCTGGACCACGTGTGGAACATCTTCGCGTGGTCACCGTCGGTCCACCTCGCCGTCACCGTGTTCGTCGGGCTCGGCGCCGCCGGCGCGCAACTGGTTGCTTTTTACCGTCCGTCGCGTTCGGCGTAGGTCACGACGTGCTGACCTTCCACTAAATTCGACCGAAAAGGTCGTAATTGGACCGGCGAAGGAGAATGCGATGGCGGCGACGGTTCGGATACCGACGGTGCTCCGGCCAGCGATGGGCGGATTGACCACGGTGACGGTTGAAGGCTCAACGATCGGTGCGGTGCTCACCGAGCTCACCACCACCTACCCGGCGATCGAGGGTCAGTTGCTCAATGGTGACGGAACGCTTCACCGATTTTTGAACGTCTACGTCAATGATGACGATGTTCGATACATCGGCGGGGTCGACGCGCCGGTCGGAAACGACGATGAGATCACGTTGCTGCCCGCCGTCGCCGGTGGTGACGCCTAGTGGCGCGCGTCAACTCCGTTCTCGATCTAGTGGGATCGACGCCCGTCGTTGACGTCAGTGCGCTCTCACCCCGCGCCAACGTCACAATTCTCGCCAAACTGGAGGGGCGTAATCCCGCCGGTTCGGTGAAGGATCGAGTCGCTCTTGCTCTCGTGCGCGCTGCCGAGCGCGACGGTCGACTCATTCCTGGGCGGGCCGATCAGATCCTGATCGAACCGTCGTCGGGCAATACGGGGATCGCGCTGGCCATGGTGTGTCGGTTGCGTGGATACCACTTGAAGGTCGTGATGCCCACCAACGTCTCCGTCGAACGACGTGAATTGCTCTTGGCGTGGGGGGCCGAGATCATCGACTCGCCGGGCTCGGAGGGCTCGAATGGTGCGGTCAGGCTGGCTAAGTCCATAGCTGAGGCCAACCCTGAATGGGTTTTTCTCTATCAGTACGCCAATCCGGCCAATCCGTTGGCGCACTACCAGACCACCGGGCCTGAGATCCTCGCCGACGTGCCCGAAGTGACCCATTTCGTCGCCGGCCTTGGCACGTCGGGCACTCTGATGGGGGTCGGACGGTATCTGAAAGAGCACAAGCCGGGTGTGCAGATCTGGGCCGTTGAACCGCCCAGCGGCGAAATGGTGGACGGCCTGCGCAGTTTGGATGACGGATTCATCCCGCCGATCTTCGTCGACAACAATGGCGCGGACCTGCTCGACCGTAAAGTCGTGGTCCGACCGCGCGAGTCGATTGAATGGACCCGCGCCATGACGGCGGTGGGCCTTTTCGTGGGGATCTCGTCGGGAGCGATCATGGCCGGAGCAGCCAAATGCGCGTCGACGATCCCCGACGATGAGTCAGCGACGATAGTCACGATTGTGTGTGATGACGGGTGGAAGTATCTCTCGACCGGGGCGTGGAGTGATGACATCGATGAGGTCGTCGAGCGCGCGAAGCGGATCATCTACTTTTAACGAGGTGGCGGGTCAACTACGGTGTTCGCACCGATGAGAGGGAGACCATGAGCACGCGATCCGATGGCCGACGCGCCGACGAGGCCCGTCCACTGCGATTCATTCGCGACTACACCGAAATGGCCGCCGGCTCGGTGCTCGTTGAGGTAGGCAGGACGCGAGTGCTCTGCACCGCCTCGGTTGAGACTGACGTGCCCCGATGGCTCCGCGGTTCGGGTCGTGGTTGGGTAACGGCCGAGTACTCGATGTTGCCGGGCTCGACGCCGGAGCGCGCGTCGCGCGAAGCGGCCCGCGGCAAGCAGTCGGGCCGGACCCAGGAGATCCAACGGCTGATCGGTCGATCGTTGCGAACGGTAACGAATCTCTCACTGCTGGCTGACGTGCAGATCATCGTGGACTGCGACGTTCTGCAGGCCGACGGCGGTACGCGAACGGCATCGATTTGTGGTGGCTATCTGGCGCTCCACGACGCGATCACGCGACTCGTCGACGACGGTACCATTCGCGCACACGCGCTGACCGATCTCGTGGCGGCCGTTTCGGTGGGAATCGTGGACGGCGTGCCAATGCTCGACCTGCCCTACGAGGAAGATTCGTCGGCCGAGACCGACATGAACGTCGTGATGACCGGATCGGGTGACTTCGTAGAAGTCCAAGGGACGGCTGAGCGCACCGCCTTCAGCCGCTCAGAGTTGGATAATCTCCTCGATCTCGCCTCGGACGGCATCAAGTCGATCCACGAGGCCCAGCGGCTCGTGCTGGCGTCGCCGCCGACTCCTCGGGTGCGATGATGGGGCTCGAGTTTGTCCTCGCGACGGCCAACGCCCACAAGGCCAACGAGATGCGCGCAGTGCTCGCCGACGTCGCCATTGGTGTGCTTTCGCGTCCCGAGGGCGTGCCTGATGTCGCTGAGACCAGCGACACCCTTGAGGGCAACGCGCTCCTGAAAGCGCACGCGATCTGCGCGGCGACCGGACGACCCGCCATCGCCGATGACACCGGACTGTTCGTCGATTCCCTCGGCGGCGAGCCCGGCGTGCACAGCGCCCGCTACGCGGGACCGGCTGCCGTTGACGCGGACAACGTGAGAAAATTGCTGAGCGCCCTCTCAGAGGTCGACGGTGCGCGCCGCGCCGCGCACTTTCGAACCGTGATCGCCGTGGCCTATCCCGACGGAACTGCACTGACCGTCGAAGGGGTCCTTAACGGATGGATTGTCGACGCGCCACGTGGGGAACGAGGTTTCGGGTACGACCCAGTGTTCGCGAGCGCCGAAATAGGGGGACGCACGTTGGCCGAGGTGTCGCCAGACGAGAAGAATTCGGTCTCGCATCGAGCGCGCGCCCTAGCGGCGCTGGTCGAACGGCTCCGGCGGTGATTGGTGCTTCGCGGAGCGCTCACCTTTAGGCTGAAGTCGTGAACGACGGCGTCCTACCCATGTTTCCCTTGGGGATGGTGGTCTTCCCACATCAAGTCGTGGGCCTCTGCGTTTTCGAACCTCGCTATCAAGCGATGCTGCAAGAACTCCCGGGTGACCAAGAGTTCGGAACCTGCATGATCGAACGAGGTGCCGAGGTGGGTGGCGGCGATGTGCGCACGTGCGTCGGCACGGTGTTGAGGATCCTCGGGTCCCAACTTCTTCCGAACGGTCAGACCCTGCTCAGGGTAGAGGGCACCCAGTGCGTCGAGGTGTCGTCCTGGCTCGCCGACGCGCCCTATCCACGGGCCGTGGTTCGTGAGCGATGCTGTGACGATATCGAGGTCGAACCAGCGCTGCTCAAGTCAACCGAGTCAGCGGTGCGCGCACTTCGGGCTTTGCGCAGTGAGGTCGTGACCGACGAGTCTCTGCGGCACGATTGCGCGATGGACCCGAACCCGTCCGTGCGAAGCTGGCAGCTCTGCGCGATGACTCCGATGTCGACGCTGGATCAGTTCAAGGTTCTGAGCTTGAGCAACCCCAATGACCGACTTCGACTGGTGGCTGAGATCTGCTGCGAGCGCTACGGGGACTATCAGCGATTGCTCGCCCGCGACTCGACACCGTACCTGTTGGGTTAGCGCACTTCCAGCAGGTCAACGACGAAGATCAGCGTTTCGCCCGGTGCGATCACGCCGCCGGCGCCACGCTCGCCGTAGCCCAGGTGCGAGGGGATCACGAGGCGACGTCGTCCCCCCACCCGCATGCCGGTCACGCCCTGATCCCACCCGGCGATCACGTACCCACCGCCGAGCGGGAACGAGAACGGATCGCCGCGATCCCACGAGGCGTCAAACTGCTGGCCAGTGGACGCGCTGACTCCGACGTAGTGGACGACGGCGGTTTGTCCGGCCGCGGCCATCGGGCCATCGCCGACAACGAGGTCTTCGATGATCAGGTCGGTAGGCGATTCTCCGAGATGGGGTTCGACGAGGGGCTTGTCAGTCACGGTGCGTAATGTTACCGGCGGCGTGAACTGCCCGTGACGACACGAACGTTACGAGCCTCGCGGCCCTTGGGCCCCGTTGCCTCCTCGTACGCAATGGTCTGACCCTGGCTCAGGGTCTTGAAGCCATCACCGACGATGTTGGAGAAGTGGATGAACAGGTCATCGCCCTTCTCATCGCTCGCGAAACCGAAGCCCTTGGAGTCATTGAAAAAACTCACCACGGCGTGCCCGGCGGATCCCTTCGTGGTACCTGAGGTCTTCAATTCGCGGTAGGGCTCGCGAGCACGAGAGGCCGAGCGGTCGGCGTCTCGAGGTGGGTCGGCGCGGAACTCGTCACGTGAGCGCGATCGTGAGTCGGTGCGCGGGGAGGTCGGTGACGGACGACTGCGGCGGGTCTCGGACCGCTCTCGTGTGCGTTCCCCAAATCGTCCGGCCGGGCGATCGGTGCTGTCGCGGCGGTTCGACTCGGTCGGACGAGCTGAACGTGAGCGGGGCCGTTCGTCAAGGGACTGGGCCGCGGCGGCGTCGTCGACGGCACCGAGGCGAATGGCCGTCGCGTTCTGCGGGTCGTCGAGGGTTGTCGGAATCCCGAGCGATCGCTGCATGCGCTTCACGTGCCCGGCGACGTCGTCACTCACGAGTGAGATAACTGCTCCGGTGGCGCCGGCGCGACCGGTTCGTCCCGAACGGTGGAGGTAGTCGGTCGCCTGGGTGGGTGGGTCGTAGTGCACGACGACGGGCAGGAGGTCGATGTGAATGCCACGGGCGGCGACGTCGGTCGCTACGAGGACCCTCGTCTCGCCGTTCTTCATCGCTCGAAGCGCGCGCTCGCGCTGCGCCTGGGTGCGGTCGCCGTGTAAGGCGACCGACGATACGCCGCGCTCGCCGAGTTGACGGGCCAGTCGGTCGGCGCCGTGCTTGGTGCGCGTGAAGACGATGGCCCGCTCGTACTGTTCGACGATGTCGGCGGTCGCCTGAGGGCGCTGGTCACGAGCGACGCGCCAAAAGTAGTGATCTACGTCACTGGGTGCCTCGTCGCCCACGACGTCGTGAATGACCGCGTCATGGGTGAATGCGCTGACCAACGTCGCGACGTCGGGGCCCATGGTGGCCGAGAAGAGCATGACGTGGCGGTTCGCCGGGGTGACCCCGACGATGCGTCGGACCGCGGGAAGGAATCCCATGTCCGCCATGCGGTCGGCCTCGTCCACGACGACGGTCGTCACCGCGGACAGGTCGAGCGCGCGCTGCTCGAGGAGGTCCTCAAGTCGCCCGGGACAGGCGACGACGAGGTCGACGCCTGCGTTGAGCGCCTTACGCGTGGTGTTGTAGGACGTGCCGCCGAAGATGGTGATGATTCGTCGCCCGCGGTCATTGGTCAGCTGCGCCAACTCCTTTTGGACCTGGGAGGCCAGTTCGCGGGTGGGCACGAGGATCAAACCGAGGGGCTGGCGGGGGCGCGCCGTGCCGAGCCGTGCGAGCATCGGTAGACCGAAGGCGAGCGTCTTGCCCGAGCCGGTGGCAGCCTTACCGACGACGTCGCGGCCAGCGAGGGCGTCGGGAATAGCGGCTTCCTGGATGGGGAAGGATTCGGTGATTCCGCGGGCGCGAAGGCGGTCGACCAGGTTGGTGGGCACGCCGAGGTCGGCGAAGGATACGGACACGATGACTCCTGTGAGTTGAGGTGAGCCCAACTCGAAATGTCACGGTCGAATCGGTCTCCACCGCGATGTGCGGCGAACGTCCCGTACACGCTAGCAGATGAATCGAATCTTCATGCGGCTCGTTGTCGGAGCGTTCGTTCGACCCGATAGGAATGTGGTCGGACGCCAATGGCGGCGAGTAAAAAAACCGTGCGGGCGGAGGGACTCGAACCCACACTCCGAAGAACTGGTACCTAAAACCAGCGCGTCTGCCAATTCCGCCACGCCCGCGAGTGGCTCCACACTAGGTCGCCAACGAAGCGAGCGGGTGCACGTCCGGTAGATTGGTGCCATGAACAACTCCGCCATGGCCGAAGGAATGGGTGCGAACGACCTGAATCAGCGACTGCTGCGTGAACGGATCGTGTTCCTTGGCTCGCAAGTCGACCAGAACACGGCGAATCGGATCTGCGCCGAATTGCTGCTGCTCGAGGCCGAGGACCGCGACAAGGACATCAGTCTCTACATCAATTCGCCCGGTGGATCGGTGACCGACGGTCTGGCGATCTACGACACCATGCAGTACGTGAACTGCGACATTCGTACGATCTGCGTCGGGATGGCGGCGTCGATGGGTCAGTTCTTGTTGTGCGCAGGCACGCCGGGCAAGCGATTCTCACTGCCGCACAGCCGTATCCTCATGCATCAGCCCTCACTCGGCGGGATGCAGGGGCAGGCTTCGGACATCGCTATTCAAGCCGAGCAGATTGTCTTCATGAAAAAGATGCTCGCCGACCGCACCGCGTTCCACACGGGACAGCCCGTTGAGCGTATCGAGGCCGATTCGGACCGCGACCGTTGGTTCACCGCGCAGGAAGCGGTTGAATACGGTTTCATCGACGCCGTGATCGACCGTTCGGCCATTCGCCAAGGGGCCTAGTGGACGAACCCTCGTCGGCGGAGCAACGGTCGCTCGTTGCGTCACCGGTTCGCGTGGTCAGTGCGCGCGCCAGTTTGCGCACGAGACTCGCGAACCTGGTCGAGCGGCGCGAGCTCCTGCTGAGTCTCATCACCTCGGACATCAGGATCAAGTACAAGGGGTCGGCGCTCGGGCTCTTCTGGTCGATGCTCTCACCGGCCTTGACGCTGGCCACCTATTACCTCGTGTTCTCCGTGTTTCTCAAGAACGGCATTCCCTTCTTCGTCGTCTATCTCTTCTCTGGACTGATCGTCTGGAACATGTTTCAAAGCGCGGTGAGTAGCGCTACCGGTGTGATTGTCGATCGCGCCGGACTGGTGAAGAAGGTGTCGTTTCCCCGCGAAATCCTCGCGTTGTCCAACGTCGGTGCGTCGGTCATCTACTTCGTCATCCAAATCGCGGTGCTCGCCATCTTCCTCGCCATCATTGGACACGCGCCGGCGTGGAGCTTCCTGTGGCTTCTACCGATCTCGTTCGTCGCGTTATACCTGCTCACGGCTTCGATCGCGGTGGTGATGTCGGCGATCACCGTTTACCTGCGCGACGTTCGACACCTCATGGACGTCGTGTTGCAACTGTGGTTCTGGGTATCACCGGTGGTCTACTCCTACGAGAACTCAATCGCACCGGCCCTACGGATACGGGGACTGACCGCGCTGTACTTCATCAACCCGATGACCCCGATCATCCTGACCTTCCAGCGCATCTTCTACGTCCACACCACCGTCCGTTCAACGACGACCGGGCTGCCGCTTCACATCTTGCCCACCTGGTCCATGG
This sequence comes from Actinomycetes bacterium, assembly GCA_021809495.1. Taxonomy (GTDB): domain Bacteria; phylum Actinomycetota; class Acidimicrobiia; order Acidimicrobiales; family RAAP-2; genus RAAP-2. The sequence continues at coordinate 7,604 of JAKAZI010000024.1, read as the reverse complement.
CCACGTTCGCGTCGGTCAATCTCGTCTTGCTGGCGGTGGCCATCGCGCTGTTCCTCGTCGCACTGGTGATCTTCGGACGCCTCGAGGGCAACTTCGAGTCGGAGCTGTAGTGACCAACGTCATCGAAGTCGAAGACATCTCAAAGCGATTTACGATCCACCACGAGCGCAACCAGACACTCAAAGAGCGAATTCTGCATCCCCGATCTGGTTCGTCGGAGATCTTCGACGCGCTCAGTGACATCAATTTCACCGTGGCCCAGGGTGAAACGTTGGGAATCGTCGGTCATAACGGATCGGGAAAATCGACACTGCTTAAGTGCATCTGCGGTGTCCTCAAGCCCACGACTGGTCAAATCCGTCTTCGGGGCAACTTGGCCGCGTTGCTGGAATTGGGCGCCGGTTTCCAGCACGAGTTGTCGGGTCGCGACAACGTCTATCTCTACGGTTCGATGCTCGGCTTCACCCGCAAGATGGTCGACGCCATCTTTGACGACGTGGTCGCCTTCAGTGAGCTCGAACACTTCATTGATACGCCGGTCAAGTTCTATTCGAGTGGGATGTACGTCCGTCTCGCCTTCGCGGTGGCGGTCAACGTCAATCCCGACATCCTGGTGGTCGACGAAGTCCTCGCGGTGGGCGATGAGCGGTTCCAGGCCAAGTGCATCGACCGCATTCGCCACTTCCAGCGTGAGGGGCGCACGATCTTGCTGGTCACCCATCAAGCCGATACCGTTCGCGCGATCTGTGATCGGGCGATTGTCCTCGACCACGGAAACATGATCGCCGACGGACCAGTCACCGACGCACTCCGAATCTTTCGTGAGCGTCTGCTCGGGGACGTGGTCGATCACCGCCCGGGCGGTTCGGGTGTGGTCACCATCGACGGACTCACCGCGGCGTCGGGATCGTTTGAGGTGCGCCACGGTTCCAGTCTGCGATTTGACGCCACACTCACCTGCGACCACGCGGTGAGTGGCAACCTGGTCATCGAGATCTTCACCCGAACCGGACTGCTCGTGAGTCGCAACGACGCCGAGGCCGCGCCGGTGACGCTTCGGCCCGGGGTGAACAAGATCGGGGTCGAACTCGCCGACGTTCCCTTGCTCGACGGCGTGTACGACCTCAACGTCGGCCTCGTCGAGCCACAGGGCGCTACGATGCTCGCCTGGCGCGAGAAGGCGGCGTCGTTGCAAGTGCTCTACGACGGCCGGTCCTCGGGAGTGGTGGCGATCGAGTCGTCGGTCACGCAGTGGTAGGCGGTTCGCTCGTCAGCCTCGGGTAGCGGCGCAGGGATCCGAGGCGGCCCAACTTGCCGGCGTTAAACGGGTGCGTGGCGAGACGGAGGAGGCGACGGTCTCCCCGCGAATTGCCGTAGGCGAAAACGATTGGCTCCTCGGGGTAGCGACGTTCGCTGATCCAGTCGTTGAATCGGCGCATCTTTTCCGCCCCGCGACAGTTGCGTCCGAGGTAACCACCAGTCAGGTGGCCGAGGGGATCAGCGGCGAGTCGAGTTCCGAGTGCGCCGTGCGCGCCGAGCTGGTCCGCGACGACGTTGACGTACATCTGGGGCGACGCCGAGACGATTACCACGTCGTGACCGGCCTCAAGGTGCCATCGCAGTCGGGCCAACGCCTTGGGGCGAAGTCGTCCGCCGAGGTGTTCCAGGATGAACTCCCTCGAGTCTTCGGTGACCTGCGCCTCCGACCGTCCCGCGAGCAGCGCCATGAACAACCGCTCTTTGGCGTTGTCCGCTGCGCGCCCGCTGCGCACCGCGCCAACGGTCAATGGCACGGCCAGACGCAACGCCGCCGCGTACGTGCGCCTCGCTCCCGCGATCCAACGCAACCAGCGAAAGACGCTGCCACCTTCGGTGAGGGTTCCGTCGAGGTCGAAGGCGGCGACCACGGGTTTGGGGGTCTCATCAGAAAGTGGCACCCGGCTAGTTTCCCAGGCTTTGGGGCGCCGCGTGAGCACCTCAGCCGAAATGCCTGCGACTGCGGGAAGGTGATGACTCGTCGTTTTCCCGTGAACGAGGTCGGTGGTAGACGGGAGAATTGGGCGGAGCGTTTCGTCACGGGTTTCACGGCGAACAGCCGAAGCCCCGAGATGCGTCAAGCGACCTCACTGACTGAGAGCGCGAAGGTGTTTGATCGTTTCGCGCTTGGCTGGACCGAGGAATGGTCCCGATATGCTGACCAAGCAATCGACCGACAAGTAGCGAAAAAGGAGCGAACATGACGATTCGTCTCGGTGACGTGGCCCCCGATTTCTCGGCGGACACCACGGATGGCCCAATTACATTCCACGAGTGGCTCGGTGACAGCTGGGGGATTCTCTTTTCGCACCCGAAGGACTTCACGCCGGTGTGCACGACTGAGTTGGGCGCCTTCGCGGCGCGCAAGAGTGAGTTCGATAGCCGTAACACGAAGATCATCGGCGTATCAGTTGACGACGTGGCCTCGCACCAGCAGTGGAAGGGCGACATCGCTGAGACTCAGGGGACGGCACTGAACTTTCCCATTATCGGCGACGAGGAACGCAAGGTTGCCGGGCTCTACGACATGATCCACCCGAACGCGAACGACACGTTGACCGTGCGCAGCGTTTTCATTATTGGTCCGGATAAGAAGGTGAAGCTCACCTTGACGTACCCCGCGTCGACCGGTCGCAACATTGACGAGATCATTCGTGTGCTTGATTCACTGCAGCTCGTCGCGGGTTATTCCGTGGCAACGCCGGCCAACTGGCGAGACGGAGACGATGTCATCATCGCGAACTCGATCACCGATGACGAAGCCAAGACCAAGTTTCCCAAGGGATTTCGTAAGTTGAAGGACTATCTACGTCTGACGCCTCAGCCGAATAAGTAGGAACGCGGCCTTACGGCGGCGGTGCGATGGTCGCACCAATCAAGGGAATATGGAGTGTTTCGATGTCGTCTAGTTTCACGTACGCTGCTCAGACGGTCCAGCGACTCGGGTTTGGCGCCATGCGCATTACGGGCCCCGGTGTGTGGGGACCACCACGGGACCGTGGCGAAGCATTGGCGGTGCTGCGCCGCGCCGTCGAGTTGGGCGTTGATTTCATCGACACGGCGGACTCCTACGGACCCGCGATTTCCGAAGAGTTGATCGCCGAGGCGCTTCACCCCTACGGCCACGTTCGCGTGGCGACCAAGGCGGGGCTGTTGAGGACGGGGCCCGACGAGTGGACGCCGTGCGGTCGACCGGCCTACCTGCGCCAGCAGTGTGAGCTTTCACTTCGTCGACTTGGACAAGAGTCGCTCGACCTCTTCCAGCTGCACCGAATCGACGCCACGGTGCCGGCCGACGAGCAGTTCGGACTGCTCGGAGAATTACTGGCCGAAGGCAAAGTTCGCGCGGTCGGGCTTTCAGAGGTCAGCGTGGAGGACATCCAACGGGCGCGTGCAGTGGTCCCAATATCGACGGTGCAAAACCTCTACAACGTGTCACGACGTGAGAGCGAGACCGTGCTCGACTACTGCGAGACGAACGGGATCGGCTTTATACCGTGGTTTCCGGTGGCGGCGGGAAAACTGGCGCGACCGGGGGGCGAATTGGATCAACTCGCGGCAGATGCCGGGTGCACGGTGGCCCAAATGTCGCTCGCGTGGCTGCTCGCCCGTTCGCCGGTGATGATGCCGATACCGGGTACGTCGTCGGTCGTGCACCTCGAGGAGAACTGCGCCGCGGCCAGCATCGAACTCAGCGCGGACGTCCTCGCCGCGCTCGGGCGTGTTGCGCCGGTCCCGTCAGTCGGCGCGTAAGGATTCACGCAACACGGTCTTGAGCACCTTGCCCTGTGGATTGCGTGGAATCGGCTCGCCGCGGAAGAAGTAGCGGGTCGGAACTTCGTAGTGGGCGAGCCGGTGTCTCACGTGTTGACTCAGTTCCTCGGCTCGCAACGTCCTACCTGGTCGGACCACGATGACGGCGGCCACCTCTTCGCCGAGTACGGGGTGGGGAAGTCCCACCACGGCGCAGTCGGCGACGTCGGGGTGCTCGAAGAGGGCGGCCTCCACGGCAATGGAGTAGATGTTCTCGCCACCCCGGATGATCATGTCTTTGGCACGGTCGACGATATAGATGAAGCCGTCGTCGTCGATTCGTCCGATGTCCCCGGTGTGCAGCCACCCACGGGTGAACGACCGCGCCGTCTCTTCGGGCTTGTTCCAATAGCCGCGCACGACGTTGGGCCCCTTGATCCACAACTCGCCGACCTGCTCGGGCCCACTCGGCGCGGGCGGCTCGTCACCGTCGTAGCCGTCGGGCACCACCGCGACGCGACAGACGGGCACGGCCGGTCCGCAACTCGACGGCCGTTCAACGTAGTCCGAACCGTTGTTCAAGGCGACCGCCGCCGCGGTCTCGGTCAGGCCGTATCCGTTACCGGGTTGGGCGAGTTGAAACGCCTCCTTGATTCGACGCACCAACTCGGGCGGTGCGGGAGCACCACCGTAGGACACGAGGCGGACGCTCGAGGTGTCGAATCGATTGAAATCCGGGTGGTCCAAGAGTTGCATGACCACCGTTGGCACCCCCCCGATGGCGGTGATCCGTTCTCGTTCGACGATGGCCAGGGCGCGGCCTGCGTCAAAGTGATGCATCATGACCAGTCGACCACCGGCCGCGGCGTTGACCACCATGATCGCCAGGCAACCGGTGGCGTGGAACAACGGGATGTTGAGCAGGTTGGCCGTGGGGTACGCCGTCGCGTTGGCTGGTTCGTCGCCGAATCGCAGCGACGTCCGCTGCCCGATGAAGAATAGATTCATCAAGTTGGTGCTGATGTTTCGATGTGTCGCTACCGCACCCTTGGGCCGGCCGGTGGTGCCCGAGGTGTAGAAGATGGTCGCATCATCATCGGGATCGATTGCTGCGTCGATGGGTTTTGCTTCTCGATCGACGGCGCCAAGGAATTCGTCGAAGGCCAGGACACGAACTCGTCCGGTCGCACCGAGGGGCGCGACGTCGGGTGTGCCGGGCGAGAGCACGATCGCGTACTCGAGGTCGGTCAATGCGTCGAACAGCGGTCTGACGCGCTCCAAGCGCTCCTCGTCAACGAACAAGACGCGCGCCCCAGAGTCGACGAGTCCGTATCGCAGTTCGTCACTCGACCACCACGCGTTGAGGGGTACGGCGATGGCCCCCATCGTGACGACCCCCCAATACGCGCTGACCCAATCCGGCAGGTTGCGCGACGCGATCGCGACGCGATCGCCAGCTCGGACGCCGGCTTCGGCCAGGCGGTGGGACAACGTGGCGGCCCGGCGGTAGTGCACGTCGAAGGTGATCCGCTGTTCGTCGTAGACCAAGAAATCCCGGTCCCCGTGACGAAGTGTCATCTCGAAGACGTCGCGTAGCGTTGAGGGAGCGTGCTTCCACACGGTCATGGTCTCGCCGCCCACGAGTCGGTCTTCGAGCTCGAAGGCCTGACCTGGCGCGGTCATGCGGCTCGTCGCCGCCGCCAGGGATAGCGGCTCGTCGCTCATTGGCGTGAGGCTAGTCGGACGCTGGTCGGGCGAACAACTGGTCTCGATAGTGGGCGAGTTCGGCGATGGACTCGCGGATGTCGTCTAACGCCCGGTGCGAGGTCTCTTTTTCAGGCATTGTCGCCAGGACGTTGGGGTGCCATCGACGGGCGAGCTCTTTCAACGTCGACACGTCAACGTTTCGGTAGTGGAAGAACGCCTCGAGCTCGGGCATGTAGTGCTGGAGGAAGCGCCGGTCGGTGCCGATGGAGTTTCCACACAGCGGCACGGTCGCGGACTCACTGATGTGTTCGCGCAAGAAGGCGAGGGTCGCTTGTTCGGCGTCCGCCATCGTGATCGTGGAGCGACGGATCGCCTCGAGCAGTCCGGACTTGGTGTGCATCTGCGTGACGAAGTCACCCATTTGACTGAGTTCGTCCTCGGTGGCGCTGAGAACGAGGTCGGGGCCCTCGGCGATGACCGTGAGGTGGTCATCGGTGATGATCGTCGCAATTTCGACGATTACGTGGCGATCGGGTTCGAGTCCGGTCATCTCTAAGTCCATCCAGGCGAGCATCCCTTGACACTACCTAGTGCGTCGGGAGTCGACGGTAGTCTCGGACGCATGGAAATCGCCTTTACGACGCTGCGAGACGATGCCGTCACGCCAGGCCGAGCCCATGACGGCGACGCCGGTTTCGATCTCGTGGCGCTGGAGGACCACCGACTCGCCCCGCGCGGCGGACGCGCCCTGGTTGGAACGGGTCTGGCTATCGCGATTCCCGAGGGTTACGCCGGTCTGGTCCTGCCGCGAAGTGGGTTGGCGATCAACCACGGTGTGACCTGCGCCAACGCACCAGGGTTGATCGACTCGGGTTACCGCGGCGAAATCCGCGTGGCCCTCGTCAATCACGACCCCGAACACGAGTACGTGGTGCACGCGGGCGATCGAGTCGCGCAACTCCTCGTCACCGCCGTGCCGGCGGTCACGCTGCGCGAGGTCGATGAGTTACCCGACTCTTCGCGCGGCAACGGGGGCTTTGGTAGCTCCGGCCGGTGACGAGGTCGAACTGGTCGCGCCACGATGGCTCGGTGTCGTGCCCGTCGGCTACACTGGTATGCGACGCGGACGTAGCTCAGTTGGTAGAGCGCGACCTTGCCAAGGTCGAGGTCGCCGGTTCGAGCCCGGTCGTCCGCTCCAGGTGACGTGTCGGCCCGAGCGGCCGGCGGCGCGAAGCGCTGGCTTCGCCGGCGAGTGCAGTATCGGGCGCCAGCAGATGTCAGTTATCACCCAAATTGATGGGCTCAACTCGAGTCGACCTGCCACACTGGGACTGATCGAGGAGCGGCATGCAGACCGTTGGCGCAGGTGAGATAGAACGTCGGGTCGCCGCATTGGGGATCCGTGAGCCGCGGGTAGTGGTGTCGGGAAACTTCGCGACACCGTGGACGCTGCTCGGGATCATCGATCGGACCCTTGAGCGGTATCGGGCCTTCGTGCTCAACCCCCAGCGTGGTTGGCCACAACGAGAGGGACTTATCACGGAGTCCCCATTCGTCGGCGAAGGCGTTCGAACGTCGCAGAACGTCGAATTCCTGCCGATGAGACTGTCGCTCGTGCCACGGCTCTTCGCGACCTCGCGGCCACCCGACGTCGTGCTCGTGCAGTCATCAACACCGCATCGGGGCCGGATCTCGTTGGGCATCGAGGTGAACATCATGCCCGCCGCGATACATGAGGTAAAACGCCGAGGCGGGCTCGTTATCGCCCAGGTCAACCCCCAGATGCCCTATACCGTGGGCGACGGCGAGATCGACGTCGAACTCGTGGATCTCGCCATCGAAGTCGACGAGCCGCTCCCGTCGCCGCCGGCGCGAGAGGTCGACGCGGCGGCCGCGACCATTGGCGCCCACATCGCGTCGTTGGCGGGCGATGGTTCGACGCTGCAGATGGGTATTGGACTGCTGCCCGACGCCGCGCTCACCTTCATGCACGGCTATCGACACCTCGGTGTGTGGTCCGAAATGATCAGTGACGGTGTCATGGGACTGGACCGCTCGGGCAGCATCGATCCCGATCGGGTGATCACGTCGACGTTCCTCTACGGCAC
>JAKAZI010000107.1 GCA_021809495.1 Actinomycetes bacterium | reverse complement strand
TCGGCGAGCAGCTCGCCGCCAACGGGATCGCGTCGCACTTCCACCAGCACGTCGGCGACAACCACGAACGCATCGTGCTCGCCATCCGTACCGCGCTGACCCGCAGCGACGCCGTGATCGTCTGCGGTGGGCTCGGCCCGACCCAGGACGACATCACCCGCGCGGCCATCGCCGAGGTGATGAACGTCGCGCTCGAGCGCGACCCCGCGCTCGTGGCGACAATTCGAGGGTTCTTCGAGTCGCGGGGCCGCACCATGCCCGACAACAACCTCCTGCAGGCCGACGTGCCCACGGGGGCGACCATCATCGCCCAGGTCCGTGGAACGGCCCCGGGGTTGATCTGTCCCGTCGGACAGAAGGTCGTCTACGCCGTGCCCGGGGTCCCCTACGAGATGACCGACATGTTCGAACGCGCGGTCCTGGCCGACCTGCTCGCGCGCCAGTCGGCGACCGGTGAGCGCTCCACGATCGCCAGTCGGGTGTTGCGCACCTGGGGCGCGAGCGAGTCGGCGTTGGCCGAGGCGGTGGCGAGCCGCTTCAGCGCGCTCGTCGACGACGAACGGGTCACGATCGCGTTCCTCGCGTCGGGCATCGAGGGCATCAAGGTGCGAATCACCGCGCGTGGCACCGACGCCGCGCACGCCGCCACCCTGCTCGACGACGAGGAGGTCCGGATTCGCGAGCTCATCGAGTCGACCCTCGGCGACATCATCTTTGGCGTCAACGACGAGACGATGGAGGACGCGCTCGCCGCGCGGCTGCTCGCGCGCGGGGCCACCCTCGCGGTCGCCGAGTCGGTCACGGGCGGCCTGATCGCCAGTCGACTGGTCAACGTGGCGGGGGCGTCGGCGTGGTTCCGTGGCGGCGTCGTCAGTTACGCCTCCGAGGTCAAGTTTGACGTGCTCGGCGTCGCGCGCGGGCCCGTCGTGAGCCCCCAGGCCGCCATCGCCATGGCCCAGGGGGTGGCGGACCTACTTGGAGCGGACATCGGTCTCAGCGTGACCGGCGTGGCCGGTCCCGAGGAACAGGACGGCCAGCCGGCCGGCACGGTTTTCGTCGGCCTCTCGATCGACGGGCACGTCCAGCACGTGGCCCTGCGTCTGCCCGGCGACCGCCCCCGGGTGCGCGCCTACAGCGCGATCAGCGCGCTCGACGCGCTGCGTCGTGAGCTGGATCGTCTGGCCGTCACCTAGTCTCGGGTGAGAACCCGGGAGGCCCAGATGGCATCGTTGGAGATCGGAACCGACCCGTCCACCATGGGCATGGACGCGGCGCGCCTCGAGCGCATCAGGGGGCACTTCGACCGCTACGTCGCCGATGCGCGACTGAGCGGTTGGCTCGTCACCGTGGCGCGAGCCGGGGAGCTCGTCTGGACGGGCTCGGGCGGGTACCGCGACCGCGAGGCCGGGCTCGCGGTCACCGACGACACGCTGTGGCGGATCTACTCGATGACCAAACCGCTCACCACGCTCGGCGCGATGATGCTCTACGAAGAAGGGCGCTTCGACCTGAACGACGACGTCGGGCGCTGGATCGACGCCCTGGCCGAACCACAGGTCTACGTCTCGGGCACGGCGACCGCGCCGGTGACGGTGCCGGCGATCGGTCCGGTGCGGGTCCATCACCTGCTCAGCCACACGAGCGGGCTGACCTACGGCTTCAACTACCTGCACCCGGTCGACGCGATCTACCGGGCCAAGGGGTACGACTTCGGCTGGGCCAAGGGCGCGGACCTGGTGCGCGCCGTGGACGACTGGTCCACGAGCCCGTTGCTCTTTCAACCGGGTAGCCGGTGGAACTACTCGGTCGCGACCGACGTGCTCGGCCGGCTCATCGAGATCTGGAGCGGCCAGTCCCTCGACGCGTTCTTCCGTGAACGGATCATCGAACCCCTCGGACTGATCGACACCGATTGGTACTGCCCCGAGGACAAGCGAGACCGCCTCGCGATGCTCTACGTCCCCGTCGGTGGGACCTTCGCGCCGGTGGCGGACCTCGCGCGCGCGGCCACGCACCTACCCCAGCTGTGGAGCGGCGGCGGCGGGCTCGTCTCGAGCGCCGCGGACTACCAGCGGTTCATGACGATGATCCTGCGCGGGGGCGAGCTCGATGGCGTGCGGCTCCTCTCGAACCGGACGGTTGCGTTGATGAGCGAGAACCATCTGCCCGGGGACGTCGACCTCGCGAACTTCGCCACCGACTCATTCTCCGAGACCGACTACGCGGGTGTCGGCTTCGGGCTCGGCTTCTCGGTGATGCTCGACCGCCGGGCCAATAAGAGCCTGGTCTCGGAGGGCACGATCGGGTGGGGCGGCGCGGCGTCGACGGCCTTTTGGATCGACCCGGTCGAGGAGTTGACCGTAGGGTTCTACACCCAGCTGCTGCCGAGCGGGACCTATCCGATCCGCCGCGAGCTCCAGCAGTTGGTGTACCAGTCCTTGAGCGACTGAACGTCGCACCCTGGTGCACGGCGGGGCAGAAAGCCTCGAATATCCTTGAAGCGAACATTTGTTCGTAGTACGGTGTCGGCGTAGCCCGACCGATGTCAGAGGGGCACTCTACAGTGCTCCGACGACTACACGAAGGAGAACCATGGCCACCGACGACCGAAGCAAGGCACTCGACGCAGCCCTCGGCCAGATCGAGAAGCAGTTCGGCAAGGGATCGATCATGCGCATGGGCGAGAACCTGCACATGAACATCGAGACCGTTCCGACCGGTGCGCTCGCCCTCGACATGGCGCTCGGCATCGGCGGCCTGCCGCGCGGACGAATCGTCGAGCTGTACGGGCCGGAGTCGTCGGGTAAGTCCACCCTCGCCATGCACGTCGTGGCCGAAGCACAGCGCAACGGCGGCGTGTGCGCCTACATCGACGCCGAACACGCGATGGACCCCGTCTACGCGCGCGCCATCGGGGTCAACGTCGACGACCTGTTGATCAGCCAGCCCGACACCGGCGAGCAGGCCCTCGAGATCACCGACATGCTGATCCGCTCCGGGGCGCTCGACGTGATCGTCATCGACTCGGTGGCAGCGCTCACCCCCCGCGCCGAGATCGAAGGCGACATGGGCGACTCCCACGTCGGTCTTCAGGCACGGCTCATGAGCCAGGCCCTGCGCAAGCTCACCGGCGGTCTCTCCAAGTCCAACACCATCGCGATCTTCATCAATCAGCTGCGTGAGAAAATCGGAGTCATGTACGGATGTTTCTCGTACAGTACCCGGGTTGTGCTCGCCGACGGATCGACCGAGAAGATCGGCAAGATTGTCAATCAGCGCATGCCTGTCGAAGTGCTGTCATACGATCCGAAAGTTGGCGCCGTAGTGCCGAAGAGGGTCGTCAATTGGTTTGACAATGGGAACGCCGAAAGTTTCCTCCAGGTGACTGTGGCCAAGCCCCGTGGAAATGGCCGCGCTC
>JAKAZI010000106.1 GCA_021809495.1 Actinomycetes bacterium | reverse complement strand
TGTCCACGACCTGATGGTGCAGGGAGTTGACCCCGATGCTCTCGCCCACGAGCGCGCGCAGGTTCGTGCCAGCGACCGTGGTCACCTCGTGGGTCTGTACCCGCCCGTCGACGTCCCACTGGGGGTGGCCGGCGCCCTCGTCGAGTTCCACGTGCTGGCGAAGCGTACCGCCGAAGGCGACGTTGACGAGTTGCAGCCCGCGACAGACCCCGAGCACCGGCATGCCGAGCGCGCCAGCCGCCTCGAACAGGGAGAGCTCCCAGGCGTCGCGGTCCGGTTCGACCTCGCCGAGGTCGGGTTCGGGCGCCGCCCCGTAGCGGCCGGGTTCGATGTCGGCTCCCCCACTCAGCACGAGTCCGTCGAGGCGCTCGAGCAGGGCCGCGGTCGGTGCGTCGCGGGTCAGCTGGACCGGGATGCCCCCCGCGGCGGCGATGGACGCCGCGTAGTCAGCGAAATGGACGTCGACCGTGAGAGCCGACATCGCCGGCGGCACGGCCGTCGCGAGGCGGGCCGCCGACCAGCGTCGACCCGTCACGCCGATCAGCGGTGCGTCCATGGGGCCATGGTATCGGGGCCCGCGGGGCTACCCGGTGGCACGTCAGCGTTCGGCGTCGTCCTCGGTGGCGATCAGATGACGCGCCGCGCGCGCCTCGTCCACGCGCGACACCGGCGTGTGCGTGGGCGCACGGTGCAGCCCCTCGGGATCGGTCGCCGCGCGCGCGACGATGGACTCAACCGCCACGGCCAGTGCCTCGAGGGTCTGGGGACTCTCGGTCTCGGTCGGCTCGAACATCAATGCCTCGTCCACGATCAGGGGGAAGTAGACCGTGGGCGCGTGGAACCCCTCATCGAGCAGTGCCTTGGCGATGTCGAGTCCCTTCACCCCGTAGGCCGACTTCACCGACGTCGCGGTCAACACGCACTCGTGCATGCACGGTCGGTCGTAGGCGGCCGGCAGCGTGTCGGCGAGGCGTCGGCGCAGCCAGTTGGCGTTCAAGACGGCGTGCTGGGCCACGCGCTCGAGGCCCGCGGCGCCGTGGACCTCGATGTAGGCGAGCGCCCGGGCGAGCACCAGCGCGTTGCCGTGCCAGCCGTGGACCCGGCCGATCGACGCGCTCGGCGTCACCCACTCGTAGCGTCCCTCAACGCGCGCGGCGCGCGGCCCGGGTAGGAACTGTTCGAGTCGCGCCGAGACCGCGACGGGTCCCGCCCCGGGTCCCCCGCCTCCGTGGGGCGTCGCGAAGGTCTTGTGCAGGTTCATGTGCACGATGTCGAATCCCATGTCACCGGGGCGCACCACGCCGAGGATGGCGTTGAGGTTGGCGCCGTCGTAGTAGAGCAGCCCGCCCACGTCGTGCACCGCTTCGGCGATCTCGACGATCTGTTCCTCGAACAGTCCGACCGTGTTGGGATTGGTGAGCATGATTCCCGCGACGTCGGGTCCGAGGGCGGCGCGCAACGCGTCGAGGTCGACGAGCCCGCGCTCGTTGGAGGGCACCGTGGTGACCTCGTAACCGCCGAGGGTCACCGAGGCCGGGTTCGTGCCGTGCGAGGAGTCGGGGATGATCACGCGACGTCGCTGCTCACCGTTGGCGTCGTGGTAGGCGCGCATCAACAAGAGTCCGGTCAACTCCCCCGCCGCCCCGGCCGCCGGCTGCAGGGTCGCCGCCGCCATGCCGGTGATCGCGCAGAGTCGTTCCTCGAGGGTCACCAGCAGTTCGAGCCACCCCTGGACCATCGTGGCCGGCGCTCCGGGGTGCACCGAGGCGAGTCCCGGGTCGGCCGCGATCGCGTCACAGAACTTCGGGTTGTACTTCATCGTGCACGAACCCAGTGGGTACGCGCCCAGGTCCACCGAGAACTGACGGTGCGACAGGCGCGTCACGTGGCCCACGAGGTCGCGCTCGGCGAGGTCGGCCGTGACGAGCGGTTCGGGGTTCAGGTGCTCCGCGGGTACCATCGACGCGATCGAGCGCGGCGCGATGCCGGTGGTGCGCAGTTGGGCCGCTGAGCGGCCGGGCACGGAGAGTTCGAACATCGTGGGTTCGATCTCGTGACCCATCAACGGGATCGAGGCCGCTCGCCCGCCGGGCTGGGACGCCGTCATCACCGGACCGCCTTTCGAAGCGAGTCGACGTAGGCGTCGAGCTCCAGTTGTGTGCGCCGCTCGGTCACCGCGACGAGCAACACGTTGGACGGGTCGCCGGCGATCGACGGGTCTGCCCCGCCGGTCAGCGCCGAGACCGACAGACCCGCGAGGATCCCGTCACCGGCCATCGCCGCGATGACCTCGTCGGCCGGGCGCGGCAAGCGCACGGCGAACTCGCGCAGGAACGGGGCCGACACCAAGGGTTCGACCCCCTCGATGGTTCGAAGCGCGTCTAAGAGCGTGTGGGCGCCGATCGCGCTCGCGACCGCGACCTGGCGTAGTCCCGCCGTGCCGAGCCACCCGAGTTGGATCGCCGCGGTGACCGCCATCAACGTCTGGTTCGTGCAGACGTTCGAGGTCGCCTTCTCGCGGCGAATGTCCTGTTCACGAGCGCGCAGGGTCGTCACGAAGGCCCGTCGGCCGTTCGTATCGACGGTCTCACCGACGATTCGGCCCGGCAGGCGACGAACGTGCTGTGCGGCGACCGCGAACAGACCGAGGTAGGGACCGCCAAAGGAGAGGGCGGTGCCGAAGGGCTGGCCCTCTCCGACGTAGACGTCGGCTCCCCAGTCCCCCGCCGTGCGTAGGACACCCGCGGCGACCGGGTCACCGGCCACCACGAACAGCCCACCCAGGCGCGTGGCGTTGGCGCGCGCCGCGGCCATGTCTTCGAGCACGCCGAGGTAGTTCGGGTAGGCCACCACGACCGCGGCCGCCTCGTCGACGTCGACCCCGGACCAGTCGGTCACGCCGTCGACGAGCGGGACCTCGATCACCCGGTGACCGGTGCCTCGCGCGAAGGTGCGCACGACGGCGCGCCAGTGCGGGTGCACCCCCGACGAGACCACCATCGTGGAGCGGCCCGTCGAGCCGCCGGCGAGGTTGAGCGCCTCAACGAGCGCCGTGGCGCCGTCGTAGAGCGAGGCGTTGGCGACGGGCAGTCCGCTCAACCTCGCAACCAGCGTCTGATACTCGAACAGAGCCTGCAGGACGCCCTGGGCGACTTCGGGCTGGTAGGGCGTGTAGGCGGTGACGAACTCGGAGCGCGAGGCGAGCGCGCGCACGACGTTGGGCACCTCGTGGTCGTAGGCGCCGCCGCCGGCGAAGCAGACCAACTGGTTCGCCGTGGCGCGGTTCGCGCGCGTGAACTGCGCGAACTCGTCGGCGACGTCGGGTTCGAAGCGCCCTTCGGGCAGACCCGTGGCGCCGCCGGCGAGCTTCACCGCGGCCGGGATGTGCGCGAACAGGTCGTCGAGGGACTCCAGGCCGAGG
>JAKAZI010000023.1 GCA_021809495.1 Actinomycetes bacterium | reverse complement strand
GTGTCTTGACCCACGTGGCCTTCAACGCGGTGGCGATGGCCTCGGTCATCGCCAACCGGGTGCACTGATGCGTCGCTGGTCGCCGGGCGCGTGGCTCGACCTGGCGGTGGTGGCGTCGGTCATCGTGGTCACCCTGTGGTCGCTGCACCCGAACCTCGTCTTTTCGACGAGCACGATCACGGGTGGGGACACGGGCGCCCACCTCGCGTTGCCGGCCTACCTGCGCAGCGTCGGCAACCCGTTCGACCTGACGCCGTGGTACCCCGGGTGGTTCGCGGGGATGCCCGCCTACACCTACTACTTCATCCTGCCCGACCTGCTCGCGACCTTGGCGAGTTACGTGATCAACGCCGCGCTCGCGTTCAAGCTCGCCACGATCCTCGGTTCGGTCCTGATGCCGGTCGGGGCCTACCTGCTCGGGCGATTGATGCGCGCCCCCCGACCGATCCCGGCGGCCCTGGCCGCGGCGACCCTGCCCTTCCTCTTTGACGCGTCGTTCACCATCGACGGGGGCAACCTCTTCTCGACCATGGCGGGTGAGTACGCGTTCTCACTGTCGCTCGCACTCGCGCTCGTGACCATCGGACTCTTCGCACGCGGCATGCGCACGGGGCGGGGCTACTGGCAGGCGGCGATCGGTCTCGCCCTGACGCTGTTCGCCCACGTGCTGCCGTTCTTCTTCGTCGTCGGGGTCGTCGGGGTCCTCCTGGTCTTCGAGCTCCTGGCGCGCCGCGGGTGGGGCGACCCGCGCGACCGCGTGGTGCCGGGCGACACCGCCCGGCCGTTTCGCTTCGCGCTGGGCGCGGGGCTGCTCACCGCGGGACTCGGCGCGTGGTGGCTCCTGCCCTTCGGGTTCAGCCAGCAGCTCACGAACTCGATGGGCTACACGAACGACAACGTCTCGAACCTGCACGCCATCTTCACGACCCTGGGCTGGTACACCTCGACGGGCGCCGCCGCGGGGGACCGGTGGGTGATCGCGATGGCGGCCGTCGCCGTGGTGGTGGCCTTCATCGTTCGCGATCGACTCGGGATGGTCTTGGCCACGGTCACCGTCGTGACCCTGATCGCGTTCGTCGCCGACCCCCAGGGGGTGATCTGGAATGAACGGTTGGTCCCCTTCTGGTTCATCACGATCCACCTCGCGGCGGGCTGGCTGGTCGGCTATCCCTTGGCCCGCTGGTCGCAACACGTCCGGCTCTACGACGTCCTGGTCGAGCCGGTCGCCGTCGCGTCCGACCACGGGCCCGAGGCGACTGCGGGCACGGTCGTCGGGGAGCCGACTCGGGACGAGACGGCGGTCGACGCGCACGGAGCGTCCCTCGCCTCGACCACGCACGTCGTGGCGCGAGACGACGCCGAGGTCCGCTCGCGCCGGTATCGTCGCTCACTCGTCGCGACCGTCATCGTGGGACTGGCGGGACTCGCCTCGACGGTGCCCGGACTCGTTCCCGTATCGGCCAGCGTGCTCGGACTCTCGACGAGCGGCAACCAGGTCTCGAGCTGGGCGGCGTGGAACTACTCGGGCTACCAGGGCAAGCCCGCGTGGCCCGAGTACCACAATCTCATGGAGACGATGGCGCGCGTCGGTGCTCGATACGGCTGCGGTCGGGCCATGTGGGAGTACGCGCCGAGCGAGAACCGCTTCGGCACGACGATGGCGTTGATGTTGCTGCCGTACTGGACGAACAACTGCATCGATTCGATGGAGGGGCTGTTCTTCGAGTCATCGGCGACGACGCCGTACCACTTTCTCGACCAGGCCGAGCTCAGCAGTCAGCCGAGCAACCCCCAGGTCGGCCTGCCCTACGGGCCGCTCAACGTCGCCGAAGGCGTCACACACCTGCAGATGCTCGGGGTCCGCTACTACATCGCCTTCTCACCCCTCGCCGTCGCCGAGGCCGACGGTAACCCCCAGCTGCAGCTCGTCGCCCAGACGCGCGCCTGGCCGTCGCCGGGGGTTCGCTGGCGCATCTACCGGATCAAATCGAGTCCGCTCGTCGAGGGACTCGCGAACGACCCCAACGTCGTCAGCGGCCTCGCGAGTCGGATCGCGTGGCTGAACGCGAACACGCAGTGGTGGCTCGACCCCGCTCGGTGGTCGGTGCTCGCCGCGGCGAGCGGACCGGCCTCCTGGCCCCGGGTGGCGTCGATCACCGACCTGCGCGCGACTCATCACGTGGCGCACGAGACGGTGAGCCACGTCGTCGTCGGCCTGCAGCGGATCTCGTTCCACGTGGACCGCCTGGGCGTACCCACGCTCGTCAAGATCTCGTTCTACCCCCGCTGGCACGCGGTCGGGGCCACGGGACCCTTCCGCGTGAGCCCCAATCTGATGGTGGTCGTGCCGACGAGCCACGACGTCTCGCTGGTCTATGGCTCCACGCCGGCCCTGAGCATCGGCAACTGGCTCAGCGACGTCACCGTCGGCATCGGACTCGTCGTGGCGTGGAACGCGCGCAAGAGGCGCCGACGGTCCCGGCGGTAGCATGACCAGCGTGGATACTGGTGCGATCTTCAAGGCTTACGACGTCCGCGGCACGTATCCCGACCAACTCGACGAGGTCGTGGCGCGCGCGGTGGGCGCGGCCTTCGCGCGCTTCGCGCGGTCCCCGCGACTCGTGATCGCCCGCGACATGCGCGAGTCGGGGGTGTCGCTCAGCGCCGCCTTCAGCGATGGCGCGCGCGGCCAGGGCGTGGAAGTGATCGACCTCGGTCTCGCCTCGACGGACCTGCTGTACTTCGCGTCGGGCTTCTTGGACGCGCCGGGCGCCATGTTCACCGCGTCGCACAACCCGGCGCGCTACAACGGCATCAAGTTGTGCCTCGCCGGTGCGCGCCCCGTCGGCGTGGAGTCGGGACTGCTCGACATCGCGGCCGACGCGCAACACTTTCTCGATGACGTCAGTGAAGCGCGGGCCGACCGGGTCGAGCGAGACCTTTGGCCCGACTGGATCGGTCACGTGCACTCGTTCATCGACGTCACGTCGCTGCGCCCGTTGCGGATCGTCGCCGACGTCGCCAACGGCATGGGGGGACTCGTCGCCCCGCGGGTCTTCGCCGGGTTGCCCGTCGAGCTCGAGGTGCTCTACCCCGACCTGGACGGGACGTTCCCGAACCATCCGGCGGACCCGCTCAACCCGGCCAACCTCGTGGACCTGCAGCGGCGGGTCCTCGAGACCGGGGCCGACATCGGGCTCGCCTTTGACGGCGACGCGGACCGGGTGTTCGTCGTTGACGAGCGCGCCGAACCGGTGTCGGGGTCGACGACGACGGCGATGGTGGCCGCGGCGCTGCTCGACCGCCACCCGGGTGCGACGGTGCTGTACAACCTGATCTGCTCCAAGTCGGTGCCCGAGGTGATCGCCGAACACGGCGGGGTCGGTGTGCGTACGCGCGTCGGGCACAGTTACATCAAGCAGGTCATGGCCGAGACCGGCGCGATCTTCGGCGGCGAGCACTCGGGCCACTACTACTACCGGGACAACTACCGTGCCGATTCGGGGATCATCACCGCCCTGATCGTGCTCGAACTGCTCAGTCGCTCGAGCGTCCCGCTGTCGGCGCTGCAGGCGCCCTTTCAACGCTACGCCTCGTCGGGTGAGCGCAACACCGAAGTAGCCGATCCGATCGGCACCGTCGCGGCCGTCGCGCAGCGCCTGCGTGACGAGGGCGTCGTGGTCGACGAGATGGACGGACTGAGCGCGGACTTCGGCACCTGGTGGTTTAATCTGCGCCCGTCGAACACCGAGCCCTTGCTACGCCTGAACGTCGAGGCCGTGGACCAGGCGAGCTGCGCGCGCCACGTCGACGAGGTCGTCGCGATGATCCGGGAGGCGTGATGGCCATCGACTCGTTCCTGCTCGAACTGTTAGAGGACCCGGTCGACCACGGGCCGCTGTTGTACCTCGAGGACGCGGGCGTGCTCTACAACGCGCGCCGCCGCGTCGCCTACGAGGTGCGCGGTTCGATCCCGGTTCTGTTGCCCGATGAGGCGCGAGCCGTCACCGACGAAGAGCACGACCGCTTCGTTGGCGACCCCGCGGCCCGAACGACGGGCCGATCACTCAGCTGAGTCGCTCGACGATCATGGCCATGCCCTGACCGCCACCGACGCACATCGTCTCGAGCCCGTAACGCTTGCCCTGGTCCTCAAGGCCGTTGATGAGCGTGGTCATGATGCGAGCGCCGGTCATGCCGAACGGGTGTCCGAGCGCAATCGCCCCGCCGTTCACGTTGAGCTTGTCCCAACTGATGCCGAGGTGTTTGGCCGAAGGGATGACCTGGGCGGCGAAGGCCTCATTGATTTCGACGAGGTCGATGTCCTCGATGCTCAGTCCCGCGCGAGCCAGGGCCTGGCGACTGGCCTCGACCGGGCCGAGGCCCATGATCTCGGGGTTGAGTGCGCTGACGCCACTGGAGACGATGCGCGCGAGCGGGGTGAGTCCGAGCGCCTTGGCGCGGGTGTCACTCATGACGATCACCGCCGCCGCGCCGTCGTTGAGCGGGCAGGCGTTACCGGCCGTGACCGTGCCGCCCTCGCGAAAGACCGGGGCCAGGGACGCGAGCTTCTCCAGCGTGGTGCCCGCCCGGGGACCGTCGTCGGTGGTGATCACGCGACCGTCGGGCAGCGTCACGGGGATGATCTCACGCTCGAAGAAACCGTTGTGCTGACTGGCGACGGCGAGTTCCTGGCTGCGCAGGGCGAATTCGTCCATCTCGGCGCGCGAGACGTGCTCGTACTCCGCGACGTTCTCGGCGGTCTGGCCCATCGCGATGTAGACGTCGGCGAGCCCGGCGCTCGCGCTCCACGGGTCGCCCACCCTCGCCGAGCGCGCGGCCGTGCGCGCGATCGCCTCATCGAAGCGGGGGTTCATGGCCTTGGCGATGTCCGAGGCACCGTTGCCGAATCGCGACACGGTCTCCACGCCCGCGGCGATGAAGACGTCGCCCTCGCCGGCTTTGATGGCGTGAGCGGCCATGCGGATCGTCTGGAGCGACGACGAGCAGTAGCGGTTCACGGTTACGCCCGGCACGGTGTCCAGTCCCGCGAGGAGTGCGACGACGCGCGCGATGTTGAACCCGGATTCGCCCGCGGGCTGACCGCAGCCCAGCATGAGGTCATCGATCGTCGTGGGGTCGAGCTCGGGCACCTTGGCCAGCACCTCGGCGACCACGTGAGCCGCGAGGTCGTCGGGGCGCACGTCGACGAGCGATCCCTTGAACGCTCGGCCGATGGGCGAGCGACCGGTAGCGACGATGACTGCTTCGGGCATGGAATCCTCCTCGGGGCGGGCTAACCCTGGCGAGCATAGTGAAGTTACGGCAACCCTCGAAGCCGATCAGGCGAGGTTGAGCGGCCCCGCGTCGTCGAAACCCTGACGCACGCCCTGGCCGGCCCGCCGACTGAGCTGTTCGGGCTCGAACAGCATCCAGTAGGCGTTGCGGGCGTGTTTACGCGATCGGTTCTCGAACACCGAGGCCAAGACGGCCGGGTCGTCGGCCTCGTCCTCGTGGACGAAGACCTCGAGGATCGGCGTCGAGGTGAGCAGTTGGGCCTGCATGATGCCGAGGGCGGCCTCGTGCGCGCACTGCTTGTCGATGGGGGCCCTGCCGGGCATCCCGAGGGCGACCACGATCGAGCAGCCATCACGCTCGATGAGGTTCTTCGCTGCTACCGCGAGGTCCTTGAATCCGGGAACCGTCCGTGAGATGACGATGAACCGCTTGCCGTAGCCCGGACAGTCCGCCAACTCACTGCGCGCCGCGGCGCCCATGTCGTAGCGGGCGAACATCGTGTCCACCACCCCGATTCGGACCGGCTTATCAACTTTGGACTTCTTCGTACCCATCGCAACCTCCACCGCCAGTGTAGGGAGGCGGCCGATCAGCGCGGAGCGAGGCCCACGATCGCGTCCTCGAGCGCGACGCCCACGGGCACGATCGCGATCGTCGGGACCGATACGCCGGCGTCGACGTAGCGCTGCACGTGGTCGCGGCAGGCGTCAAAGGACCCGTGGATGATGAGTGCGTCTACGACCTCGTCGGGGATCGCGGCGTTGGCGAGCTTGCGGTCTCCCGCGGCCCACGCGTCCCACATCGGCGTGAGCGCCTCGCCCCGTCCGAGCCACCGGTGGAACTCGGCGTAGGCGTTGACCGTGAGGTACGACGAGATCATCCGACGTCCGACAGTGCGCGCGAGCTCCGCGTCGGGCGTGGGAACAACGAACAGCCGGGCCGCGATGTCCTTATCCATACCGACCTCCGCGCGGCACGTCGCGACGTCCTCGACGGCGAGCCAGTTGAGGATCGCCCCGTCGGCCTCGGCGCCGGCCAGGTGCAACATGGCCGGGCGAAGCGCCCCGAGCAAGATGCGCGGACGTTGGGTCACGGGGCGCGAGAGCTTGAAACCGTGGACGGCGAAGGTGGTGAAGACTTCGTCGATCTTCTCGCCGTCGAGCGCCCGATTGACGAAGCGCAGGACGTCGCGCGTGCGCGAGAAGGGCCGGTCGTAGGCGATGCCGTTCCAGCGCTCGACGACCGGCTGACTCGAAGCGCCGAGCCCGACGGTCAGTCGCGCACCGGCCACCTCGCTGAGGGCCGCGATCGTCATCGCGAGCAGTCCCGGACCGCGGGTGAAGACGGGCGCCACCGCGAGGCCGAGGTTGAGTCGCGGCTCCCACGCGGCGGCGAGGGTGAGCGGCGTGAACCCATCGGTCCCGTCGACCTCGGCCGACCACACGTCGGTGTAGCCGAGGTCGACCAGTCGCGCGTACCACGCGCGGTGCTCGCTCAGCGAAACGCCGTCAAAGGGAATGGTGATGCCGTAGCGCGAGGTCATGACCCAGTGTGCCAGAACCAGCTAGTGCAGGTAGTCATCGCCGCGGGCCGGCGGTAGGCGAACCCCCCGGCGTTCGAGGTCGTGTTCCCAGCGCTCGATCACCGTCTCCAGTACCGCCACGCGGGCGTAGTGCTTGTCCTCGGCGGCGATGATGTCCCAGTGGGCGTGGGCGTGATCGGTCCAGCCGATCGCGTCCGAGAGCGCCTCGAGGTACGCCGGACGCAGACCCCGGTTTCGCCAGTCGTCGGGGGTGAGCTTCCAGTGCTTGAGCGGGTCCTTGGCCCGGTCGTTGAATCTCGACAGCTGTTCGCCGTCCGAGATGTGCAACCACAACTTGATGATCGTGACCCCGTCGTTCACGAGGGAGCGTTCGAACTCCACGATCTCGTCGGCGGAACGTCGCACGGTGGCGGGGTCGATGAAGCCCTCGACCCGTTCGACCAGGAGTCGACCGTACCAGGATCGGTCAAAGACCGTCATCTCGCCGCGGCCGGGCAGGTGCGCTGCGAAGCGCCAGAGGAAGTGGTGACGCCGCTCCTCGTCAGTGGGGACGCTGATCGGGATGACCCGTACGTGGCGCGGGTCCAACGCTCCGGTGAGCCGGCGTATCGCGCCGCCCTTGCCGGCCGCGTCGAATCCCTCGAAGAGCACCACCAGTCCCGGGCCGACCTCGTGGGGTTCGAGCAGCCCCGCGGTCAAGAGGCGCAGGTGCACCAGCCGGCGCTGGGCCGCGAGGATGCGCGTCGCGGATTCCTCGCGCGAGAGTCTGGCCGAGAGGTCGATGCCGTCAACGGATTTGCTCATCACCCTCCAGTCGGGCCCACCGTGACGGTATCGCACGTGGTCGTGTCGGCCGGGGCGCGTTTCGTAGGATTGATCCGAGGAGGGGTGATGCGCGCGAGGACCTGGGTGGCGGCGGTCGCCGTTGCGGCGTCGCTACTCCCGATTCCAGCGGCGGCCTCGGGCGACCACAGCCAGCCCGGACCCGTCTGCCTGCGCGGATCGACGCCCGTGGCGCCGGGACCGGGGGCGACGTGCGCGCGGTGGCGACGACTCGACCCGTGGTCGCGCGTGGCGACGGTCTATGCCACGACCTTTCGTCCCGATCCCCGCGCCACGAGCGTGGTCTACGCCACCTGGCTGCGCAGTTCGGCCTCGATCCTGGCGCTCTACCCCGGCTACCTCGGCCCCGGGGCGACGAGCTTGCCCCGGGGTCCCGAGGAGGTCCCCCCGACGGCCCGCGGTCGACTCCTCGCGACGTTCAACGCGGGCTTCTACGAGGCCGACAGCGCCGCCGGCTTCTACGTGAACCGAACGCTCTACTTTCCGATGGTCCGCGGGCTCGCGACCGTAGTGCGCTACACCAACGGCACGGTGAACGTCGTGAGCTGGGCCGGCGGGCCGCGCCCGGGGCCGAACGTGGTGATGGCCCGACAGAACCTGGCGCTGCTCGTGGCCAACGCCCGACCGACGGCCCTCGCCGCAGACAACGGCGCCTGGGGACTGACGCTGCACGGCGTCCCCGCGGTGTGGCGAACGGCCCTCGGGGTCGACGCCTCGGGCAACCTCATCTACGCCGCGGCCCCGGCCCAGACCGCGGCGAGTCTGGCCCAGGTGATGGTTGACCTGCACTGCGTGCGAGCCATGGAACTCGATATCAACCCCGAGTGGCCGATCTTCGTCGCCTACGGGCGCCCGGGCGCGCTCGCGCCGTCGTTGATCGTGCCCAACGCGAACCAGATCCCCGACCGATTCCTCTACCCGAGCACCAAGGACTTCTTCGCGCTCTTCCAGTCCAGTGCTCCGGGCGAAGCCCAACCGTGGTAGGCCGGCACGCGACCCGTTCGGGTCCGCGGATCTGGCTCGTCGGCGCCGGCGTCGTCGTCGCGGGCGCCCTCACCCTGGCCGCGGTCACAGTCGTGACGCGCGCACCGACCCCGAGCACCACCACGACGACGTCGACCACGACGACCCCGCCCACCACCACGACGACGACGCCCCCGACCGTGACCATCGACGCCGTCGGGGACACCGAACTCGGGAACTCGCCGACGCTGCCGTCCGACCCGGCGGGGTATCTCGCGCCGCTCCGGCGATACCTGGCGGCGCCGATCGTGTTCGGCAATCTGGAGGGCACGATGACCTCGGCGAAGCGCTCCAAGTGCCAACCGCCGTCGCCGTACTGCTACGCCTTCAAGGTGCCCACGAGCTTCGCCAAGGACTATCGGGCGGTCGGCTTTACGGTGCTTAACAGCGCGAACAATCACTCCGACGACTACGGCGCCGCGGGGATCGCGTCCACGTCGCGCGCGCTCGCCGGCGCCGGCATCGTCCAGGCCGGGCTCCCGGGTCAGATCGGGCTCGTGCGCGACGGTCCCGTACGCGTCGCCTTCGTCGATTTCGCGCCGTACTACAACACCAACAACATGCTCGACTTCGCCCAGGCCGCGACACTGATCGGTGCCGCCCACCGTGAGGCCCAGGTCGTCGTGGTCTACATGCACGCCGGCGCCGAAGGTCCTAACGCCGCCCACGTGACGCGCCACAGTGAAACCTTCGCGGGCGAGAACCGGGGCAACCCGTACGCATTCGCCCACGCCGCGATCGACGACGGCGCGGACCTGGTCATCGCGAGCGGCCCGCACGTGTTGCGCGGCCTGCAGTGGTACCGCGGTCACCTCATCGACTACAGCCTGGGGGATTTCGTGAACTACTACGACTTCGCCACGGTCGGGCCACTCAAGTACTCGGCCGTGCTTGGCGTCACGCTGCGCGCGAACGGTTCATTCGTCGCCGGGCGCTTCACGTCGTTCGTGCTGACCAGTGCCGGACTGCCGCAGTTCGACCCGACGGGTGCCGCGGCGAAATTCGTGAACCAACTCTCGTCGAGCGACTTCGGGCCGAGCGCCGCCGTGATCGCTCCGTCCGGGGCGATCACCCCCGTTCGTTAGCAGCCGCCCCCGCCGGGCACGCCCGCGCCGAGGGCCGGCGCGTCAACGGTGCCGACGTTGGCCGGTCGGGGATTGGGCCCGAGGTGCACGACGTACCACACGCCGCGCCACGAGATGAACGAGAAGATGCCCACGGAGCGAACGGTGCCGCCCTCGTGGTAGAGCAGGCGAACGCCGGGCAGGTGCCAGTAGCCGATGCGGTTCTCGCAGGCGCCGGGCGGGATCCAACTCATGTTCGCGAGGTTGACCCGGTCCCCGATGAAGGAGCCGGCGTCGACGGTGGCCGAGTGATACGCGGCGAGGTCGAGTAGGTAGAACGCCCACAGCCGGTCCCGGAAGTCGGCGGTCGGATTGTAGACCGCCTTTAACTGGTCGTAGGCCGAAAGGGGGAAGAACAGTGCCCCGGCCTGGGCCACGTCGTTGGTTCTGATGGCGTGCCAGAGCTCGCGAACCCGCACGGTGAGCGACCTGCCGGTAAAGGGCCGCGTCGTCTGGGGGAGGAGTCGGTGATGACTCGCCGCGCCCGCGCCCGCGGGGGCCATCGTCAAGGCGATCACGAGCGTGAGTGCTCCGAGGCGGCGCATCGGTTACCGGCGCGCGTGGGCGCCGCGGCGACGCCGCCATCGTGGCCACGCCGGTACGAGGAAGAGTGCGAGGACCCCGAGCAAGAACCCCGCCGCGGCGGCCTCCTCGTGGGGCGGGAGGAACTGGAAGGTGACCGTCGACGCGCCCGTGGGCAGGGCCACCGTCTGGTACACGCCGTCAAGCGTTTCGATGGGTACGGGGCGACCGTTCAGCGACGCGTGCCAGCCGGGCATCATCAGTTCACTGCGCACGAGCGTTCCCGGCGCCGTGCACGAGGCCGACGCTTGATCGACGGCGCTACTGGTGACCGTGCAGTTTTGATTGGACGAGGAGAAAAACGGCGTGGTCGTGGGCAGTTCGTAGATGACGGCTCGGAAGTCGGCGAAGACGCGCTTGATCCCGAGGTGTACGAGGGCCGCGCTCGGTGGTGCGACGGCGGGGAAGAGGAGGTAGCGCACGCCGGTCGCCTCGTAGGCCGCGAGGTGCGTCACGAGGGCGTTCTCCTGCTCGATGATCCCGGTCATGCCACCCGTGACCATGAACTGTCGTGAGGGAACGAGGGTGGGGTTCAGTTTGGTCGCGATCAAGTTCGCGAAGGCCTCGGGGAAGGGCAGGTCGATCGCCCCGAGCGAGCTGATGTCGTACTGCGAGCCCCAGTTCGGGTAGAGCACGGCGAAGTCGAGGAAGCGCGACTCGCCGAGGTGTTGTTGCAGATAGGTGATGGGAGCCTGGTCGACGGTGACCACCTTCGCGGCTTCGGCGGTCGGCACGAAGAAGAAGACGAGGGCCTCACCGGCGAGGACGATGGCGAAGAGCGTCGGCGCCAGTCGATGCGAGGAGAAGAACCCGACGATCAGGATCAGCCCGATGGCGATGAAGGGCAGCGCGTCGAGCCCCATGAAGATGATCCGGGTTCGGTGCGCGAGGACCACGCCGGCGTTGACCGACGACGCGCCCAGGGCCGACCAGACGGTGAGCAACAACCCGACGGCCGTGGTGGCGAAGAAGAGCCGCCGCGCGGCTCCGCTCGTGGCGAGGTCCGTGATCGCGAGGCCCGCGAGCACCACCACCGCCATCTCGAGGCTCGGCATCATGTAGCGCGACACCGCGATCTGCTTGACGTAGGGGATGAGGTTCCAGAGCGGTCGCACGTGAGCGACGTTGAACATCGCGAGGCCGCCGAGCAGGATCCAGGCCCCCAGCGCGATGCGAAGCGGCCGGAGCCGACGCCCGAAGAGTCCGAGGATCGCGAGGGTCGAGGAGCCGGCGAGGAGATAACCCCCGATGCTGCCCCACGCGAAGACGGCGTTGTGGTTGCTGAAGATCGTGCCGTACACGTAGGGGTCGAGGAACATCGGCAGCGCCTGGTTCGGCAAGACGGCGGTCCCGTCGAGCGCGCCGACGTGACTACCGATGTTCGCGACGCGCAGGAAGTCCACGAAGGCCACCACGATCGGCAGTGAGAGCAGGATTCCGACGCCACCGCCGAGGGCGATGCGCCGAGCCGCAACGAGCCGCCGGTCGCGCTTCACCGAGGCGAGGCGCACCGCCGCCCACACGAGGGCGAGCAGTCCGTCGAGGAAGGCGACCTCGGGGAACCCCGCGTAGAGCGACAGCGCGAGGGCGAACGCTACGACGTACCAGCCACCGCGCGCTCGATTGTCCACGCCGTCGTAGACCATCTCGATGCCCAAGATGAGCATCGGGAGGAACGCCACCGGATTGAGCGCCGCGTTCCCGATCCACGCGAAGGTCCCGTTCAGCGCGAAGACCACGCCGATGCCGGTGGCGACACTCGTCGCCATCCCGAGTCGACGCCCGAGGAAGTAGGTGGAGACCCCGGCGATGATCTCGAGGATGACGTGGAACAGGTAGAGCCCGTTGGGCAGCGCGAACAGCAGCGTGAGCGGGAAGAGCGAGGCGGCCTGCATCTCGCCGGCGAGTGGTTGGCCGAGACCCTCGAAATAGTTCCACCACGGAAGGTGACCGTGTACGAGGTCCATGGCCGAGAGGTGACCGAGCGGCTGGGTGATGTACCCGACGTTGGGGTCGATCATGGGGCGCCCGCAGGTGACTCGACAGAGTGAGTGAGCGATGCCGCTCGTCCAGGCGATGGGGTTGTTGTTAGCCAGGCCCGTCGTGTACATCGCGTTGCCGGCGAGCACCGCGATGACGATGATGATCATTGGCCACGCCCACGAGGGCAGTCGTCGATTGGCCGCAACTACTCGGCTACGCAGCGAAATCACGGAGCCAGGCTACAAGAGGCGCGTCGGGGTCCGGATGACTCGGTGGTCGACGGGTTTACTCAGCGAAACCGGTAGTACATCGTTTCGCCGAGCAGGAGCAGTGATTCGGGGAAGTAGGGGTCCGAGAAGGTGCCGAAGATGTCCCACCGGCGGATGAACCGGTTCCGGTCATCGAGCGGGTCGAGCGAACCCCTCGAGGAGCTCACGTGGTGGTACAGCTGCACGTCGGGGGTGTAGACGACGTATCGACCCTTCACGTGGCTGCGCAGGCAGATGTCGACGTCGTTCATCACGACCTTCAACTGTTCGTCCATGCCGCCGAGCTCGTTCCACCACGCACGTTCGACCATCTGGACTGCTCCGGTGACTGCCGCGACGTCGCGAGTGGCGTTGACGAAACTGTCGGCGTGCCAGTAGTTCGAGTCCGTTCGCAGGTGTTGGGGGTAGGGCGAGATGACGATGCTCTCGTGTTCGCGACGGCCGTCCTGGTCGAGCAGACAGGCACCAACGAATCCGACGTCTGGTAACGCCGCGAGAGCGACGAGACGCTCCAGCCAATCCGGCGTGACCACGATCGTGTCGTTGTTCAGCGTGACGACGTAGTCGGCGTTCGAGTGAGCCACGCCTCGGTTGACGATGTGGGCGTAGTTGAAAGGTCCCGGGCACGGGACGACTTGGTACGGGCTCTCGCGGAAGTAGGCGAGGGTCTCGGGGTCTACGGAGTCGTTGTCCAGGATGATGATGTTGTAGTTCGGGTACGTCGTCTTCGCGGTGATCGCGTCGATGCACTGGCGCATCAGGTCGACGCGGTCGCGCGTGGGGATCACGATATCGATCGACGGCGCCGGCGTCGGGATCGCGAGGTGCCATTTGACGAGACCCGCGAACGCCCCGGGCTCCACCGAACCTGCCCACCCGCGACGGTCGAGAGCCGCCTGTACGACGCGCAGCGTGTCGGCGTCGAGGTGCGAGCGATCAAAGGACGTGGTGCGCCGCCCGCTGAGTAGGAGTTCGGCGACGTGGTGGAAGGTGGCGTCGATCTCGCTGAGACGGAGATAGAGATCGTGCTCGTAGGCCCACCCCGCGTCCGACGAGAATCCACCGACCCGCCGGATCGAGTCCATTCGGATGAGCGCCGGTCGCCCCACGACGTTGTAACTGAGCAGGGTGTGCGGACCCACCGCGGGGCTCTTCAGGGTTGGGGCGTGGGGGGTCGGACCGTACTCGTCGGCGAAGACGACGTCGTCGCCATCGCGAGCGTGGGTTCGCAGGACTTCGCGCGCCAGCGTCGCGTCGCCCGCCGGATCCTCGGAATCGGCGATCATCAGCCAGGTCGTCGTAGCGCGGGCCACCACGTCGTTGAGGGTCACGATGAATTCGTCAGGGTTCGGCGCGCTCTCATTGACCCGTACGATCGTGACGTCCGTGGCGGCGATTCCCTCGGCGGACCGCTCGGGCTGGTCGAGCAGGTAGGGCCGGTAGTTGATCGGGAAGAAGACTTCGTCGGGAGCCTCGACGACCAGTTTGGTGGTGGGTTCGGGCTTCGTCGTGCCGCGCAGCGACCGGATCACCTTAAGGAGCGGGCGACCGAAGAAGCGCGCGACGTGGTAACGGCGGGTGTCTTCGCCGAGCATCCGGCCGATGGTTCGTCGTAGGCGATTGCCCGAGACCATGTGGATATTGCCGTGGAACTGGGCCCACCGCCGACGTAACTCGTCGTCGGTAATCACCGGTTTCGTCTCGTCTAGGTCAAACTGACGGATCTCGAACATCGGCCATCCTCGGAGTACTCGCGCCACGCGTAAAAATCACCGCCCACGCTATCGGAGTGGGCTGGACCCGCTGAATCGTGGTGGGCGTCGCTGCGCGTGAACGCGAGGTCCCCGATCCAGGGCCACGTCGCCGACATCCGTCCCGGTACCGATCGAAGGGTCTAGCGGCCCCTAGTCCAGCGACTTGCGCATCTGCAGCGACGTGACGTCGTAACCACTGCTCTCGTAGAGCTGACGCGCTATACGGTTTGGACCGAAGACGTTGAGAGCGATGGCCGTCGCCCCCAGCCTTCGCGCCTCGAGTTCGGCGGCTTGGAGGAGCTGGCGCCCGAGGCCCCGCCCGCGGTAGTGCGGGTCTACCTCGATCGCATAGATCCAGGCCCCACCGGTGATCGGATCTGTCGGCTCGGTCGCGAGCCAGAGAAACCCGATGACCTGATCCGGCGGCGTGCGCGCGACGTACCAGTGCATGCCCGGGGTTTCGATGCCGTGCGGCAGGAGTCGGCGTTGCTGAACGCGCGCGAGTTCTTCGGCGTCAGAGGAACTCCAGTTCCCGACCTGGATCTGTTCGGCGACGTATTCACTCATCACTGCGCCGAGGCGGTCCTCGAATTCGCCGGCGGTCATGGGGTCGAGCCGTACATCCTGCACGCGGTAACTGTAACCGGGGCCCCGATTCCTCTCCATCCCGTGGGGGGCGCCAGTTAACCGAAAATTCACTTTTGGATTGGCTGTTTGTCATGACGCGGACATACGTTCGTCACGTCGCGGGGCAACACTCGGGTCTGGGGCGATATTGGAAGGATGCCGTGAGCGTTTCAAACTCAGACGTGGGCGGAGTCGACGCGATTGACTTGTCGGTGACGGTGCCTCGAACCGTTGGACAGATACTTGACGATGCGCCGACGAGTCCGTTCCACCGTCGCGCAGTCTTGATTTCGGGCATGGGCTTCTTCACCGATGCCTACGACCTCTTCGTCATTGGTACGGTGGCGGCACTGGTTCAGTCGCAGTGGTCACTGTCGACGACCGAGACGAGTTGGGTCACCGGCTCGGCGATCCTCGGTGCCTTCCTCGGCGCGATGGTCTTTGGACGCATCGCGGACAAAGTCGGGCGAAAGTCTGTGTACACCGCTGTCGCGGTCATCATGGTGATCGGTGCGATCACGTCGTCCTTCGCCCCAAACGTGTTGACGTTGGTGCTCGCGCGCTTCGTGCTCGGACTCGGCATTGGCGGGGACTACCCCGTGTCAGCCGTGTTGATGAGCGAGTACGCCAATCGCAACGACCGGGGACGACTCGTGGGGCTCGTCTTCTCCATGCAGGCGGTGGGTCTCATCGTGGGGCCGCTCGTGGGCTTGGCGCTGCTCTCGTCAGGACTGTCAGAGAGCCTGACGTGGCGCTTGCTGCTCGGACTCGGCGCAATCCCCGCTGCCGGGGTCATTTACTTGCGCGCACGCATGCCCGAATCTCCGCGATTCCAGGCCCACGTTCGTCACCAGAGCGAGCGGGCGGCGGCAGAGCTGCACCGCTTCGCCAATGGAGCCGTTGACGCAACGGTGGTAAGCGCGAACGAGACCACCCTGATGGCCCCTCGACAGTTCTTCGCGAATCGACAGATGTGGTTGCTGATCATCGGCACCGCCGGTAGCTGGTTTCTCTTTGACTACGCCTACTACGGCAATACGCTGTCGTTGCCGAGTATCTTGCTCGAGGTTTCGCCCAACGCCACGATCAAGGTGAAGTTGCTGCTCACCCTGGCCATGTTCGTGGTCTTTGCGCTGCCGGGATACATCCTCGCGGTCACCAAGATCGATCGGATCGGTCACCGAAAACTGCAATCGATCGGCTTCTCGGTGATGGCGGCGTGCTTCTTGCTGCTCGCGGCCGTGCCCCGGTTCACCACGATGGTCGTGCCATTCGTCTTGATCTTCGGGTTCAGTTATCTCTTCACCGAGTTCGGACCGAATACGACGACCTTCGTGCTTCCGTCGGAGGTCTTCCCGGTCGAGATGCGTACGACCGGCCACGGGATCGCGGCCGGTATTGGCAAGTTCGGTGCGTTCGTGGGCGTCTTCATGGTCCCGCGGCTGCAGGCATCGTTCGGTCTTCGCGGACTGCTGGTCGTGGCCGGAATCTCAGCGATCGCAGGGCTCGTCACGACGGCGATCCTGCCCGAGCCCGCCAGGACGTCACTCGAGGATTCGTCGAGTCCGCGGACGTAGCGTCGTCGACGACGGTCGACTTCCTACACTGGGCCCATGGAACTGGGACTGGGCGATCGCGTCGTACTGATAACCGGCGGCACCGACGGACTCGGACTCGCTCTCGCCAAGACCTTGGTAGCCGAGGGCGCGAGCGTGGCCGTCTGCGGTCGCGACGCCACCCGTCTCGAGCGAGCACAAGACGTCCTCGGTAGTGAGGCGTTGTGCGTGGAAGCCGACGTCACGCGCGCGAGTGACCGCGAGACCTTCGTCGCAGCGGCGCGCAGCCGGTTCGGTCGAATCGATGGATTGGTCAATAACGCCGGTCGGTCGGCGGCGACCCTCGTGGCGAACTCGGACGACGACGAGTGGCGAGCCGACTACGAGCTCAAGGTCGTGTCGGCCCTGCACCTCGCCCGACTCGTCCTCGACGACCTCGCGGTCTCGAGCGGCGTCGTGCTCAACGTGCTCGCAATATCGGCGCGGGCACCGGGTGCGCGCTCGACGCCCACCGCGGCGTCGCGCGCGGCGGGGCTGGCGATGACCAAGGCACTGGCGAGTGAGGTCGGCCCTCGGGGAATCCGCGCCCTCGCGATCCTCATCGGACTCGTGGAGTCGGGCCAGTGGGT
>JAKAZI010000105.1 GCA_021809495.1 Actinomycetes bacterium | reverse complement strand
CGTGCGCGAAGAGCCCCGAAACTCGCGTCGCGCTCGGATAAGTTGGCCGCGTGAGCTCCGGTGACACCACTCGTGCGCTGAACGGGCGCTCGACGCCGCCACGGCCGTGACCGACGCGACGCCCAACGCCAACGAGAGCGAGACGCGCCGCGAGCGGCTCTTCGCGAGCGCGCGCAGTGCGAGCGTGCCCCTCGCCACGATTCTCGCCACCGTCGGGGTCATCGTCGGCGTGTACGCCATCGGCCAGCTGCTCTTCCACCTGAAGGGGATCTTGCTCACCCTGGTGGTCGGCAGCTTCGTCGCGATGTTGTTGAACCCCATCGTGCACTGGCTGATGCGCCACGGTCTTCGCCGGCGCGGCTACGCGGTCTCGGTGGTGATGGTCGTCGCGCTCGTGGCGTTCGCCGGGCTCGCGGTCGCCTTCGGGTACCCGTTGGTGAACGGCCTGACCAACCTCGCCAACGCGCTGCCGGGTTACGTGCGCCAGGCCGAGGCCGGCCACGGCTGGCTCGGTCACCTCTTTCGCCAGTACCACGTCCAGCACTGGATCACCCACAACACCGACAAACTCACGAACTTCGCTAAGGGCCTCTCGCGGCCCGCGCTCGCCCTCGGTCGTGGCGCGATCACGACCACCTTCATGCTCGTGACCATGTTCTTCTACATCGTGCTCGTCCTGGTCGAGGCGCCCAAACTCCACACCGGTTTCATGACCCTGCTCTCAGAGCGCAACCGACCGCGCGCCGAGCGCCTCGGCGCGGTCATCGCTCGGGCGTCACTCGGCTACCTCCTCGGGGGGTTCCTCACCTCGCTGCTCGGCGCCATCGTGATCTTCATCACCCTCGTCGCGCTCGGCGTGCCCTACCCGGTGCTCTTCGCGCTGTGGGTACTGCTGGTCGACTTCCTACCCCAAATCGGCGGTGCACTCGCCGGCTTCCCGACGGTACTCTTCGCCGCGATCTACTCGCCGTCGGCCGGTCTCATCACGCTGATCGTCTTTCTCGCCTACACCCTCATCCAGAACCACGTGCTCAACCCGATCGTGATGGCCAAGACCGTCAACGTGAACCCGCTGATGATCTTCCTCTCGATCATCGTGGGCGCCGAGGTAGGGGCGTGGATCGGCGGGCTCTTCGGCGGCTTCGTCGGCGTAGTGCTCGCCGTTCCGTTCGCCGCCGCGATCCACGCGACCGTGAAGGAGTTCTGGGAGTCGACGCACCCCGGTGCGTGACGAAACGCCCCCCAGGTGCCGGTACCGCCAGGCGGGCTCTGAGCGAGCAGACGTCGGGGCCGCACCGGTTAGTCGCGACGCTGTGACGACGCTACCGAGCGCGCGATGATTGACACGACCAAGATCTACGTCGCCCAGGGCCTTCGCGCGGCGGCTTACGGTTTCGCCACGGTCGTGCTCGCGACGTCGCTGCCGGACCGGGGACTGACGAGGCTGCAAATCGGCTTGGTACTGGGCGCGATGCTCGCGGGAATCGCGGTGGCGTCGGTCGCGGTCGGACAGTTCGCCGACCGGATCGGCCGACGCCGCTCGTACGCGTCGCTCTTTCTCGCGCTCGCGATCACCGGTGTCGTCTTCGCCGTCACGACGAACGTCTGGCTCCTCGTCGCGGCCGGGCTCACGGGTTCGCTCTCGACCGAGGTCATCGAATCGGGTCCCTTCACCTCGCTCGAGCAGGCGATGCTCGCCGCCGAGGTTGTAGCCCAGACCCGAACGCGCAACTTTGGGCGCTACAACGCGGTCGCGGCGGCGAGTGGATCCCTGGGCGCCCTCGGCGCCGGCGCGGCGTCGTGGCTGTTGGGCCATCACACCCACGGGCCGTCGTCGTTGCTGTTGCTCGTCTTCGTACCGATCGGCATCGGTGGCGCACTGGTGGCGCGCTCGCTGAGCGAGCGCGTCGAGTCGCACGCGCCCTCCGCGCACGGTCGGCTCCGCTCGTCCAGGCCCGTCGTGCGGCGACTCGCGAGCCTGTTCGCCCTCGACTCCTTCGCCGGCGGGCTCACCGTGTCGGTGTTCGTCGGCTACTGGCTCCACACCCGGTTCCACGCGACCTCGGCCACGATCGGGGCACTCTTCTTCTTCCTCGGCGCCTTTCAGACGTTCTCGTTTCTCGCCGCGACGGCCATCGCGAAGCGATTCGGCCTCTTGCGCACCATGGTCTTCAGCCACCTCCCCTCGAATCTCTTGGTCATTGCCATCGCCTTCTCGCCCAACCTCGTCGTGGCGATCGCTCTGCTGGTGGCGCGCGCGTCGCTCTCCCAGATGGACGTGCCGACGCGCCAGGCCTACGTCATGAGCCTCGTCGAACCCGACCAGCGGGTCCCGGCTGCCGCGTACACCAACACCGCCCGATACCTGACGCGGCCCTTCGGCCCGCCGGTCGCCACGGCGCTCGCCCAGAGCGCCCTCGGACTGCCCTTCGTGGTCGCGGGTTCACTGAAGGTGGTCTACGACCTGAGTCTGTGGCGATGGTTCCGCCACGTGGCGCTGCCCGGGGAGACCGACGCCACCGACTGACGGCGATCAGTCCGTTGACCTCGCACGAAGCTGCAGCCAGAGAACGAGTCGCTGCGTCGGGTCCTCGAGATCGATTCCGAACAACTCGACGATCTTGCGCATGCGGTAGCGATGGGAGTTCTCGTGCACGAAGCGCGCGGCCGCCGCGGCGCGAACGTCGCCGCCGTGGTCGAGGTGGGCGAGCAAGGTCGCCGCGTAGGAGGACCCCGTCTCGGCGTCGTGGGCGAGGAGTGCCCGCAGGGGCGCCACGAGGTTCGTTTCGTCTCCCACGCCGCGTTCGACGAGCGTCTCGAACACGGTCACGTGGCGATCCTCACCGACGTCAAGCACCCCGAAACGAGCCCGACGCACCATGGCGCGTAGCGCCAGATCGACGTCGCCGCGCGCGAGGCTGACCGCTTCGGGGTTCGTCACGCCCTTCAGCGCGCACCCGAACGGCACGCCAGCGACCTGGCGCAGGGTCTCGAGCGTCGACTCGGCGAACCGGCGACGCTGGTCCGCGGTGACCCGTTCGGCCGGTAGCAGGACGTAGATCGCGTTGGCGACCCGCGCGCACGACGCGTCGTGACGCAGCGACTCGGCGCTGGCCGAGACGACGTCGGTGAGGCGAAGGTCGTCGACCACACCGTCAGCGCGGTCGAGTGGCCCAAAACCGAAGAGTGTCGCCGGCAAGAGCCGGCCAAGCCCATCACTCACGTCAACGCCGTGGGGCGCTCGAACGCCCAGCTGGATGCTGAGCAGTTCGGCGCGGCGATAGCGCGCGAGGTCGCCCCGGTGCGCGGCACTGAGCAGGTGCAGCGCCACGCTGGCCATGGCCCGTTCGAGCACGGCGCCGATCTGCTCGCCGCGCGTGTTGTCCGCGTCGATCGCCCAGATCGACCCGAGCAGTCGGCCGCTCGCGCGTACCGGCATCGCCACGCGCGCGAGCACGTCGTCGTAGGCAGCGAACCGCACGGGCTCTTG
>JAKAZI010000022.1 GCA_021809495.1 Actinomycetes bacterium | reverse complement strand
GACGTATGCCAACCTACGAATACGAGTGTCAAGCGTGTCACGAGCGGGTCGAAGCCGTACAACACTTCTCTGACCCAGCGCTCACCACCTGCGAACTGTGCGGCGGTGAACTGCGCAAAGTCTTCTCCGCCGTCGGCATCGTTTTCAAGGGCAGCGGCTTCTACAAGAACGACAGCCGGTCGAGCACGCCGAAACCGGCACCCGCGGCCAGCGCCGACTAACGACCCCCGACCGACACGCCGGCGATGGCGATCGTCTGTCCCGCGGCAATCCCCGGAAGCCACTCGACGTCTGAACCCACGGCGACCACGTCGAGCAGCA
This sequence comes from Actinomycetes bacterium, assembly GCA_021809495.1. Taxonomy (GTDB): domain Bacteria; phylum Actinomycetota; class Acidimicrobiia; order Acidimicrobiales; family RAAP-2; genus RAAP-2. The sequence continues at coordinate 17,094 of JAKAZI010000022.1, read as the reverse complement.
TTCGCTGCAGGGTCGAGGCCACCGTCGCCTCGCGCAGTGGCTCGGCGAGTTCGCCGCCTCGAATCATGAACCCGGTGAACCCGACGGAAAAGTCCCCCGAAATCGGGTTCACCCCCGAATGCACGCCGCTGAGCGAATCGACGTAGACGCCGTCGCCCACCGCGCGCACGATGGTGTCGGCGTCGCCCGTACCAGCGGCGAGGGCGAGCGCCCGACAGCCAGCCGACGGATAACCCGCGACCCCGCCGCGCACCGCAGAACCCGTTGAGACGGTGGCGGCCCGACGAGCCGAGACCGTGTCGTACACGAAACCCGCTAGACGACCCTGGTCGATGAGGACGTTGCGTCGACAGGCGAGACCCTCGGCGTCGTAACGGCTCGCCCCGAAGTGCCTCGCGTCGGTGGGGTCGTCGAGGACGCTCACCTCACGTGACGCGACCTGCGCGCCGAGACGACCGGCGAATATCGACCGGCCGCGCACGACGGCGTCTCCACTCAGGGCTGTTCCGATGATGGCGAGCAGCGTGGCCGTGCTGCGCGGACTGAACACCACCGTCGTTCGCATCGACGGCGGCTTGACGGCGCCGAGTAGACGCGTCGCTCGAGTGATCGCGTCCTGGGCCACCCTCTCGGGTTCGAGGGCGACGGGGCCACGGGTCGCCTGAAGACCCCACCCGGTCTGATCGCCCCGTTCATCGGACGCGATCGCCTCGAGCGAAAGGAAGGAACCCGTGCGCCGCGTCCAAGCGCGCACCCCGTAGGTCGACGCCACGACGGTCTCGACGTCGTAGTCGGAGTAGTCGGCCGACTCCACTTGTCGGATCCGAGCGTCCCCGCGCACGAGACGTTCGGCCGCCACCGCGAGGGCCACCTTGTCATCGAGCGACGTCGAGTGGACCGATGGGTCAGTCAGCTCAAGGCCCGGCGACTCGACGCCGTCGGGACGAGCGAACGTCATGAACTCGTCCTCTGAGGCGTAGCGCGCGTTATCGCGGGCTTCAGCAATCGCTCGATCGATCGCGTCGCCGTCGAGCGATCCCGTCCACGCGACCCCGACCCTGGAGCCCGCGACCCCAGCCCCGAGGACCCGAACCCCCAGGCCGCCGGACGTCGCGCGCGACAGACTCTCGACCCGGCCGTCGTAGACCTTGACCTCCACCTCGGTGCCCACCGAGGCGTAGATCTCCATGACCTCGTCGTCACCGACGCGCTCGAGGATCTCCGAGACCTGTTCGGCCAGCCCGCTCACGTCGCCGTACCCCCAACGGTGACCGCGCTCAGGCGCAGCGTGGGTTGTCCGGTCCCAACCGGCACCTGCTGACCATTCTTGCCGCAGGTGCCCGGACCGCCCATCGAAAAGTCTCCGGCGACCGCGTCAACGCGTTGAAGGATCGTCGGTCCGTTACCGATCAAATTGCAGTCGCGCAAGGGTGTCGTGATACGCCCACCTTCGATCAAGAAGGCCGACGTCGCCCCAAAAACGAAGTCGCCGGTAGTCGTGTTCACCTGACCGCCGCCCAGTTGGGCTACGTAGATGCCGTAGGGCGTCTGAGCCACGATCTCCTCGGCGTCGGAGTCCCCCGCCAGCAAAAAGGTATTGGTCATGCGGACCATGGGCAGGTACTGGTAACCCTGGCGACGCCCGTTACCCGAATGGCCACGACCGGCCGAACGGGCGCGAAGGTAGTCCCACATGTAATCCACGAGGACACCGTTCTCGATGAGCACGGTGCGAGTTCCGGCGTGGCCCTCGTCGTCGACCGCGACGTGACCCCATTCGCCCGCCACCGTTCCGTCGTCCACCAGGGTCACCAGTGGGCTGGCCACCCGCTCGCCACGCCGTCCCGCGTACACCGACGCTTCCTTCGCGACGGCGTCGGCCTCGAGGCCGTGACCGCAGGCTTCGTGGAACAAGATGCCGCCCGTACCTCCGGCGAGGACCACCGGCAGGTCGCCTGACGGTGCCGGTCGAGCCCCCAACTTCGTGACCGCCTGGCGAGCGGCGGCGCGCGCGGCTTCGTCGATCAGATCGTCGGTGAGAAGTTCGTACCCTCCCGTCGCCCCGAAGGGCCGATAACCGGTCTGCATGCCACCGTCGCCTTCGGCGACGCAGGCCACCGCGAACCTCGTTCGAACCTGCTCGTCCGTGACGACGAGCCCATTCGAGTTGGCGATCAGCAGTCGCCGCGTGGAACCGCCGACGCTGACCTGCACCTGGGCTATCGAACCAGCCGCACCTCGTGCGACGTCGTCGGCCCGACGAAGTTGCTCGATCACGCGTTCCTTGTCGACGCTCACCGGCGACTCACCGACCTCGGTACGGTGGCGCTGCGTCGCTCCCAGGGCGATCTCGTGGACGCGACCGTCACGCTCGCCCACGGCCGTCGCCGCGGCCTCGGCGGCGCTCAACAAGCCGGCTTCGCTGAGGTCGGCCGTGTGGGCGAATCCGGTCGTGGCACCGGCGATGACGCGGATCCCCGCGCCACGCTCGTGGCCCGAACCCAGTGTTTCAACGCGGCGTTGGTCGAGCACCGCGGCGCGCGATCCGCGGTCCTCGACGAAAATCTCGGCGAAGTCACCGCCGCGGCGCAGTGCGGTGCGTAGAACCCGTTCGATGAGGTCAGAATCGACTAAGTCAGCACGCACCGCGCCAGCGTACCGGGCCCGGCGATCGGTCCCTGAGACGTACCGGCCAGTAGGCTGAATGGGTGATTCTTCCCTCGATCGAGAGCCCAGCCGATCTGAAGGGTCTTTCCTATGACGAGCTCTACGAGCTCAGCGGCGAGATTCGAAGCTTCATCATCGAGACGGTGACGTCCACCGGCGGGCACCTGGGCTCGAACCTCGGAGTCGTCGAGCTGACCATCGCGCTACACCGCGTCTTTGACTCGCCCAACGACATCCTGCTCTGGGACACCGGCCACCAGGCCTACGTGCACAAGCTGTTGACCGGCAGACGATACGGGTTCAAACACCTGCGCCAGCGCGGTGGACTCTCGGGCTACCCCAATCGTTCCGAAAGCCCTCACGACTGGATCGAGTCGTCCCACGCGTCCACGGCTCTGTCCTACGCGCACGGACTGTCCGTCGCACTCGAGCAGCGCAAGGAGTTGGTCGGACACGGCGGCACCCGCCACGTCGTGGCCGTCGTGGGTGACGGCTCGCTGACCGGCGGCATGGCCTACGAGGCGCTGAACAACCTGGGACACTCGAACCAGCGCGTCGTCATTATCTTCAACGACAATGGTCGCAGCTACGCCCCGACGATCTCGAAACTGTCGGAGTCCCTCACCAGCCTGCGCCTCAATCGCACCTACCTGACGATGCGCGACCGTTTGCGCCGACTGGTCCCGCACCTGCCCTGGTTCGGTAAAGCCGCCTACCGCGGCATCGACGGCTTCACGTCGGTCGTGCGCGAGATCGTGACGCCCCACACGTTCTTCGAGAACCTCGGCGTTCGATACGTCGGGCCGATCGACGGACACAACCTCGAGGCCCTGGAGACGACGATACGCAGCGCCGCGAAGTGGGACGGTCCGATTCTCATACACGTCATGACCCAAAAGGGTCGCGGCTACGAGCCAGCGGTCTCGGACGACCTGCGGATGCACGACTTCAAGTTGCCACCCCGATTGAACGACGAGGAGGTGCCGCCCCAGTCCTTCACCGAGGCGTTCAGCAACGCACTCGTGACCCTCGCGGGCGTCGACGACCGCATCGTCGCCATCACCGCCGCCATGGCCGGTCCGACCGGGCTCATGCAGTTCCAGGAGCGGTTCCCGCAGCGGTTCTTCGACGTCGGCATCGCCGAGCAGCACGCGGTCACCGCCGCGGCCGGGATGGCCATGGGGGGCCTCAAGCCCGTGGTCGCGGTGTACTCGACGTTCTTCAGCCGTGCCTTCGACCAGGCCCACCTGGACGTCGGCCTGTTGAACCTGCCCGTGGTCTTCGTCTTTGACCGCGCGGGCATCACCGGCGACGACGGTCCGAGTCACCACGGACTGCTCGACATCGCCCTGTGTCTCGCCATCCCGAACGTGACCATCTTCGCACCCTCGAGCGCCGAAGAGGTTCCCGGCATGCTCGCAACGGCACTGTCGATGTCGACGCCCACCGCCGTTCGCTTCCCCAAGACGCTGCCGCGTCCCTTCGACGGCCTCATCGGTGACGGTCTCACCGCGCGCGAGGTCCTGCGCGGCGACGGCTCCTTGTGCGTGCTCGCCGTAGGCAAGATGGCGCCAAACGCGTGGGCCGCGATCGCCGCGATGGGACCACGCGGCGCGCGCGTCACGCTCTATGACGTGCGCGTCCTGCCACCGGACCCATCGATGATCGATGACGCGCTCGCCCACCAGCGCATCATCACGGTGGAGGACGGCACCCGCCACGGTGGCGCCGGCACCCTGATGGTCTCGGCGGTGCGCGACCGGGCTCAAGAGCTCGGGCTGGCTTTTCCCACCACTCGGATCCTCGGCGTTCCGCGCGCGTTCCTCGAGCACCACCGTCCGGACCGGTTGCTCGAAGAACTGGGCCTTGACCCGGCGGGACTCGCGGACGCCTTCGCGCGAATGCTCGACGACCAGCCCGAGTTTCCCCGGCCACTGCCCGAAGCGCCGCACTCCTCCTACCTGTAATCGTCGCGGCGCCGCCGCGGTACCCTGAGTTCAATGTCAAATCTCGTAAGTCGCACCGACGCCGAGTGGCGAGCACTGCTCGACCCCGACCGCTACGCCGTGCTGCGCGAAGCCGCGACGGAGCCGCCCTTCACCGGGTCACTGCTCGACGTGGACGACGCCGGCGTCTTCACCTGCGGGGGCTGCGGCCAGCGGCTCTTCACGTCGGATTCGAAGTTCGACTCGCACTGCGGTTGGCCGAGTTTCGACGCGTGCGAACCGGGCACCATCGTCGAACGACCCGACCACTCGCTGGGACGGGTCCGCACCGAGATTCTCTGCGCCGCGTGTGGCGGACACCTGGGCCACGTCTTTGATGACGGCCCGACCCCCACCGGCCTTCGCTACTGCGTCAACTCCCTCGCGATCGACTTCGACGCCACCGGCGAGTGACCCGCTAGACGTCCAGGAATCGTCGGATCGCCAACGCCGAACCGACCGAACCGATCACCACGCCCACGACGAGCACGACGAGATTCGTGCCCAAGAGTGCCGTGGTGTCCAGTTGGAACTCGTTGTGCAACGGGTACCAGGTGTGCAGGGCCGTCACGGCGAGTACGGCGACCAAGGATCCGAGCAGGCCCTGGATGAACCCCTCGGTGATGTACGGGATGCGGATGAACCAGTTCGTCGCACCGACGAGCTTCATCACCGAGACCTCGCGACGACGCGCGAAGATCGCCATGCGGATCGTGTTAAGGATCAGCACCGTCGCCGAGAGCAACAGCACGCCGGCGAGCGCGAGGAACACGATCTGCAAGATCCGAATCGCGCTGTTCATCTGGCGAATCTGCTGCTCGGGCGCGGTGACGTTGTAGACGCCGGGCTCGTTCTTGAAGGTCGACATGACCACGAAGGCGTTCGACGGCACCGTGGGCACGCAGCGGAACGATGAGGGCACGTTCGAGACCGACAGCACCGACCACTCGGACTGCGGCAGGATTCGCTTCGCTTCCTGGTAGTCCTGGGCCTGGGAGTTAAAGACGCAGTCCTTGACGATCGGCAGCGTCGCGAGCTGAGTCTTCACGTTGTTCAGTTCGCTCGCGGTCGCGTTCGGCTGCATCCAGACGGTCACCCGCGTTCCCTGCTGCCACTGAGCCGACGCCTGTGCCGCGCTCTGTTTGAGCAACAACGCCGCTCCCACCAGGGATAGCGAAACCGCGACGGTCAGCACCGCCGCGATGGTCATCATGCGGTTGCGCCAGAGGTTGGCGAGGGTCTCCTTGACCGCGTATCGCAGGTAGACGCGCATCAGCGGATCTCCATCGGTTCGTCGATACCGTAGACGCCGCGGACCTGGTCTCGGACCATCTCACCGTGATCGAGCTCGATGACGCGCCGACGCATCCGGTCGACGAGGGCCTTGTCGTGGGTCGCCATCACCACCGTCGTGCCGGTTCGGTTGATTCGCTCGAGCAGGGCCATGATCGACTCCGAGTTCGTCGGGTCCAGGTTGCCCGTCGGCTCGTCGGCGAGCAGGATCAACGGCCGGTTGACGAAGGCCCGCGCAACGGCCACGCGCTGCTGCTCGCCGCCTGAGAGTTCGCCCGGGAGGTTCTTGGCCTTGTCGGCCAGGCCCACGAGTTCGAGGATCTGGGGCACCTGGGACTCGATGGTCGATCGCGGTCGACCGATCACCTCGAGGGCGAAGGCCACGTTCTCAAAGACCGACTTGTTCGGCAAAAGCCGGAAGTCTTGGAAGACGCAGCCGATATTGCGTCGTAGATACGGCACTCGCCACTTCGACAGTTCGCTGATATCACGGCCCGCCTCGAGGATTCGTCCCCGGTCGGGAAGCTCTTCGCGCAGCAACAATCGCAGGAACGTCGTCTTACCCGAACCCGACGCCCCAACGAGAAAAACGAATTCGCCCTTCTCGATGTCGAGCGAGATGTCCTTCAGAGCGGGCGTCCCGTTCTTGTACGTCTTCGACACGTTCTCGAAACGAATCACGGCAACGCCCCTTCGGGTTCAGTTGGTCGGTGGTCGGACACCCAGAATCTCCTCGTGCATTCTAGTTTGAGCACGTCGTTGCGACGTCATCGGCGCATCGATCGCGTTCGTCTCACTCAGGTCCCGGTACGCTGACGACGCAGTTCGGCCTCTAAGAAGGCGTCGATGTCCCCGTCGAGGACGGCGTCGACGTTGCCCGTCTCGACGTCGGTGCGGTGATCTTTCACCAACTGGTACGGGGCCTGGACGTAACTGCGAATCTGAGAGCCCCAGGCGTTATCGGAGCGATCGCCAGACAGCGCGTCCATCTCCGCGCGACGCTGCGCTCTAGCCCGCTCGGCGAGTTTGGCGGTGAGGATCTGCAACGCCCGCGCCCGGTTCTGGTGTTGGCTGCGCTCGTTCTGACAGCTCACCACGATCCCCGAGGGTAGGTGGGTGATCCGGATGGCCGAGTCCGTCTTGTTGACGTGCTGGCCACCGGCCCCCGACGATCGGTAGGTGTCGATTCGCAGGTCCTTCTCGTCGATGTCGACCTCGTGGGCGTCGTCGTCGAGCAACGGCGTGATCTCGAGGCTGGCGAAGCTGGTCTGGCGTCGCGCCTGGGAATCGAACGGACTGATTCGAACGAGCCGGTGCACGCCGCGGTCGGCCGAGAGCCACCCGTAGGCGTACGGCCCCTTCACGATAAACGTGGCCGACAGCAGGCCCGCCTCTTGCCCCTCGGTGATCTCGTCGACCTCAACGCCAAACCCGCGTCGTTCGGCCCAGCGCGCGTACATGCGCAGCAACATCTCAGTCCAGTCCTGGGCGTCGGTGCCGCCGGCGCCCGCGTGAAGTTCGGCGATCGCGTCGTTTTGGTCGTAGGGGCCGTTGAGCAGGCTCTGGGTTTCGAGTGCCGTGAGCGCCGCGTCCACGGCGGCGACGTTGGCACGAAGCTCGTCGAGCAACGTCCAGTCCGCGTCGGCGGATCCCAACGACTCGGCCGAGAAGTCGCTCAGGACCGCGCAGTCGTCGAGGGATCGCCGCAGTTGATCGAACGCCTCGAGTTCACTCGTCAGGCGGCCCAACTCGGTCGTCACCGCGCGCGCGTGGTCCTGGTCATTCCACAGGTCCGGGGACGACGCTTCCTCATTGAGCAGCGCGTGGCGAGCCCGGTGCTCATCGATCTTCAGGTACTCGCGCGCCGAATTCCACCGCTCCTCGAGCACGCCGAGTGACGCCTGCGCCTCTCGAAGCGCATTCTCCGCCTTAGGGTCGGCCATGGCACTGCTTGAACTTCCGACCCGAACCACACCAACAGGGCTGATTGCGTCCGAGTTTCTCGTTGGGCTTGGTCGCAGTCGCCGGGGCGGCGTTCGCGTGCGCGGGTAGCTCGACCGCGCCCGGGGCGACTTCGGCGGCGTTGGTCACGGCCCGCTCGAGTCCGTCGTCCACGAGCGTCGCCTCCTCCTCGGGCACGGTCGCCTCGACGTGGGTGACGTAGCGGACAAAGTCGGTCTCGACGGCGTCGAGCAGGTGCTCGAACATGACGTAGCCCTCTTTCTGCCACGCCGTCAGCGGGTCCTGCTGGGCGACTTGACGAAGGTGAATCCCGTCGCGCAGGTAGTCCATGTCCGACAGGTGGTCGCGCCACCGCTGATCGAGGATCTGCAACATCACGTCACGCTCGATCTCTTTGGCCGTCTCGAGGCCGCCCGGATACTCCTCGCACTTGGCCTGGTACTCGGTCAACGCGTCGGCCACGATCGTCTCGATCGCTTCGTCGCGGTCGGCGAAGGACTCGAGGGTCGACATCGACACCGTTGTCGGGTAGTAGGTCGGCAGGTCCACGAGCAACGCGTTGAGGTCCCACGCTTCGGGGAACTCGCTCTCGAGGTAGGTCTCGACCACGGCGGTGATCTGTCGCTCGATCATCTCGAGCGTCGAGTCGTGGATGTCCTCACCGTCGATCACCTGCTGACGTCGCGCGTAGATCACCTTGCGCTGCTCGTTCATCACCTCGTCGTACTTGAGCACGTCCTTGCGGATCTCGGCGTTGCGCGCCTCCACCGTGTTCTGGGCGCGTTCGATGGCCTTGGAGACCATCTTGGCCTCGATGGCCTCGCCTTCGGGCATGGCCCGTTCCATGACCCACGACACGGCGCCCGTCGCGAACAGCCGCAACAGGTCGTCCTCGAGGGACAGGTAGAAGCGACTCTCGCCCGGATCCCCCTGGCGACCGGACCGACCGCGCAACTGATTGTCGATCCGTCGCGAGTCGTGACGCTCGGTGCCCAGCACGTAGAGCCCGCCCACGTCGCGGACCTCGTCACCATCTTTGTCACAGACCTCTTTGAACCGCGACAGGGCCGCGCGGTACGCGGCGTCGTACTCTTCGGTGTCGACCGCGATTCCTTGCGCGATCACCTCGCGGCGCGCCAGACCCTCGGCGTTGCCGCCCAGGATGACGTCGACGCCTCGACCCGCCATGTTCGTCGCCACCGTCACGGCGTGCTTGCGGCCCGCCTGGGCAACGATCTCGGCTTCGCGGAAGTGCTGCTTCGCGTTCAAGACCTCGTGGGCGATCCCCGCCTTGGAGAGGGCCCTCGAGAGCAGTTCGGACTTCTCGACCGACGCGGTACCGAGCAGGATCGGCTGGCCGATGTCAGTTCGGGCCCGTACGTCTTCGACGATCGCGTTGAACTTGTCCTCTTCGGTCTTAAAGATCAGGTCGGGCTCGTCCTCGCGGCGTGATGGCCGATGGGTCGGAATCGGCACGACGGCGAGGTTGTAGGTGCTGCCGAACTCGCTGGCCTCGGTCTCGGCCGTGCCGGTCATACCCGCGAGCTTCTCGTAAAGCCGGAAGTAGTTCTGCAGGGTGACGGTCGCCCAGGTGTGGTTCTCCTCTTGGATCCGCACCCGCTCCTTGGCCTCGACCGCCTGGTGGAGCCCGTCGGACCACCGTCGGCCCTCGAGGGTGCGGCCCGTGAACTCGTCGACGATCTTCACCTCGCCGGCGTCGACCAGGTAGTCCTTGTCGCGGTGGAAGAGCTCCTTGGCGCGCAGCGCCTGACCCAGCTGGTGGACGTAGTTCGTCGCGACCGCGTCGTAGAGATTGGTCACCCCGAGCTGGCGTTCCACCTTCTCGATGCCCGACTCGGTGGGCACCACGGTCTTCTTTTCCTCGTCGACCTCGTAATCCTCGTCGCGCACGAGGGTGCGCACGATCGACGCGAACTGGTAGTAGAGCTTCGTCACGTCCGACGCGGGCCCCGAGATGATCAGCGGCGTACGAGCTTCGTCGATCAAGATCGAGTCGACCTCGTCGACGATGGCGTAGTTGTGGCCGCGCTGGACCATGTGTTCGCGGCGTCGCGCCATGTTGTCGCGCAGGTAGTCGAAGCCGAACTCCGTATTGGTCCCGTAGGTCACGTCGGACTCGTAGGCTTCGCGCTTCTGATCGAAGTCGGGTAGGTCGGGTCCCACGCGCCCCACGCTCAGCCCGAGGAACCGGTGCAGCTGGCCCATCCAGTTCGCGTCTCGGGTGGCGAGGTAGTCATTGACCGTCACGACGTGAACGCCCTTGCCGGTCAAGGCGTTGAGGTACACCGGCAGTGTCGAAACAAGGGTCTTGCCCTCACCGGTCTTCATTTCGGCGATCCACCCGAAGTGCAGTGCCATGCCGCCCATCAACTGGACGTCGTAGTGACGCTGGCCCAGCACGCGGGTGGCGGCTTCGCGCACCACCGCGAACGCCTCGATGAGCAGGTCGTCGAGGGTCTCGCCGTCGGCGAGGCGTCGACGGAACTCGTCGGTCTTGGCCCGCAGTTCGGCGTCGCTCAACGCGCCGATCTCGTCCGATAACTCGTTGATGGGTCCGACCAGCTCGGCGAGCTGACGTACGCGCTTGCCTTCACCGGCCCTCAAAATCTTGCTGAACACACTCATGTCGTGTTTCACCCTACCGGTAGACGGACGATCCTCACGGGGCTACGGGTGTCTGACCTGGTCTTTGACCCCACACCTGCCTGCGGCGGTGTCCACACGCGCCGCCGGCAGCCGAAGCTCTCCAACGCCGTACCCGTGCACTTCACCGGCTCCCGCCGTGGCCACGGTGGCCGCGACGGGGCAGGACTTACTTCTAAACCGCGCCATGCTCGGCGTCAACAAGACGCCTTACGTGGGTCGTTTTGCCCGCGGCTGGCCTCGACTTTCAACCACAGAACCACCCGCAGCCCCGCCTCAGTCTACGGCCGCGACCGCCGGGACCACGAGTCGGCGGCCAGCATGGCCGCGAGCCTCGCGCCCAGTACCGCGCTCGCCACCGGCGCCAAGAGCCGTCGCCAGCCACGGGCCGTCTGCCATTCGAAGCGCAGGGCGCTCTGATGATGCGCGATGACCATGGCCCGGGACGCACGCTGCCTCGAGAGTCCCTCGACGTGGGTCACCACCGCCTCGGGTACCGGAGCCACACCCCACCCGCGGGCGCGGACCCGCCAACACAGCGCCATGTCCTCGGCGAACATGAAGTACCGCTCGTCGAAACCCCCGACCGCCTCCAGGACCGAGCGGCGGATCACGAAACAGGCGCCCGAGACCCAGTCGACGGTCCCGTCGGCGCGGGGCGAGCGGTACCGGGCCGTTGCGGGATTACCCGGCCACCAGGGCGCGAGCACGGCGTGGGCGCCGGCGAGCCACACGTTGGGAAAGACCCGCAGCGACGGGTACCGGGACCCGTCGGGTCGTTCGATGGTCGGCCCCACCACGCCGACGCCCGGATGTTCATCGAGGTAGGCGACCAACGCGGCGACGGCGCCGTCGTGCACGACGAGGTCGGGATTCGCGATCAACAGGTAGGGATTCGAGCGCTCCGCGGCGACCCCCCGGTTCACGCCCCGGCCGTAGCCCAGGTTGAGTCCGGGCTCTACCAGCGTGACGGCGTCGAGGTCGACGTAGGCGCTGGTGGAGCCGGGTAGCCCGTTCTCGACCACGACGATCCGGTCGACCTCGTTCGCGCGCAGCGACCGCACGCAGTCAACGAGCGCCTCATCGGCGTGGTAGTCCACGATGACGGCGGTGACGGGCAGGGTCATGACGCCACCCGGTCGCGGAGCAGGCGCGAGACGCCGTCGCGCCAATCCGGCGGCGCCACCCAGCGCGAGCACCACTTCGCGGTGTTGAGGTCGCTGCGCCGGGGACGCCGGGCGAGTGGGGCCGGGCTCAGCGCCGCGGTCGTGATGGGGGTCGCGAACTCGTCGTCGCGGCCGAGCTCGTGGCCGACGAAGCGCGCGACGTCGAACCAGGTCGCGTTTCCCCCGTTGGCGACGTGCCAGACACCACCCGGGCGTTCGCGAACGACGGTGACGAGCGCGCGCGCCAGGTCGGCGGCGAGGGTCACCGTCCCGGTCTGGTCGTCGACGAAGCGGACATTCGACCCGTTACGTGCCCGATCGGCGATGACGTGCACCACGCTCGCGCCACGCACCCCCATCACCCAGGACGTCCGCACGATGGTGTCCTCGTCGCGACAGCGTTGCTCGCCGGCCCACTTGGACGCCCCGTACACGCTCTGGGGGTTCGGCTGGTCGCCCTCGTCGTAGCTGGAGCCCTTCTCGCCGTCAAAGACGTAGTCCGTCGAGACCGTCACGAAGTGCGCGCCGACCGTGGCGCACGCCTGCGACAGCAGTCCCGTCGCGTCCGCGTTGACCGCGTAGCACGCCTCGACGTCCCGCTCCGCCTGGTCGACCGCCGTATACGCGGCGAGGTTGACGACCACGTCGGGTTTTGTGAGCGCCAGAGCGCGCGTCACCGCGTCTCGGTCCGTGATGTCGAGGTCGCGTCGCGCCACGCCGAGCACCTCGAACTCGTCGGGCACGATTTTGACGCCGTCGGGTTGCCACTGCGGGTCGGCCCCCGGTGGAACCTCACCGCGCAGTGTCGAGACCAGATCGACCCCGACCTGACCCGCCGCCCCGGTGACGAGTACCCGCACCGGACTCACGCGTCACCCGCACTGCTCTGGGCGCGCAGGTGCACGACGTCGGCCGCCGCGAAGACGCGTCGCTCGCCACCGACCGCTACGACCAGCGCGCCGGACTCGTCGACGTCGATCGCGTCACCGACCACGGTCTGATCGAGCAGGGCAACGCGAACCGTTCGCCCGATGGTCGCCGAAGCGTCCCGGTATTCGTCGCGAAGCGCCGCGAGTCCCCGTTCATCGTCGAGTAGGGGCCGGCGCCGCTCGACCTCTTCGAAGACGATGTCGCAGAGAGCGCGCGGCCACAGGGTCACGCCCGAGCGGTCTCGCACGCTGGTGGCCGCCAGGTCCGGGGGGTACTCCGTGAGGTTCACGCCCACGCCGATGACCACGCCGGGTGGATCGTCGGTGACCAATTCACCGAGGAGACCGCCGAGTTTCTCATCGTCGACGACGAGGTCGTTCGGCCATTTGAGCTGCGGACGAACCCCGCTCAGGCGCACGAGCGCTGAGCGAACCGCGAGCGCCACCGCCGACACCGCCCACGATGCGCCGCGCACCGTGGCGGGCCGAAGCAGCAGCGAGAGCAGCAGCGCGCTCTCGGCCGGCGCCTCCCAACGACGATCGAGCCGTCCCCGGCCCGCCCGCTGGAACCCCGCCAGGATGGCGCGACCCTCCGGTGCGCCGTCGCGGGCCTGCTCCACCAGCCACGAATTGGTCGAATCGATGGACTTCACCTCTTCGAGTCGCCAGATGATTGAACTCATTGGTTGTCGGGTTCTACGTCCGACCAGCGGACTCGTCCCCATTCCCCTTTCACTTGGCGCGTGCGATTGTGCCACACGGCACAACGCTCTCGTGACCATCGTGTCACGCCCGAGAACGTGGTGCGCCCCAGGAACTGGCGCGGGCGCGGTCCAGGTCGACCAACTTACCGCCCGTCAACCACGACCAGGCACCCGGCCCGCTCCCGCGCCATCGTCACGCGACACGTTCGCTGACTTGTGAACACGTCGCGCCTCGACGGACCGACACCGTCCCCGCTCGTCAACTGGTCGGACATACTGGCGCCGCACCCGCGAGACCGCAATCAACGTCCACCGGGCCGATCCGGCCCGCGCCGCGCGACCCGTGTCCTCCTTGGGCCGAGAGGCCGAGTGGTAGAAAAGGACAGTGCTGAGACGGAGGAACGCGTGCTACAGAAGGTTCTAATCGCCAACCGTGGCGAAATCGCCGTGCGGGTCATGCGCACGTGTCGCGAGCTCGGCATCGCGACCGTGGCTGTCTACTCCGACCTCGACCGCCACGCACTGCACGTGCGTCTGGCCGACGAGGCCTACGCGCTCGGCGGATCGAGCGCCGCTGAGAGCTACCTCAACACTGAGGCGATCCTCGCGATCATCGAGCGTTCCGGTGCCGACGCCGTGCACCCCGGCTACGGCTTCTTTTCCGAGAACACCGACTTCGCGCGAGCGATCACCACGCGCGGTGTCACGTTCATCGGACCACCGCCCGAGGCGATCGAGGTCATGGGTGACAAGATCTCCTCGCGACTCGCCGCCGAACGCGCCGGCGTCGCCGGCGTGCCCGGCCGCAACGAGACCCTCCAGCACGCCGACGAGGTGATCGACTTCGGTCGAGAGCACGGCTGGCCCGTCGCCATCAAAGCGGCGTTCGGCGGTGGCGGACGCGGCATGAAGGTCGTGTCGGGGCCCGACGAGGCCGCCGCGGCCTTCGAGAGCGCCCAACGCGAGGCCCTCAGCTACTTCGGCCGCTCCGAGTGCTACGTGGAGCGCTACCTGACCTGGCCACGCCACATCGAGATGCAAGTCCTCGCCGACAGTCACGGCAACACCCTGTGGCTCGGCGAACGTGACTGCTCGGCCCAGCGACGCCACCAAAAACTGGTGGAGGAATCACCGGCCGCCAACTTCCCCGACGCGATTCGCGTCGCGATGGGCGAGGCGGCCGTCAAGGTCTCGCGGGCCTGCGGGTACGTGAACGCCGGGACCGTCGAGTTCCTCTACCAGGACGATGCGTTCTACTTCCTCGAGATGAACACGCGGCTCCAGGTTGAGCACCCCGTGACCGAGCTGGTCACCGGGCTCGACCTCGTCGAGTGGCAGTTGCGCATCGCCGCGGGTGAACCGCTCCCCTTCAAGCAAGACGACGTGCGACGTGACGGACACGCCATCGAGGTCCGCATCAACGCCGAAGACCCGGCCGGTGGACGATTCGTCCCGTCGCCGGGGACCATTACGACGTTTCGTCAGCCGGCGGGACCGGGCGTTCGCCTCGACGCCGGTTACGAATCCGGTGACACCATCTCGCAGTACTACGACAACCTCATCGCCAAGCTCGTCGTCTGGGCGCCCGACCGAGAGCGCGCCCGGCGCCGGATGCTGCGCGCGATCGAGGAGACGACGATCGAGGGCGTGGCGACGACGTTGCCGGCCGACACCGTGATCCTGTCGAGCGACGATTTCGTCAACGGCACCCACTCCACCAAATGGGTCGAGGAGACCCTGGA
The DNA here is from genome assembly GCA_021809495.1 of Actinomycetes bacterium. Lineage (GTDB taxonomy): Bacteria > Actinomycetota > Acidimicrobiia > Acidimicrobiales > RAAP-2 > RAAP-2. The sequence continues at coordinate 1,982 of JAKAZI010000022.1, read as the reverse complement.
CTTCTCGGCGATCACGAGTCCCGGAGCCGGAGCCAGCGAAGCGGACGGGCTGGTGCGTCGCGACGTGGTGGCCGAAGTCGACGGTCGCCGGGTCAGCGTCGCGCTGTGGCTCGACGACGCCGGTGACACCAGCCTCGGCAAGCCGACGAGCACGGCCGCCAAGCCCCGCCGTCAGCACCACGCGGGCGTGGTCGGCAGCGGTTCAGGCACCGTCTCGGTGCCGATGCAGGGCACCATCGTCAAGGTCTCGGTCGAGGTCGGTCAGTCGGTAGACGCGGGCGACACCCTGGTCATCCTCGAGGCGATGAAGATGGAGAACGCGGTCGGCGCCGAGAAGTCGGGCGTGGTCACCGCGATAAAGGTCAAACCCGGTGACGCCGTCAGCGCCGGTGACGTGGTCGCCGTCGTCGAATGACCTCGCGCGATCGAGCGACGGCGGCCGTCACGGCGGCGCGCGAGGACCTGTTCGGCGTCAGCCACTTCATCCACGCGAACCCCGAACTCGGCTACGAAGAGTTCCTCAGCGCCGAGGCAGTCGCTCGGACGGCTGAGTCCCACGGTTTTCGCGTCGAACGCGGTATCGCCGGTCTAACCACGGCGTTTCGAGCCACCGCGGGGCACGGGTCGTTGCACGTCGCGCTGTGCGCCGAGTACGACGCCCTACCCGACGTCGGCCACGCGTGCGGACACAACATCATCGCCGCGGCGTCACTCGGTGCGGCGATCGGTCTCGCGGCCGTCGCTGACGAGCTCGACCTCACGGTCGTGCTGCTCGGCACGCCATCCGAAGAGGGCGGCGGCGGCAAGATCGACCTCGTGAACGCGGGGTACTTCGACGACGTCCACGTCGCGATGATGGTTCACCCCTGGCCGAGTGACCGCCTCGACGCGGCGTGCCTGGCGGTCGATCACTTCGACGTCCGCTTCGACGGCCGAGAGGCCCACGCCTCGGCCGCGCCCTGGGAGGGTATCAACGCCCTCGACGCACTGACCATCGCGCAGGTCTCGTTAAGCCTGCTTCGCCAGCAACTTCGACCAGGCGACCAGTTCCACGGCATCGTCCTCGAGGGTGGCTCGGCGGCCAACATCATCCCGTCGAAGGTCGTCGGACGCTACATGTGCCGGGCCACCACGATCGCGCGACTGGCCGAGTTGCGCGAACGGACCGACCGGTGCTTCCAAGCCGGTGCGCTCGCGACCGGGTGCTCGCTCACCATCACCGAGCTCGGCAGCGCCTTCTCGCACATGGAATCCGATCCCGACGTCCTTCGCCACTACCGCAGCGCGGCCGAGTCGCTCGGGCGGACCTTCGAACTGGACGACCGAGGCGAGCCGGCCCCCACGCTCTCGACGGACATGGCGAATGTCTCACTGGTCGTCCCGTCGATCCATCCGCTCCTCGCGATTCCCACCAATGGCGCCGTGAACCACCAACCCGAGTTCGCCGCCGCCTGCGTTGGCGAGGCCGCCGACGCCGCGATCATCGACGGTGCCGTGGCCCTCGCCCGAACGGCGATCCTGGTCGCCGAGGACTCACCCCTTCGCCGTCGACTCACGGAGCGCTCATGATCAACGAACACGCCATCGTCCACGTCAATCCCGACTGGGCCGAGGCCTTCGAAGCCGCGATGCGCGGCGCGTTCACGATCATCGAATCGGCGCCGGGCTGTCACGGTGCCGAACTGCGGCGCCAGCACGAAGACCCGTCGGTCTACCTGCTCACCGTGCGTTGGACTTCGGTCGACGCCCACATGGACTTCCGCGCGTCGGACGCATTCGAACGGTGGCGCGTCGCGACCCACCCCTTCTACGTGACGCCGCCCGAAGTCACGCACTTCCTCGAGCCGATCAGCCGCTAGTTCGGCTGATAGACCCCAAAGACGCCGCGCAGCGTCTCGGCGACCTCACCGAGCGTCGCCATCGCCGCGAGCGCCGTCTTCATCGGGTACAACACATTGCTCGATCCGCGCGCGGCCCGGTCG
>JAKAZI010000003.1 GCA_021809495.1 Actinomycetes bacterium | reverse complement strand
AGGCCCTCGTAGGTGCCGGCGTGCACCACCCGACCGCCGTACTCGCCGGCCCCCGGTCCGATGTCCACGATGAAGTCGGCGCTGCGGATCGTCTCTTCGTCGTGCTCGACCACGATCACCGAGTTGCCGAGGTCGCGCAGGCGCTCCAGGGTCGCGATCAGGCGCCGGTTGTCGCGCTGGTGCAGCCCGATCGACGGCTCGTCAAGGACGTAGAGCACGCCGACGAGGTAGCTGCCGATCTGTGAGGCGAGGCGGATCCGCTGGGCCTCGCCGCCCGACAGGGTCGCCGAGCCGCGACTGAGGGTCAGGTAGTCCAGTCCCACGTCCATCAGGAACGTGAGCCGCTCGTTGATCTCCTTGACCACCTGGTGGGCGATGGTCTCGTCGCGCGAGGAGAGGTGCAGGTCCGAGAAGAAGTCGAGGGCCTCGTCGATCGTCATGGCGCTCACGTCGGCGATGGAGCGACTCGCGATGCGCACCGCGAGGACCTCGGGCTTCAGGCGTTGGCCGTGACAGGCGGTGCACTCGACCTCGCGCATGTACTGCTCCGCCTGTTCGCGCGACCAGTCGCCGTCGGCCTCGCTGCGCTTGCGCTCCAGCCACTCGACGATGCCGTTGTAGGTCGTGTCGTAGGTGCGCACTCGCCCGTAGCGGTTGCGATAGCGCACGGGCACCGACTTCTTCTCGACGCCGTAGAGGACGAGCTTGCGGTCCTTCGCGCGCAGCTTGTTCCACGCCACGTCCGTGGAGAACCCGCCCATCTCGGCGATGCCGGCGATCAGGCGCTCGAAGTACTTGAAGCGCTGGCCGGCCCACGGCGCGAGCGCCCCGTCGGCGAGCGAGCGGGTGGGGTCGGGCACGACGAGGTCCGGGTCCACCTCGTAGCGCGTTCCGAGCCCGGTGCAAACGCCGCAGGCGCCGTAGGGCGAGTTAAAGGAGAAGTCGCGCGGCGCCAGCTCGCTGAAGCTGATGCCGCAGTCGGCGCAGGCCAGTTTCTCGGAGTAGCGCACGACCTCGTCGGTGGCGAGGTAGAGCACCGAGACGGTCCCCTTGGTCAGCGCGAGCGCGGTCTCGACCGACTCGGTCAGGCGCTGGCGGTTCGAGGACTTGACGGTGAGCCGGTCGAGCACCACGTCGATCGAGTGTTGTTCGTAGCGCGCGAGCGTGAGCGACTCGCGATCGGCGAGGTCGATCACCGCGCCGTCGACGCGGACCCGCGAGAAGCCCTGGCCAGCGAGGTCATCGAGCAGCGAGCTGTACTCGCCCTTTCGCCCGTCGACGACCGTCGCGAGCACCATGAACCGCTCGTCGGCCGGACGCTCCAACACCAGGTCCACGATCTGCTGGGGTGTCTGACGGCTGACCGGCTTGTCGCAGTTCGGGCAGTGCGGGACCCCGATGCGCGCGTAGAGCAGTCGCAGGTAGTCGTGGATCTCGGTGATCGTGCCGACCGTGGACCTCGGGTTGCGCGAGGCCGTCTTTTGGTCGATGGAGATCGCCGGCGACAGGCCCTCGATGAAATCGACGTCGGGCTTGTCCATCTGACCGAGGAACTGGCGGGCGTAGGCCGAGAGGCTCTCGACGTAGCGGCGCTGGCCCTCGGCGTAGATCGTGTCGAAGGCGAGGGACGATTTCCCTGATCCGGAGAGCCCCGTGAAGACCACGAGTCGGTCGCGCGGGATCTCCACCGCCAGGTTCTTGAGGTTGTGCACGCGCGCACCCTGAACGCGAATCGACTGGGCCATGAGGTGAATCTACCGGTCAGGAGTCGACGGACCCGCCGTAGACACCTTGCTCGAGTCCCTGACGTTGCAGGGTGTGGAGCAGGTCTCGCAGCGTCGCCGCCTCCTCGAATCGCAATTCGCGCGCCGCCTCGAGCATCGCGGCCTCCACCCGGGTCATCTCGCGCGAGAGGTCGTCGGGCAGGGACCCCTCCAGGCCCGCGAACTGCGCCGGACGCTCGCGCGCGGGACCGGCGTCACTGCGCAGACGGTTCAAGATGTCCGCCACGTTCTTCGTGACCGTCCGGGGTTCGATGCCGTGCTCGAGGTTGTAGTCGATCTGGCGCTGGCGGCGCCGTTCGGTCAGGCTGATCGCGTCGCGCATCGAGTCGGTGATCCGGTCGGCGTAGAGCACCGCGGCGCCGTTGGCGTTACGCGCGGCCCGCCCGATCGTCTGGATGAGCGCGCTGCGCGAACGCAGGAAGCCCTCCTTGTCGGCGTCGAGGATCGCGACGAGGGACACCTCGGGCAGGTCGAGTCCCTCGCGCAGGAGGTTGATCCCGACGAGGATGTCGAACTCGCCCAGGCGCAGCGACCGCAGGATCTCGATTCGCTGGATCGTGTCGATGTCGCTGTGCAGGTACTGCACCCGGTACCCGGCCTTGGTGAGAAAGGTCGTCAGGTCCTCGGCCATCCGTTTGGTGAGCGTGGTGACCAGGGCCCGTTCCCCGCGAGCGATCACCTCGTCGAGGCGCGTGCGCAGATCGTCGATCTGGTTCTTCGTGGGTATCACGTTGACGATCGGGTCGACGAGACCGGTCGGGCGGATCACCTGCTCGGCGATCTGGTCGCTCACCTCGAGCTCGTAGGGGCCCGGCGTCGCCGAGACGAAGACGATCTGGGGCACGAGGTCGATGAACTCTTGGAAGTTGAGCGGGCGGTTGTCGAGCGCGCTCGGCAGGCGAAACCCGTGTTCGACGAGGGTCTCCTTTCGCGACCGGTCCCCCGCGTACTGTCCGCGCACCTGGGGCACCGCCACGTGGGACTCGTCGATGACGACCAGGTAGTCGTCGGGAAAGTAGTCGAGCAGGGTGTAGGGCCGTTCGCCGGGGCGACGTCCGTCGAGGTGCGCGGAGTAGTTCTCGATGCCCGCGCAGACCCCGGTCTGTTCGAGCATCTCCAGATCGTGCTCGGTGCGAGAGCGCAGGCGCTGGGCCTCGAGGAGCTTGCCCTCTGACTGGAACGTCGCCAGTCGGACCTGAAGTTCCTCCTCGATGGTGCGACAGGCCCGTTGCAGCGTGGCCGAGCTGGTCGCGTAGTGGGTGGCCGCGAAGAGCGTGATCTCGTCGACCGCGCCGCGCGTCTCCTGGGTCAGCGGGTTAAAGAACGTGATGCTCTCGATCTCGTCGAAGAAGAACGACACGCGCACCGCCTCGCTGGCGTAGGCCGGCTGAATCTCGAGGGTGTCGCCCTTCATGCGAAAGGTCCCGCGTTCGAGCACCGTCTCGTTGCGGTGGTACTGCATCTCGACCAGGCGACGCAGTAGCTGGCGCTGGTCGACGGACTCGCCACGCGCGAGCGGCAACATCCGCTCGCGATACTCGAGGGGACTGCCCAGGCCGTAGATGCACGAGACCGAGGCGACGACGATGGTGTCACGGTGGGTGAGCAGCGACGACGTCGCGGCGTGGCGCAGTCGGTCGATCTCCTCGTTGATCGAGCTGTCCTTCTCGATGAAGGTGTCGGTGCGCGGGATGTAGGCCTCGGGCTGGTAGTAGTCGTAGTAGGAGACGAAGAACTCGACGCGGTTCTGTGGCATCATCTCGCGCAACTCCGAGGCCAGCTGGGCGGCCAGGGACTTGTTGGGCTCGAGGATCAGCGTCGGACGCTGGACCCGCTCGACGAGCCAGGCGATCGTCGCCGTCTTGCCACTGCCGGTGATCCCTTCGAGGGTCTGGTATCGAAGCCCGTCGGTGACGCCGCGCGCCAACGTCTCGATGGCGGTGGGCTGGTCGCCCGAGGGCTGGAAGGGCGATTCGACCCGGAAGTCGGTCACGCGAGTCCCCGCTCGGCGAGTAACTCGTCGACGCGCGCGTAGAGTTCGGCCTTCGTGCCCTCGTTCCAGATCGCGTCGTCGACGACGCTGAGCCGCTCGTCGTTGCCCGGCTGGCTCGCGAGACGGGCCCGCGCGTCACGCTCGTCGAGCCCTCGAGCCCCCACCAGTCGCGCGAGGGCCACCTCGGGCGACGCGAGCACGCCCCACACCCTCGTCAGGTGAAAGACCTGACGGTGCTCGGCGCGAAAGAGCGGTATGGCCACGAACGCGGCCGCTCCCGACGCGCGTTCGAGCGCGGCGCGGATCTCCTCGCCGATGTAGCCGTGGGTGATCCCGTTGAGACGCTGGAGTGCGGAGCGGTCGTGGAAGACCACCTCGGCGAGAAACGACCGGTCGAGGGTCCGGTCCGCGGCGAGGACCGCGTCACCGAAGGCGTCGCGCAGGGCCCGCCACGCCGGGCGATCGGGCTCGACGACGCGGTGGGCCACGACGTCGGCGTCGATCACCGCAAAGCCCCGCCGCCCCAGATACTCCGTGACCGTGCTCTTACCCGCGCCGATGCCGCCGACCACGCCGATGATCTCCACCGTTCCACGGTAGCGACCGCCTGTGACGTCGGGGCGTAACCCGCGGCCCCAGCGCGTTCGCTATTGTCCTACCAAGTCAGTAGGGGGGAAAGTGCTGAAGTACGTGCTGCGACGGCTGGTCACGCTCGTCGGCATCGTCTTTGTCATCTCGGTCGGGAGCTTCTACCTGATCCACCTCTTGCCCGGCGACCCCGCGACGGTGATCCTGGGCACCGGGGCGAGTCCGGCCAACCGAGCGATCCTCTACAAACAGCTCGGTCTCAACAAGCCGATCATCGAGCAGTACTTCGTGTGGATCGTCAATGTCCTGCACGGCAACCTGGGCACGTCCTTCATCTCGCAGACCTCGGTCGCCTCGACGATACGCGCCGCCTACCCCATCGACCTCGAACTCATCGTCCTCAGTCAACTCCTCGCCTTCGCCGGCGCCATCCCGCTCGCGATGCGTTCGGCGCGTAAGCCCAACGGACTCATCGACCGCGTGCTGAGTGCCGGCAGCTTCACCTTGTTATCGATCCCCCCGTTCATCATCATCGTCGTGTTGGTGCTCGTCGTCTCGATCAAGTTGGGCATCTCTAACACGGGCCCGTCGTCCTTCGTCCCGCTGACTACTGACTGGCGGGTCAACCTCGCGAGCATGGCGCTGCCTTCGATAACCCTCGCCACGGCGAGTTTCGTGCTGTACTTTCGTGTCCTGCGCAGCGACCTCATCGCGACCCTGCAGGAGGAGTTCATCACCATGGCGCGCTCCAAGGGGCTCAGCCAGCGCCGGATCATGTGGCGCCACGCCTTTCGACCGTCGTCGGTCGCCCTGCTCGGCACCGCCGGGGTCAACATCGGTGGTCTGCTGGCTGGGGGGTTCGTCGTGCAGTACCTCCTCGGCATCCCGGGGCTCGGCTACACGCTGATCTCGGCGATCGCGAGCAGTGACTATCTCCTCGTCCAGGGCATCGTCTTGGTGGTCTCGGTCGGGGTCGTGTTGATCAACTTCCTGTTCGACTTCCTCACCAGCCTCGTGGACCCCAGGATCAGCCGTGACTGACCTCCTCGACGAACAGGCGGGCTTCGAGCCCCTCGCCGAGCGGCGCCTCGGGCCGCTCTTTTGGATCTGCGTGGGCTGGCTCACCCTCAACGTCCTCGCGGCGCTGCTCACCAACGTGCTGCCCCTCGTGAACCCGCTGTATCAGAACTACAACGTCATCAACGCCGGTCCGTCCCTGCACCACCTGTTCGGCACCGACGACCTCGGGCGCGACATCCTGTCGCGCGTCGTCTTCGGGTCGCGGGTCTCGCTCGCGGTGGGCAGCGGCGCGATGATCATCGGCTTCGGCATCGGCATGCCCCTCGGCATGCTCGCCGCCTACCGGCGGGGTCGCCTCGACGCGATGCTCACCGCCGTCATGTACGTCCTGCTCGCCTTCCCGGCGATCATCGCCGTGATCGCGGTGATCTCCTTTTGGACGCCGCGCACCCTGCTCAAGCTCATCATCGTGATCGGGCTCGCGTCGGTGTCCCTCGTCTACCGCGTGATCCGCAGCGCCACCCTTTCGGTCGCGACGAAGGACTTCGTGACCGCGGCCAAGGTGCAGGGCTCCACCGACCGACGGATCCTGCTGCGCGAGCTGCTGCCCAACATCGCCCCGATCGCCGTCTCGTTCCTACTGATCGGCGTGGCGACCGTGGTGACCCTCGAGGGCGCGCTGGCCTTCCTCGGACTGTCGGTGAACCCGCCGACCCCGTCCTGGGGCAACATGATCAACGAGTCGCGCACGGTGATGGCCCAGAACCCCTGGCTCGTCATCTTCCCCTCGCTCGCGCTCTGTCTGTTCCTGCTCTGTCTCAACTTCATCGGCGACCGGCTGCGCAGCTACTTCGACGTGACCGAGGTGAAACTGTGAGCGACCACCTGCTCGAGGTGAAGGACCTGCGAACCACCTTTCGCACCGTCGCCGGCGCCGTTCCGGCCGTCGGCGGGGTGAGTTTCGACCTGGGGTCCAACGAGACACTCGGCATCGTCGGCGAGTCGGGTTCGGGCAAGACCGTGCTCGCGCGCACGATCATGGGTCTCCAGCCACGCACCAACGTCGAGGTGACGGGCTCGGTCCTGTTGAACGGCCACGAGGTCGTCGGGGCGAGCGAACGGGTCATGCGCTCGATGTGGGCCACCGAGGTCGCCATGGTCTTCCAGGACCCGATGACCTCGCTCAACCCGGTGATGCGTATCGGCCGCCAGATCGACGAGACGCTGCGGGTGCGCCTGGGCATGGACCGGCGCGCCGCGCACGCGCGCGCGCTGGAGCTGTTGACGATGGTCGGGATCCCGTCGGCCGCGTCGCGCTATCGCGCCTACCCCACCGAGCTCTCGGGCGGCATGCGCCAGCGCGTGGTGATCGCCACCGCGCTCGCCTGCTCGCCCAAGCTGCTCATCGCCGACGAACCCACGACCGGGCTCGACGTCACGATCCAGGCCCAGATACTGAACCTGCTCGACACGCTCAAGCAGCAGTTTTCGATGTCGGTGATCCTGATCACCCACGACCTCGGCGTCGTCGCGACGCGGGCCACACGGATCATCGTCATGTACGCCGGCCAGATCGCCGAGATGGGCGACACGCGCGATATCTTCTACCACCACCGCATGCCCTACACCCGGGCCCTGCTCGAGAGCTCGCCCAAGGTGTCCAACGCCTCCCACACCCGCCTCGCGGTCATCGCGGGCCGACCGCCGAACCTCTCGACGATGCCTCCGGGCTGCGCCTTCGCGCCGCGCTGCGCCTACGCGACCGAGCAGTGCCACGTCGAACGGCCCACCCTGCGCGAGGCCGCGCAACCCGGACACCGGTTCGCCTGCTGGAATCCCCTACCCGATTCCAGCGAAGGGACCCGGCCATGACCGACGAACGCCAGCCCCTCTTGAAGGTGCGCGATCTCACGGTGAACTTCACCAAGGGAACCCACGTCGTCTCGGCCGTCGCCGACGTCAGTTTTGACGTCTACGAGGGCGAGACCCTCGGACTCGTCGGCGAATCGGGCTGTGGCAAGTCCACGACCGGCAAGGCGCTGATGAAGATCGTCGAGCCGACGTCGGGGACCGTCGAACTCGACGGGGTGGACATCACCCACCAGCGCGGCCGGGCGCTGCGCCACGCGCGCACCCGCATGCAGATGGTCTTCCAGGACCCCATCAGCTCGCTCAACCCCCGCCGACGGGTCCGCGGCATCGTCGCCGAACCCCTCGATGCGTGGAAGACGGTGCGCGGCGACGAGCGAGCCCGTTTGGTGGACGACCTGCTCAACCAGGTCGGCATCGACCCCGACGTCTACGGCGAGCGCTACGCCCGCCAGTTCTCGGGCGGCCAGTGCCAGCGCATCTCGATCGCCCGCGCCCTGGCCATGCGCCCCCAGCTGCTGATCTGCGACGAGGTGGTCTCGGCGCTCGACGTCTCGGTGCAGGCCCAGATCTTGAACCTGCTCGAAGACCTAAAGGCCGAGTACGGCCTCACGCTGCTCTTCATCGCCCACGACCTCGCGGTCGTGAAGAACATCAGCGATCGCGTGGCGGTGATGTACCTCGGACGGATCTGCGAGATCGGCCCCTCGGACGTCCTCTACCAGGCCCCGGCCCACCCCTACACGAAGTTCCTGCTCGGCGCGGCGCTCGACGCCGACCCCGACAGCGTCGGCACCGGGGCCGTGCTCGAGGGCGAACCGCCGAGTCCCCTCAACCCGCCGAGCGGGTGTCGCTTCCGCTCGCGCTGTCCCTTCGCCACCGAGCGCTGCGCCGCCGAAGTGCCCCTCGCGCACGAGGTGGCGCCGGGACACCAGGTCGCCTGTCACTTTCCCTTCATCGCCCAGTAACGCAACGAACGCCCCGCACGAGCGGGGCGTTCGTTGCGACGGGCGACTGACTACTCGCCGTCCGGGGACTCCTCAGCGACGTCGGACGCGGTCTCGTCCACGGTCTCGTCTGCGGTCTCGTCTGCGGCGTCGTCCTTCGGCGCGGCCTCGGTGGCGTACTCCGCCCACGCGGCCTGGGCCTCGGTCTCGGGCGTGAACTCGCCGTACTCGATGCCGCCGATGTAGTTGCCCTCGCTGTCGTAGGCGTGCGAACCGAAGGCTTCGCGGTACTCCTCGGAGACCTCGCCACCCTCGGCGGCCTGCTTGATCGAGAGGCTGATGCGGCGTCGCGCGGTGTCGAGCTCGATGATCTTGACCCAGAGCTCCTCACCCGCGGTGACGACCTGGTCGGGCGAGTCCACGTGGTGCGCCGCCATCTCCGAGATGTGCACGAGGCCCTCGATGCCGTCGCCGACCTGGATGAAGGCGCCGAAGGGCACCAACTTCGTGACCCGGCCGTAGACCAGCTGGTCGACGGCGTGGCTGTCGGCGAAGACCTGCCACGGGTCCGACTGGGTCGCCTTCAGCGACAGCGAGATGCGCTCCTTGGAGAAGTCGACGTCCAACACCTCGACGTCGACCTCGTCGCCGACCGCGACGACCTGGCTCGGGTGGTCGATGTGCTTCCAGGAGAGCTCCGAGACGTGGATCAGGCCGTCCATGCCGCCCAGGTCCACGAACGCACCGAAGTTGACCACCGAGGAGATGACGCCGTGACGACGCTCGCCGGGCTTGAGGTTGTTGAGGAAGTCGCCGCGCTGTTCCTTCTGGGTCTCTTCGAGCCACGCGCGACGCGACAGCACGACGTTGTTGCGGTTGCGGTCGAGCTCGATGATCTTGGCCTCGACGGTCTTGCCGATGTAGGGCTGGAGCTCGCGAACACGGCGCAACTCGACCAGCGAGGCGGGTAGGAAGCCGCGCAGGCCGATGTCCACGATGAGTCCGCCCTTGACGACCTCGATGACGACACCCTTGACGATCTCGTCACGGGTCTTGAGCTCTTCGATGTTGGCCCAAGCCTTCTCGTACTGGGCTCGCTTCTTGGACAGGACGAGTCGACCTTCCTTGTCCTCCTTCTGGAGGACCAGGCACTCGATGCGCTCGCCGAGCGACACGATGTCGGCGGGGTCGGCGTCGTTGCGGATGGAGAGCTCGCGCGCCGGGATGACGCCTTCGGACTTAAAGCCGATGTCGAGCAGCACTTCGTCGTGATCGATCTTGACCACGATGCCACTGACCAGGTCACCGTCGTCGAATTCGAGGACGCTGTTGCCGACGAGCGCGGTGAGGTCGGTGCCGACCAGGTTGTCTTCGGTGACGACGCGGGGAATGTAGTTTCCCTCGGCGTCGAAGGTTCCCATGGGCTGGGAGGAGAGGAGGCTGGAGCCTTCCGACATTGGTACTACCTTTTCGATGACCACGCCGGGGCCTGACTAGGCGACAAGGGTCGAATTACCGGCGTTAACCCGACGCGCAATCCTAGCACCGGGTCAGCCCTTGGCCTGCGCCCAGTTCTCGCCCCATCGCAGCGAGACGTCGAGGGGCACCGTCAGCGCCGCCGCGTTCACCAGGGCGTCGACGATCACCGCCCCGACGGCGTCGCGCTCCTCGCGCGGCGCCTCGACGAGGACTTCGTCGTGGACCTGCAAGATGAGCCGGGCCTCGTAGCCCCCGTCGCGCAAGAAGTCGTCGAGGCGCACGAGCGCCGACTTGAACACGTCGGCCGCGAGGCCCTGGATGCCGGCGTTCATCGCCTGGCGTTCGGCGGCCTGGCGCTGGGGTCCGGTCGCGGTCGCGAGGTCGGGGAACGGCCGGATGCGTCCTAACTCGGTGCGCGAGTAGCCCCGCTCGCGGATCTGGCGCACGGTCTCGTCCATGTAGTGGCGCAGCGTCGGGAAGCCCTCGAAGTAGCGGTCCATGATGGCGCGGGCGTTGGCGACGGTGAGCCCGAGGCGCTGACTGAGCCCGAAGGCCTCCATGCCGTAGGCGAGCCCGTAGGAGACGGCCTTGGCCTGTTCGCGCTGCTCGTGGGTGATCGCATCGGGCGCTACGCCGAACACCGAGCTCGCGATCGCGCGGTGCACGTCCTCGCCGGCGGCGAAGGCGCCGAGGAGCCCTTCGTCTTGGGAGAGGTGCGCGAGGATGCGCAGTTCGATCTGGTTGTAGTCCGCCACCGCGAGCGACCAGCCGTCCTCGGGCACGAAGGCGTAGCGCAGGCGTCGGCCCTCGTCGCTTCGCACGGGGATGTTGTGCAGGTTCGGATTCTCCGACGAGAGCCGGCCGGTGCGCGCCACGGTCTGTTGGAAGACCGCGTGGATCCGTCCATCGGCCCCGACGCTGTCGATCAACGGCGCGCCGTAGGTGCTGCGCAGCTTCTCAACCTCGCGGTAGCGCAGGATCATCGCTACGACGCGGTGTTCGTCGATGATCGCCTCGAGGCTCGACGCGTCCGTGGAGTACCCCGTCTTGATCTTTCGAACCGCGCTCAGGCCGAGCTCGTCAAAGAGCACGGTCTGGAGCTGCTGGGGCGAGTTGAGCTTGAAGGGGTGGCCGACGACCTCCTGGATCGACGCGTCGAGGAGTGCGGCCTCGGCGGTGAACTCCTTCAGAATTTTGCGCAACAGCGCCACGTCGACGCGAACGCCGCGCGACTCCATGCGCGCGAGCACCGACACGAGCGGCAACTCGATCGATTCGTAGACGTAACCGAGCTCCCAGCGCACGATCTCCTCGCGCAACACGTCGATGAGCTGGACGACGCGCGTGAGGTCGTCACGCAGGTACTCGCCGTCTCCGTGACCGAAGAGCGTCGGGGCCGCCGAGGCGTTCGCGACGCCCAGGTACGTCAGGCTCAGCTCGTCGAGCGAGTACCGGCCACTCACCGAGTCCACGAGGAACGCCATGATCGCCGCGTCCTCGACGGGATTGGGTGTCGCGAGCGACCGGTCGGCCGCGCGGCGAAGGAGGGCCTTCACGTCGTGGCCCGCGATCAGCTGTCCGCGGTAACGCTCGAAGAACTCGTCCCACGACATCACCGCGACGATGCCCCTGGCGCGGTCGCCGGCGGCGACGCGGTCGTCGTCAAAGGCGACCACCAGCGACGCGGCGCCCATGACCTCGTCGGGCGAGACGTCGGTCCAGGTCGGGGCGGTCGAGACCCGAGGCGCCGGCGCGTCGGCCACCTCACCGGATCCGAGCAGACCCTCGGACATCAACTGGTCGAAGCGGTTGCGCATCGCCTTCATCTCGAAGCGATCGAAGAAGGCCAGTGCGTCGGCGTGGTTCCAGCCCCCGAGCGTGAGCTCCTCGAGGGTGAACTCGAGCGGCACGTCACGCACGAGGCGCATCACCCGTTCGTTGTTGCGGGCCCGGTCCTCGAAGGCGGCCAGATTCTCTCGCAGCTTGGGCGTGAGGTCGTCGAGGTGCTGGTAGAGCTCGTCGAAGTCGTGGTACTGGGCGAGCAGTTTGGCGGCGGTCTTCTCGCCCACCCCGGGCACGCCGGGCAGGTTGTCCGAGGGGTCCCCGCGCAGCGCGGCGAGCAGCGGGTAGCGCGCGGGTTCCACGCCACAGCGCTCGACGATGCCCGCCTCGTCGTAGAGCGAGTAGTCCGAGACTCCCCGGCGGTTATAGAGCACCCGCACGTAGGGGTCCTCGACCAGTTGGAACGTGTCGCGGTCCCCCGTCACCACGGTGACCGCGATGTGGTTCTCCCGGCCCCAGGTCGCGAGCGTCGCCAAGACGTCATCGGCCTCGAAGCCCGGTACGGCGAGTACCGGTATGTGCAGCGCCTCACAGAGCGAGCGAATGAAACCGAACTGCGGCTCGAGCTCCGGCGGCGTCGCGGCGCGACCACCCTTGTAGTCCTCGCTCATCGCGTCGCGGAACGTCCCCCCGGGCAGGTCGAAGGCGACCGCGAGCGCGCGCGGGTGCTGGGTGCGCACCAGTGAGTGCAGCATCGCCGCAAACCCGTGCAACGCGTTGGTCACGACGCCGTTGGAGGTCGCGATCTCGGGCGAGAGGGCGAAGAACGCCCTAAAGGCGAGCGACATGCCGTCCAGGACGACCAGAGGCGCGTCGGCTCGCTGCTCAGCCACCAAATTCACCGCGCAGAATCTGTTGGGCGACGTCACGCATCCGCGTGCGTCCGCGCATGGCGGTCTGCTGGATGATCTCGAAGGCCGAGGGCTCGTCGAGTCCGCGCTCGCTCATCAGGTACTCCTTCGCGCGCTGGACGATCTCGCGGGTCTCGATCTTGTCCTCCACGTGGTGAACGTCGGTGCCGACGAAACCCTCGTCGGCCGCTGGATTCAAGATGGCCGCGAGCTTGGGCAGCAGTTCACTGCTGCGAAACGGCTTGACCAGGTAGGCCGCGACCCCGGCGTCGCGGGCGTTCTCGATGAGCGAGCGCTGGCTGAAGGCGGTGAGCAGCACCACCACCGTTGCGGTGTCCTTCACCGCGCGCGACACCTCGATCCCGTCCAGCCCGGGCATCTTCACGTCGAGCAGCGCCAGGTCGGGCCGGTGCTCTTGGATCAGGGCCAGCGCGTCGTCTCCCCGGGCCGCTTCGCCCACCACGAGGTACCCGTCACTCTCCAGGATCTCCTTGAGGTCGAGTCGGATGATCGATTCATCGTCGGCGATTACCACTCGCTTTTCCATAGTCAGTCCTTCGGTGTCCAGCTTCGTAACAGGTCATCTCGTTCGATCACGAGGTCTTCGACCTCGTGACGTCGTCGCGTCAACTCCGCATTGGCCGCGGCGACGTGCCGCGAGAGCTCGTCATATTCTTGCGCCTGCAGCGGGGTCTCTGAAACCAGGGCGCGAATTCTCGACTCGTCGAGCGCGTCATTCCACACCGCCACCTGTTCTTCGAGCACGTGCAGGCTCTCGCGAGCGACCGAGAGGCGCCGCTGCACGTCCTCCAAGCGTCGACGAACCAGACGAATCCCCACGTTCAGCAGTGTAAAGCCTTGGCTTCGTCCAGATTTGCTGGCCGCCTCGCCCCGGGGCGAGGCGAGCTCGACCGCGGCCACCGCCCGATAGCCCGGACTCACCCTGGTAACTGCAGCAGCACCTCGCCGCGCTGCGCGGTCCAGCCCACGCCCCCCGGTCGCTCGACGACCGGGGCGCCGAGCCCCGCCACCGGTGCGACGTCACTGGGCTCGTCGACCATCGCCGCAACGAGCTGGCGGTGCACGCCGCGCGCGAGGGGCGACTCGAAGAACCCCCCGACGTAGGGCCGCAGCCCGAGGTCGAGGGCTTCGAGGATCATCGTGCGCGCAACGGCGAGACCACCCACCCGCGCTGGTTTGATGCAGACGAGCGCGCCCGCGCGGTAACGCGCGATATGGCGTAGGTCCACGATGGAGCGCACGCCCTCGTCCAGACTGACCGCGACGACGCCCTCGGCGTGGAGTCGGGCGTGATCGATGAGATTGCCGGGCGCGAAGGGCTGTTCGACCGCGACCACGACCAGCGACGACCTCAGCACGGCGAGGTCCTCGAGCACCACCTCCACATTCGGCGCCGAACAGTTGTAGTCGGCGATGACCGGCCGCCCGAGGTCGTGCAACGCGTCGAGCGCGGGGCCCGGGCGAACCCCGGGCCCGACCTTCACGCGCAGTCGTTCGACTTCGCTCGCGAGCTTCGGCAGTGTTTCGTCGAGCAGGGAAACCGTCGCCATCACCCGCGGCTTCGCGCGCTCCGGCCACTCGTCGGCGAGGCTGAGCCCGCTGCGTCGTAACTGCAGGTCCAAGAGGGCCATCTCAACGAGCGCCCACGCGACGAGGCTCGCCGGCCGGGGACCGGCCAGTTGGTGGATGCGCGCCCAGCCGGCCTCGTCAGCAAGCGCCTGCGCCAGCCGTTCCAGGTGCGCCGGGACCTCGTCGCGCAGTGCCGCCACCACCAACGCCGCGCTCGGATCGCCGTTCAACGACTGAGGTTGGGGCGACACCTCGCCGTAGCCGGTGAGCCCGTCGACCGTAATTGCGGCGAAGAGATGCTCGCGAACGTCGTGACGCTGGGCGGCGCCCTGTATCGGCGAGGCCAACGTCGTCGCGGACCGCCAGATCGTTATCTCCACTCCCGCCACATTACGGTTGCTGCTACCGTGTTCCCCGCAAGCCCGGATGGCGGAATCGGCAGACGCGGAGGCCTCAAAAGCCTTTACTCGAGAGGGTGTGTGGGTTCAAGTCCCACTCCGGGCACTGTAGCGTTGGCGCATGACTGATCGTGACCACGCAAGACTGCGCTCGGATCTCGTGGGACTCTTCCCCGGACAGGGCTCGATCGCGCCGGCCGCGGGCCTCCCGTGGCGTTCCTCACCGCACTGGCGCGTCGTCGAGACGATCAGCGAGGTCACCGGCGTGGACGTCGAGCACCTCCTGATCGACGCCGAGGCCGACGTCATCCGCACCGACAACGCCCAGCTCGCCACCTTCGCGCTCTCGCTCGTCGCCTTTGGGACCCTCACTGAAGACGGCGTTCGCCCCCAGGTCCACCTCGGCCACAGTCTCGGCGAGTTCACCGCGCTCACCGCCGCGGGCGTGCTCGACATCACCGACGGAGCCCGGCTGATCGCGGCGCGCGGCGCGGCCATGGCCCGCGCCGCCCACGAACACGTCGGCTCGATGGTGGCACTCATGGGGGGCGACGACGAGGCACGGCGCGCGCTTGACGACCTCAACGACCTGTGGGTCGCCAACATCAATGGCACCGGTCAGATCGTCGTCAGCGGCACCCGGGCAGCCCTCGACGACCTGCTCGAACGCCACCGCGAACTCGGCTGGCGGCGCGCGACGCCGCTACCGGTCGGCGGCGCGTTCCACTCTCCGTTGATGGCGAGCGCCCAGCCCGACCTCGACGAGGCACTCGCCGGGGTGACTTGGCACGATTCCGAGGTTGCGGTCATCGCCAACGTCGACGCGTCGGCCCACCACGGCTCGCTGTGGGCGACCCTGCTCTCGAGACAGCTGACCGAACCCGTCGACTTCCTCGGCGCCACACTCGCCCTGCCCCAGCGCGTGACCACCTCGGTCGAGATGGCTCCCGGAGCGGTGTTGACCGGTCTGTGCAAACGGATTCGCGAGTTCGACCTCCAGGTCGTGCTCGACGGACCCGCTAGCGCGAAAGGAGCCCTATGAGTCGTCACGTCCTCGTGACCGGTGCCAGCCGAGGCATCGGCGCCGCCGTCGCCCAGCACTTCATCGACCTCGGTGACACCGTCGTCGCGTTCTCGCGATCGGGCGACGCGCCAGTCGGCTGCGCCGCTTCCTTCGCCGTTGACGTCGCGGACTCGGCCGCCGTCACCGAGGCGACGAAGAACGCCATCGAGCGCTTCGGGCCCGTCGCCGTCGCCGTCGCCAACGCCGGGGTCACCCGCGACGGGCTCGCGCTTCGCATGACCGACGAGCAGTGGCGCGACGTGCTCGCGACCAATCTCGACGGTGCGTTCTACACGGCGCGCGCCGTGCTCGCCTCCATGGTGCGCGCGCGAGCCGGAACGATCATCTTCATGGGTTCGGTCAGTCCCTACCTGGGGGTGCCGGGCCAGGCGAACTACGCCGCCGCCAAGGCCGGCCTCGTAGGCCTCGCGCGCTCGCTCGCCAAAGAGGTGGCCAGTCGTGCCATCACCGTGAACGTGGTCGCCCCCGGGTTCATCGACACCGACATGACCCAGGCGCTCGGCCAGAGCGGCGAACAACTCACCGCGCTGATCCCCATGGGCCGGGTCGGCACACCGTCCGAAATCGCTGACGCGGTGGGGTTCCTGGCCAGTAACCACGCCCGCTACATCACCGGAACCGTTCTCGCCGTCGACGGCGGCCTGGCGATGGGTCTCTGAGTGGTTCGCGCGGCGCACTCGATTTAGTACGATACGGCGATACCAAACAAGGGGTTAAGAGCAATGGATCGCGACGAAGCATTTAAGAAGTTCACGGACAACGCCGTCGAGGTACTCGCCGTCGACGCGTCCAAGGTGACCCCCGACGCGTCCTTCGCCGACGACCTCGGCGCGGACAGCCTCGACCTCGTAGAACTGGTCATGGCCCTCGAGGAGACCTTCGACATCGAGGTCGGCGAGGACGAGTTGAAGGACATCAGCACGGTGGGCCAGGCCTTCGAACTCGTATACGCGAAGCTGTAGTGCGCGTCGCGGTCACTCCGAACGGTCCCGTCGAGGGCTACCGCGTCGCGGTCACCGGACTCGGGGCACTCTCGTGCGCCGGCGTTGGCGTGGCCGCGCTGTGGGAGGCGCTCCAGCGTGCCTCGGCGCCCTCGTCCAAGCGCGTCGGTGACTTCGACGCGTCCCACATCGGTGGGCCCAAGGAGTTGCGCCGCCTCGACCCCTTCGCGCTCTACGCCCTGATGGCCGCCGACGAAGCGTGGCGCCAGAGCGGTCTTGAGGGACCGCTCACCGACGCCGCCTCCATCGTCACGACCGGCATCGGTGGACTGCAGACCGTCCTCGAGCAGGTCCGCGTGTTGGGCGAGAAGGGTGCGGACCGCGTGTCGCCGTTCATGGTGCCGATGATGATGCCCAACGCCGGCGCGGCCGCGGTGTCCATGCGATTCGGACTCGGTGGCCCCTGTGAGACCGTGACGACCGCCTGCGCGGCCGGCACGCACGCCATTGGCAACGGGGCGCGACTGATCGCGAGCGGCCGCTCGTCGATCGCGGTCGTCGGCGGCGCCGAAGCGGTGCTCGTCGAGATCGCCGAGGCCGGCTTTCGCAACATGACCGCACTCAGCAACAACGACTTCTCGCGACCCTTCGACGTTGATCGAAACGGTTTCGTCATGGGCGAGGGCGCCGGGATCCTCGTGCTCGAGGAGTGGAACCACGCGCTCGAGCGCGGCGCGACCATTCTCGCCGAGGTGGTCGGCGCGGCCTCGACGGCCGACGCCCACCACATCACCGCCCCCGACCCGAGCGGCCAGGGGGCCATTCGCTGCATGGAGCTGGCTCTCGCCGACGCGGGGATGAGCGCGAGCGAGGTCTCCCACATCAACGCCCACGGCACCTCGACACCGCTTAACGACCTTGCTGAGGCGCTCGCCGTACGGCGCGTCTTCGGTGAGAACGCGCCGCCGGTTACCTCCATCAAGGGGCACCTCGGCCACTCGCTCGCCGCGGCTGGTGCGCTCGAGGGAGTCGCGTCGGTCAAGACCCTGCTCGAGCAGACCATTCCGCCCACCGCGGGCACGACGAGCGTCGACCCCGAGATCGGGCTCGACGTGGTGATCGGCGAACCGCGCGCCGCGCGCGTGGACGTGGTGCTCTCGAACTCGTTCGGATTCGGCGGCCACAACGGCTCCGTCGTCTTTCGCCGCTTCCAGGACTAGTCAGTCACCTCGTCGTCGGGTCACGTAGGCGTTGGACTCCGCCCAGCGGGCGTTCGCGATGAACTCACCGAGCAGGACCGGGTCCTTGGTCGATGCGTCCGCGTCGACGCAGGACCGGGCGTCCACCCCCCAGACCGGATAGTTCTGGACGACCTCGACGACGTTGGTCGCGCTCAGTCCGCCCGAGACGATGATGGGACGAGGCACCGAGTCGTCGGCGAGGATCGAGAGGCAGTCCTCCAGAGCGGCGCGATCGTCCGCCTCGGGTACGGCGAAGTAGTCGACCAGGTTCTCGACGCCGTTGCGCATCGAGTCGCCTGGTCCGAGGGAGCGGATGACCGTGTTGACGCGCTCGGAGACGTAGCGGATCTCCTCGGCGGTCATGCGGCCGGTCAGCTGGGCGGCGTGCAGGCCCAGCCGGTTGGTGACGTCCACGATCCGCTGGGGCATCTCGTTGCGAAACGTTCCCACCGTGAAGGTCCCCGCCGGCAGGCGGTGGATGATATCGCGGGCGTCGTCACTGCCGATGCGCTGGGGCGTGGGGCCGAAGTCGAAGGCGACCGCGTTGGCCCCGAGCCCGATCGACATGAGCGCGTCCTGCTCGGTGGTCACCCCTGAGACCATGATGAAGAGTTCTTCGACGAACAGGCGCACGACGACCTCCTAGGAGAACGCTAACGCACGACGACCTCAGGGCAGCGCTTCGAACGCGACACCCGCCGGCGCACTCTCCGTGAGCAGTGTTCGGTGGGCGAAGCCGAGCGCGAGAAATTCTCGCCCGTCGCGAACCCACGAGGTCACCCCCGACGGTCCCGACGGACCCGACGGACCCGTCGAGCGAAGGAATGCGTGAAGGGCCTCGATCGAATCGCCCCGGGCTCGCACGAGCCGCCAGGGCACACTCGACGCGCGCGCGTCGAGTCGGCCCACGAGCTCTTGACCCGTGAAGCAACCCTTGGTGAAGGACACGGTGCGCTCCACGAAACGACCGCCGTAGGACTGGGCGACGAGTCGCGCCGCGAACTCCTCGGGGCCCGGCCAGCCGTCGCGAATCTGGTCCAGGCGATCCGCGTAGGGTCCGGGCACCGCTGACTCGCTCGTCACCGTACAGCGCGCCCGCAGGCGAAACCGATTGAGGCGCGCGAGCGCCGTCTCCACGGTGGCCGCGGGCACGACGAACTCGAGGCCCCCCTCGATCACCGAAATCACCCCGGCACTCACCACCGTGCCGTCGGGGTCGAGCAGCGCCGACCACCGCGGCCACGCGCCGTCTCCCTCCAGGTCCTGGCTGACCTGAGACTGCACGAACGCCACCGCGTCATCGCCGAGGACCTTCAGCGCACCCCAGCGCAGCGTGGTCGTCGAGGCGTGGTCGTCCGGCATCGCCACTACAGTATGCGCCACCTGGCCGCGAGCGAACCGAAACGGACCGATGACCGTACAGAGCGAACTGAACACGATCACCTCGACGCTCGAGGAGCTGGCCGCGCGGCTGACCGCCCTCGTCGAACTCGACGGCAAGGTCGTAGACAGCGACGTCTACACCGAGCTGGTCGCGGCCGAGCGCGCGGTGACCACGCTGCTGCGCCGTCTCAATCGAGTCTCGCGCTCCATGCGCTAACAGCGCCGATAGCGTTGAGTCATGACTACGTGGTGTTCGGCGCCTTCCCTCACCGCCGATCAGCGCCTCGAGGTCCTCGATCTGTTCAACCGCACCGAGAGCGAACTCGGACGCGAGGCGATCGACGAGGGCCGACGCCGTACCGTCGTGCACCGCGGTGCCGGCGAGCACTGGCTCGACCTCGAGGACGACCACGTGCGCCGCTACGCACTGCTCACCCCGGGCGAGCCGGCGGGCATTGAGATGTGCGGCGGCGGAGTCGACCCACGCCTGCTCGAGGCGGTCCTTGATCGTCACGGCGTCGTGGACTGGTGGACCCGCGGCGACCACGACACCGCGGGCGGGACGGTCGTGCGCACCCTGCAGCTCTTGCGCGTCGCGCTGCCGGTTCGCGTCGAGCACGACGTGGCGCTGCCCGGCGAGGTGCGGACCTTTGACCCCGACCACGACGCTCACCGGTGGCTCGCCCAGAACAACGCCGCCTTCGCCGACCACCCCGAACAAGGTGCCTGGAGTGAGCGCCAGCTCGACGAGCGACTCTCAGAGCCCTGGTTCGACCCGTCGGGCTTCTTCCTGTTCGAGGTCGACGGCCGACTGGCCGCGTCGTGCTGGACCAAGGTCCACGAACTGCACCCCGATCGGTTCGGCGAGATCTACGTCATCGCCGTGCACCCCGACTTTCGCGGCCGCGGACTCGGTCGCATGATGGTCTTGCACGGCCTCAACGCCCTGCGCCACAAGGGCGTCACGAGTGCGACCCTGTTCGTCGACGAGTCCAACACCGCCGCGCGCGCGCTCTATGAGTCCCTGGGCTTCTCGCTGGACCGTGAAGACCGTCTCGTCCGCTTCGCCGCCCACTGACGGGCTCGCGCCGCGCCCGCTTCGCTAGCCGCCGACGAGTCGCCCCACGCCGAAGGTCACCAGCGCGGCGAGCGTCGCGACGCCAACCTGGCGCGCGGCCCAGTTGACGACGCCCTTGTGGGTGAACCAGCCGATCGAACCCCCGACGGTCGCGGCGCCGACCGCGCCGAAGAGAATCGACCAGGGGACCTCGTTCCCACTCGCCGACCAGAGCCAGGGCAACAGCGGCACCAGGGCCCCGACCGCGAAGGCGATCAGCGAGGAGATCGCGGCCGAGATGGGTGAGCCCGTCGCCGACGGGTCGATTCCGAGCTCCTCTCGGGTGTGGGTGCGCAACGCGAGATCGGGGTCGCGCATGAGGTCGATCGACAGTCGTTCGGCCAGCTCCTGCTCGATGCCGCGCGCGACGAAGATGTCGCGCAGTTCGGCCTGCTCGGCCGCGGGGCTCGACTCGATCGAACGACGCTCCACGTCGATCTCGTACTCGAGGAGTTCCTTCTGGGCCCGCATCGAGAGGTACTCGCCGGTCGCCATCGAGAACCCACCGGCGACGAGTCCGGCGAGTCCCGCCAGGCGAACGACGTCGTGTCCGGGATTCGCCCCGGCGAAGCCGAGGATCAGCGACACGTTGGTCACGAGTCCGTCGCTCACGCCGAAGATCCCCGCGCGCACCCAACCGCCCGAGATCTGTCGGTGCTCTTCTTCGTGTACGCCTGGCTCCATGCCATCAGTGTACGAGGCTCAGGTTAACGGCTCATGACGAAGGCCCGGGGATAGGCTCTTTCGGGAGGTTGCGATGACGACGAGCGTGGCGAGCATCGAGGAGTTGGCGACGATGGTGGGCCAGCACCTCGGTTATTCCGACTTTCAGACGGTGACCCAAGAACAGGTCAACCTCTTCGCGACCGCTACCGGTGACCACCAGTGGATCCACGAAGACGTCGAGCGGGCCGCGCACGGACCCTTCGGCGGCACGATCGCCCACGGCTACCTGACGCTCTCGCTGCTGCCGGTGCTGCTGAGCGGCGTGCTGCGCGTGGACGGCGTGTCGATGGGCGTCAACTACGGCACCAACAAGGTGCGCTTCACCAGTCCGGTCCCGGTCGGCTCGTCGATTCGCGCCGGCGCCACGCTGGCCTCCGTCGAGCCCTTTGACGGCGGGGTGACCGTCGCGCTGGACGCGGTGATCGAGATTCGAGACTCCCCCAAGCCCGCGTGCGTCGCTCAGGTCATCTACCGGTACTACCGCTGACCGTGGATCCCAACCGATTGCCCGAGGGCAACGAGAAGACGCGCCAGGTGCGCGCGATGTTCGACGCGATCGCCGGACGCTACGAACTGGTCAATCACCTCATGACCTTCGGGCTGGACGCGCGGTGGCGCCGGCGCGCGGTGCGCGACCTGCGTCTGCCGCCGGCCAGTCTGATCCTGGACATCGCCGCGGGGACGGGCGACTTCACGCGCGAGCTCGAGCGACAGGGCCACCGGGCGGTCGCGACCGACCTCAGCTTTGGCATGTTGAACGCCGGGGCGGGCATGCGAGCGCGCGTCCAGGCCAACGCCGCCGAGCTGCCCTTCGCCTCCGGCGCCTTTGACGGCGTGACGTGTGGCTACGCGCTGCGCAACTTCACCGACCTGCGCGCCACCTTGGTGGAGATGGGCCGCGTCGTTCGCCCCGGGGGGCGGATCTCACTGCTCGAGGTCGCCGAACCCACGAGCGCGATCCTGCGCGCGG
This sequence comes from Actinomycetes bacterium, assembly GCA_021809495.1. Classification (GTDB taxonomy): domain Bacteria; phylum Actinomycetota; class Acidimicrobiia; order Acidimicrobiales; family RAAP-2; genus RAAP-2. Next base: position 44,099 of record JAKAZI010000003.1, on the reverse strand, counting down.
GGTTCCGCGTATGGTTCCGCGGGGTCGTACCACTAGTCGGCTCACTCGTCTCGGACCGCAACGCGTATCACTACCTGCCCAAGTCGACGGCGTACCTGCCCCCGACCGAGGAGCTGCTCTCGATGCTGCGCGACGCTGGATTCAGCTCGGTCAACCATTGGTTCGTGATGGGAGGGTTGAGCCAACAGTTCCTCGCCACGAGGTCGGCGTGAAGTTCCGGCGCACCCGCATCGCCGCCCAGCCCACCCAGGTCCTGCGCGCGCTCTGTGCGCGCAGCGGCTGGCTCGTCGAGACCCCCGACGTCCTTCGCTGCGGGTTCGGCGGCGCCGTCGAGGAGTTGTCACTCGCCTCGGGCGTGGACGGCCGCGACGCGCGCGCGTTGTTCGCCGCCCACGAATTGAGCGGCGACGACGGACCGGTCGGATCGGGGATCGTGGCCTTCGCGAGCCTGCCCTTCGAACGCGACCTGCCCGGCCTCCTCGTCATCCCCCGCTTCACCATCACCCAAGACCGCAGCGGCGCGGCCTGGCTCAGCGAACGAGTGGGATCGCCGGCGTGGTCGCCGCTGCTCGACGAGGTCTCCCTGCCCACCCAGGACCTCCAGTCGATCCGGTCGATCTCGTACCAGCCCACCCCCGAGGAGTACGCCCACCAGGTCGCCCTGGCCGTGGAGATCCTGCGCCACAAGGAGTTGGATAAGGTCGTACTCGCCCGCTCGGTCTCGGGCACCGTTCCCGAACCGATCGACCCCGCCGCGATCGCCCAGCGCCTGCGCACCCGCGAACCCCACTGCACGATCTACAGCCTCCCGCTGCCCGACGGCCGGCGTTTCGTCGGCGCCAGCCCCGAACTGCTCGCGCGCCGTACGGGCGCAACCATCCAGTTGCACCCCTTGGCGGGCACCATCGCCCTGCCGGCCAACGTCGCGCCCGACGACTACGAGAACTGGCTGCTCGGCAGCACCAAGAACCTCCACGAGCACGAGCTGCTCGTCGACGACCTCGTCGCGCGGCTCCACGACCACTACGAGGACCTCGTCGCCGACGCGTCACCGTCGATCGTCGCGCTTCGCACCGTGGCCCACCTGGGAACCTGGATCAACGGCGTGCACCGGGGTCCCGGCGCGCCCGACGCCCTTTCGCTGCTGCGTCTCTTGCACCCCACCGCCGCGGTCGGTGGGATTCCGCGCGACCCGGCGACGGCGCTGATCGCCCGCCTCGAGTCACACGCGCGCGGCCACTACGCCGGGCCGGTCGGCTGGCTCGACGCCGAGGGCGACGGTGAGTGGTGGATCGGCATCCGCGGGGTCATGGTGGGCGCGACCGGCTTCGAGGCGTGGGCCGGTGCGGGCATCGTCAGCGAATCGGACCCGATCGCCGAGCGCGAGGAGACCCGCGACAAGCTCGCGAGCGTCCTGTCCTCGGTGCTAGCCGACCGAGTGTGAGCGCGGCCTCGCGAAGGGGCGCTCCAGCGCCCATTTGGTGACCAGCCAGAGCGCTTCCACCACGATCGCGCTCGACATCTTGGACTCGCCCCGGGTGCGGTCGGTAAAGGAGATCGGCACTTCGACGATCGTGGCGCCGGCGCGACGGGCCCGAAAGGTCATCTCGATCTGGAAGCCGTAGCCGTCGGCGGTGACGCTGGTGTAGTCGATCAGGCGCAGCGCCCGGTCCGAGTAGACGCGGTACCCCGCGGTCGAGTCCTTCACCTTGAGTCCCAACATCACCGAGGCGTACTGGTTGCCCCCGCGCGAGAGCAGCAGGCGCAGCATCGACCACTTCGGGATCGACCCGCCGCGCACGTAGCGCGAGCCGATGACGACGTCGTGGTCGGCGGCCGCGGCGAGCAACGTCGGCAGGGCCTGTGGGTCGTGGGAGAAGTCGCAGTCGATCTCCACGACGTGGGTGAAGCCGCGCTCGATCCCCCAGGCGAAACCGGCCCGGTACGCCCCGCCGAGTCCACTCTTGGTGGCGCGTTCGAGGATCGAGATCGAACCGAGCTCCTCGGCCAACTCGCGGGCCCGCACGGCCGTGCCGTCGGGACTGCCGTCGTCGACGACCAGGATTGACGCGTCAGCGACGACCGCGCGAAGCGCGCGAAGCATGGGTTCGATATTGAGAATTTCGTTATACGTCGGCAGTACGACGAGCGTGCGCACCGATCGATTCTAGTCGCGAGACGAGTGCCCCGGCGGTGGCACCGCGTGCGTGACGGACGTGTAAGGCTGGTGGGGATGCCACCCGATACGCCGAAATCCCGGTTCTCCGTACCGCGCGAAATCCGCATCACCGTCAGCATCGGGCTGATCGTCTTCGTCTTCGCGTACTTCGTGATCCCCCAGTTCGCCTCGGGTCGCAAGTCCCTGCACCTGCTCGCGACGATCAACCCGATCCTCGTCGCCGTCGCGGTCGTATGCGAGATGGCCGCCATCTACTCCTACGTCGAGCTGACGCGCACCGTGCTCTACCCGTATTCGCCGCACCGCTTCGCCACGCTACGGGTCAATCTCGCCGGGCTCGCGATCAGCCACGTCATCCCCGGCGGCACCGCGCCGGCCGGCGCGCTCTCCTATCGGATCTTCAACCAGCTCGGCGTGCCCAAGGAGACCAACGCCTTCGGCCTGGCGACCCAGGGCACCGGTTCGGCGGTCGTGCTCAACATCATCTTCTGGTGCGCGCTGGTGGTCTCGATCCCCCTGCGGGGCTTTAACCCCGCCTACGGGTTCGCCGCGCTCGCCGGGGTGTTCTTGCTCCTGGCGTTCTTTGGCACCCTGGTGCTGCTCACCCGCGGTCAGCGCCACGCCGACAACTGGATGCGCGCGATCGTGGCCCACATTCCGCGGATCGATCCCGACAAGGTCTCCGACCTCCTCGGCAAGGTGGCCGACCGGATCACCGTCTTGATCAACAACCGGCGCACCCTGTGGTGGGCCTTCACCTGGGCCGGGTTGAACTGGCTGTTCGACGCCGCCTGTCTGTGGGTCTTCATCTGGTCCTTCGGACACGTGATCTCACCGATCGATCTGTTGGTCGCCTACGGCCTCGCCAACGTGCTCGCCGCGATTCCGATCACCCCGGCGGGACTCGGCGTCGTCGAGGGCGTGCTCATCCCCACCCTGGTCGGTTTCGGCGTGCCCCACAGCCAGGCGATCCTCGCGGTGCTCGCCTACCGTCTGATCAACTTCTGGATCCCGATCCCGATCGGCGGCGCAGCCTACGCCAGTCTCGAATGGCGAAAGACCTCGCCTAATGGGTCGACAGTGCCCGGGCCCGCGCCAACGCCCGACGCTTGAACTCGGCCTGGGCCGAGAACTCGTCCACCGGTTGGACCCGGCGCCACCGTCGATCGGTACCGAGGACCCACGTGAATTCGTCGTCGCGCCAGGTGACCTCGAAGGCGTCGCGCAACTCGTCGCGTATGGCGCCGTGTTCGATCGGCACCAGGACCTCGACCCGGCGGTCCAGATTGCGCTCCATCAGGTCGGCCGATCCCATGAAGACCGACGAGCCCTCGTCGCCGGGATTGCCGAAGATGAAGACGCGCGAGTGCTCGAGGAACTCGCCCACCAGGCTGCGCACCGAGATCGTCCCCGACAGACCGGTGACCCCCGGGCGCAGACAACATAGGGTGCGCACCGCGAGGCGGATGGGAACCCGCGCGTCGCTCGCCTCGTAGAGCGCGTCGATGATCGCGGGGTCGGTGAGCCCGTTCACCTTCATGTCGATGCGACCCTGCATGCCCCGGTCGCGCTGGCCGTTGATCAACCCGATGATCCGTGACCGGGTCATGGTGGGACTGACGATGATCTTCTCGTAGTCGGCGTTTCGAGCGAACCCGGTGAGAAAGTTGAACAGCTCGCCGACGTCGTGGGTGATCGCGGGGTCCGCGGTGAGCAGTCCGAAGTCCTCGTAGTTGCGCGCGGTCTTGGAGTTGTAGTTGCCCGTCGCGACGTGGGCGTAGCGCACCGTCCGGTCGCCTTCGCTGCGCACGACGAGCGCCGTCTTGGAGTGGGTCTTCAGCCCGACGACGCCGTAGACCACGTGCACGCCGGCGTCTTCGAGGGCCTTGGCCCACTCGATGTTGGCCGCCTCGTCAAAGCGCGCCTTCAGCTCCACGAGCGCCACGACCTGCTTGCCGCGCTCGGCCGCGCGAATGAGCGAGCCCACGACCGGCGAGTCACCCGAGGTGCGATAGAGCGTCTGCTTGATCGCGACCACCTTCGGGTCGTCGGCGGCCTGGGCGATGAACATCTCCACGGAGTCACTGAAGGATTCGTAGGGGTGGTGCAAGAGCAGATCGCCATCGCGGATGACGGCGAACACGTCACCGACGTGGTCCCCGGCGAGCAGTCTCGGCGGCGTCAACGGCGACCACCCCTCGCCCTTCAGATCGGGCCGGTCGAACTCGTACAGGCTCCACAGGTCGTGCAGACCGAGCGGGGCGTCGGACACGTAGACGTTCTCGTGATTGAGATCGAGCTGCTCGACGAGCAGGTCGAGGAACTCCGCCGACATCCCGCGAAGAATCTCGACGCGCAGCGCCTCGCCGAAACGGCGTCGGCGCAGCTCGACTTCGAGGGCGACCAAGAGGTCGTCGGCCTCGTCTTCTTCCAGGGTCAGGTCCGCGTTTCTCGTCACGCGGAACAGGTCCGCCCGACCGATCGACATGCCCGGGAAGAGGCGGCCGAGGTTGGCGACGATGAGCTCCTCGAGCAGGCACCACCGGCCCGGTCCGGCGGGCAGGAATCGCGGCAGGGAGCTCGGCACTTTCACGCGCGCACTGCGCTCCTCGCCCGTCTCGGCGTCGCGCACCGCAACGGCGATGTTGAGTGACAGGTTCGAGATCATGGGGAACGGGTGTCCGGGGTCAACCGCGAGCGGGGTCAAGACCGGGTACACGTTCTGTTCGAAGTACCGGTTCAGCCTCGCGTGCTCCTCGACGTCCAGGTCGACGAAGCGCGTGATGGTGATCCCCGACCGCGCCAACTCGGGCAAGAGGCCGTCGAGCACGATCCGGTCCTGGCGTTCGACGAGGGCGAGGACGCGCTCGCGGATCGCGTTCAACTGCTGACGCGGTCGCACCCCGTCCACCGACGGCGTCTGGACGCCCGCGGCGACCTTGTCCTGGAGACTGACCACCCGGACCTGGAAGAACTCGTCGATCATGTCCGCGAAGATCGCGACGAACTTGCAGCGCTCGAGGATCGCCAGGCGCTGGTCCTCGGCGAGGTCGAGCAACCGAGCACCGAACTCCAGGCGCGAGAGTTCGCGACTCGAGAATCGTTCGGGGCCGAAGGCCTGAACGTCGAAACTCACTGCCGCCCCTCTCGGTTTTTTCGCTAACCCTACGACTACTCTAAGAGGGTGGCGAAGCATACGCGCGCTCTGACGCCCCCGACGCTGCAAGATTCCGACGAGGTCCCGCGCGCGCGGCGCTCGACCGAACTCGGACTCATGATGCTCGCGTGGATCATCACGTCGTCGTTCTACGTCCTCGCGTGGCTCGGCGCGGTGGGCCACCTGCCCCCCGACCTCTGGCTGTTCCTCGTGGCGATGGTGGCGATCTCGCTCATGATGCACGTCGCGATCCGCATCTACGCGCCCCAGTCGTCTCAGGTGCTGTTGCCCATCGCCACCCTGCTCAACGGGATCGGCTACGTCGAGATCGCCCGGTGGGACCCGCACCAGGCCGCCTTCCAGTCACTCTGGTTCCTCGTCAGCGCCGTTGGCCTCATCGTGACCCTGGCCCTCGTGCGCCACGTGCGCGACCTCGACCGCTACCGCTACGTCTCACTCGTGGGCGCCATCGGCCTGCTCCTACTGCCGTTGGTGCCGGGCCTCGGCATCAGCGTGGGCGGCGCCCGGCTCTGGATCGGGCTCGGGCCGATCACGTTCCAGCCCGTCGAGGTCGCCAAGATCCTCCTCGCGTTCTTCTTCGCCTCGTACTTCGCCGCCAACCGCGATCTGCTCTCCACCCCGACCCAACGCATCGGGCGACGTCAGATCGTCCCGCCGCGGACCCTGCTGCCCATCCTCGCGGCGTGGGGCTTCGCCCTGATGATCCTCGGCGCGGAGAACGACATCGGATTCGCGATGCTGCTCTTCGCCCTCTTCGTCGCGATGCTCTGGGTCACGACGGGCCTGAAGACCTACGTCGCGATCAGCGGTGCGCTGTTCGTCGGCGGAGCCCTCGTCGCCCTCAAGTTCTTCACCCAGGTCCACGCGCGCGTCAGCCTCTGGATCGACCCGTGGTCGGTGAAGAACTTCGCCTTCTCCCACCAGCTCGCCTACGGCTGGTTCTCCCTCGCCGCCGGTGGCGTCACGGGCACCGGCCTCGGACTGGGCCAGTCCGGAACGATCCCGGAGATCACGTCGGACATGATCATCGCCGCGATCGGCGAGGAGCTGGGCCTGCTCGGGATCATCGTGGTGCTCAGTCTGTTCGTGCTCTTCGTCGCCGAGGGCTTCCGCATCGCCCAGCACGCCCACTCGGACTACGTGCGTCTGGCGAGCACCGCGCTGACGGCGGTGGTGGGACTCCAGGCGTTCTTCATCATGGCCGGGGTGCTTCGGCTCTTGCCGTTCACGGGGATCACCTTGCCGTTCATGGCCTACGGCGGGAGTTCGCTCGTGGCGAACTACATCATCGTCGCGCTCTTGCTACGGATCTCCCACGAGAACAGCCTCGACCTGCGCGGCGGCGCGATCCGACGCGTCGAGTTCAAGCGTCGCTAAAGGGCTCGAGGATACTTTCGAGGCACAAGATGGGAGCGACGACCGCCTGACGCAACGCCAGGATGAGTGCGTCGCTCGTGCGACAGTCGAACACCTCGCGACCCCGCGGGGTCATGAGGTCGAGCTCGCCGTAGTAGACGCCGCCCTCGCGTCGCACGATCTTGGCGGCGATGACGTCGGTCTGCAGTTGGCCGAGCACGCTCGAGAAGAGCTCGTGGGTGCTCGGACGGCGCCCCGCGCGATTGAACAGCGCGGCGTGCAGCGCCGTCGCGTCGCCGAGCGCGATCGGGATCGAGACGCTCCGGTACGGGGCCTCGGCCTCCATGAGGTGCACCACCGGAGAGGCGTCGGCGAGGTCGAAGAGCACCGACTCGACGTGCACGACGCGAAAGGTCTCCACCAGTCGCTCGGCGGGCTTCACGTAGGGGGTCGCTTCGGCGTCCTCGCCAGCCGCGTCGACCTCGTCGCTCATGAGCCACCCCTTCGTCTCGACACGGACAGGACGAGCCCACCCGCACTGTAGAACACCAGCACCGCGGAACCGCCGTAACTGAGTAGCGGCAGTGGGATGCCCGTCACCGGCATGATGCCCATCGTCATGCCGATGTTCTCAAAGCAGCTGAAGGCGAAGAAGATGAAGACGCCGAGTCCGAGCACGCGGCCCATGGTGTCCTTCGCCGTGCGCCCGATTCGAAACATGCGAAACGCCACGAAGGCGAGCAGCAGGACGATCAGCAGCGATCCGATGAAGCCGACCTGCTCGCCGATCGCGGTGAAGATGAAGTCGGTGCGTTGCTCGGGGACGTAACCGAGGACCGTTTGGAGCCCCTGGAAGAGTCCGGCGCCGAAGAGCCCGCCCGACCCGATGGCGCTCTTGGCGTTGGAGACCTCGTAGATCAACGGCGCGAGCGCCGGGTTGGTCGAGTTCTGGTTGAGAAACGAGACGAACCGGTCGACCTGGTACTTGTGCAAGAGGTCGAAGTAGATCGCCCCGGCCACGCCGGCCGAGCCGATGATCGCGAGGAAGGTCATGAAGCGCGGCGGCACCCCGGCGATCACCATCATGGACGCGACGACGAGCACGATGATGATCGCGGTGCCGAGGTCGGGCTGGAGCACGATCAGCAGCAGCGGCGTTCCCCCCATCACGAGGATCCGCACGACGTCGTACATCGTCAGGCCGTCCGCGCGCCGCTGGGTGTAGGTCGCGACGGTGAGTATGAGCACGAGCACGGTGAATTCACTCGGCTGGACCTGGATGAACCCGAGGTTGTACCAGCGCTGGGCGCCCAGCGCGCTCTGGCCCGCGACGAAGACCCCGGCGAGGGCGAAGAGCGAGACCACGTAGAGCGGCGTGGCGAGGATCTCGAGGCGTCGGTAGTCCACGCGCGAGATCACGTACATGACCACGATGCCGACGACCACGAAGATGCCCTGGCGCTCGAGGTAGTAGTGGGGGTTGTACCCGGCGTTCACCAGTGCGGTGCGCGTCGCGGAGTAGATCATCACCACCCCGATCAGCCCCAGGGCGACCAGTCCCGCGAAGAGGCTGCGGTCGAGCGACTCACGTCCGCGGATCCGCGAGGTGATCGCCGCGAGGGTGTCACTCACCGGATCGCTCCGAGCAGCGCGGCTCCGTCAATGGGCACCTCGAACCACCACGAGAGCTGGCGAGCGGCCTGGTACGCCAACATCGCAAGACCATTCGCCACTCGACAACCGCTCTCTTCGTACTGCCTCAACCAGGGGGACACCCGTGGCTCATACGTTATATCGACCGCCACCGCGCCGGGCCTCGTGGCGAGGGTGGCGCTCACCACGCGACCGGTGACCGGCGTCGTGTTCACCACGAGATCGGCCGGCTCATCACCGCTGACGCCCTCGTGGGCGACGTCGTAGGCCCCCACCAGGGCGCGCACCGACGCCGCGGTGCGCCCGAGCACGTCGACCCGGCTCGCTCCCCCCAGGGCCAGGGCGTCGACGATCGACCGCGCGGCGCCACCGGCGCCGATCACGACCGCGCTGCGCCCAGCCACGAGAAACCCGAACTCGCCGGACAGCGCGTCGACGAAGCCCGCGCCGTCGGTGTTCGCGCCCTCGACGCGGCCGTCGCGCACGAGCAACGAGTTGACCGCGCTCACGCGTCGAGCGGTCTCGTCGAGTTCGTCACAGAGCTCGAGCACCTGGGTCTTGAGCGGCATCGTCACCGACAGCGCGTCGTAGGGGCCCGCGAGTAATTCGGCCACCCGGGCGAGGTCACCGTCCGCGACCTCGATCCGCGTCGAGGTCCCCGTCACCCCGGCGAGCGCCATCCCCGCTTCGTGCAGCCGGGGCGAGAGCGAGTGGGCGATCGGTGAGCCGATGACCCCCAGGCGCCAGCTCACCGGACCCCATTCGCCTGGGCGATGCGCTCGTTGGCGAGCTGCTGGGCGAAGGTCGTGGCGAAGGCCTCGGTACCCGAGCGGTCCACGACCGTGAAGTACAGCCACGGCCCCGGAGTCGGGTGCAGTACGGCCCGCAGCGCGTCGGGCGAGACGCTGCAGATCGGGGTCGGGGTGAGACCGTTCACGAGGTAGGTGTTGTAGGGCGACGTGGTCTTCAGCATCGCGTGGGTGACCGTGCCGCCGTCCATGCCGAGTGCGTACAGCACCGTCGCGTCCATCTGCAGCGGCCCGCCCCGGGCGAGGCGGTTGAAGATCACCCGGGCGACCCGGCCCATGTTGCGGGGGTAGTAGCCCTCCTTGTCCACGATCGACGCCGCGGTGATGAGCTGATAGGCGTCAAGCCCCGCCCGCGTGGTGCCCGGGGTGAGCCCGAGCGCCGCCGCCTCGTGGTCGAAGGCCGCCGTCATCTCGCCCAGGAGTCGCCGCGGGGTCAACTGCGGCGTGATCCGATACTGGCCGACCCCGATCAACCCCTCGAGCGAGCCCGCCGGATGGAAGGGGCTCGTCGCGGCGAGTGCGGTCGCGTCGGTGAGGAAGTGGTCGGCGTAGGTCGCGCCTTCACGAGCGTCCACCTGCAAGGCGACCTCGTGCAGCGTCAGCCCGGGGGTCACCTCGATCACCGGCGACGCCAAGACTCCCTTTACCGCGGCGAACGACGAGTTCTGGTGGAACCGGTAGATCCCGGGGTAGACGGTCGGCGCGCCGAGGAGCAGGTCGAGCCGAAAGGCGAACGGGCTCGCGATCACCCCGTCGCGGTGCAACTTCCCGGCGATCGTCGAGAGTGAGTCCCCGGGCTGAACGGTGACGCTCACCAGCCGGCCGGGACCGCCGAGCGGGTAGGCCTGCAGCGCGAACCACCCCAGCGCCAGGACCACGGCGCCGAGCACACCCCCGAGGACCCAGCGCAGCGTCTTAGCTCCCACGGAGACCATCGAGGTAGTGCTGGAGCAGGACGACCGCCGCGGCGCTGTCGATCCGGTCGCGGTGATCGGCCGAGCGGTGCCCGGCGGCGTGCAGTCCCCTCGTCGCCTCGTGGGTGGTCAGGCGCTCGTCCCACTGGATCACCGTCGCGCGCAGTAGCGCCGCGCGCAGCTCGTGAAAGAGCCCGTCGGCCATCAGGGTGCTCGCCGTCTCGCGGCCCGAAAGGGCGATCGGTCTACCGACGACGACCAGGTCGACCGACTCGTCCTCGACGATCTGGGTGACGAGCACGACCAGCGAGTCGTCGACGCTGAAGGCCGGCCGTGGGAAGGCCATCGTGCGCGCCGAGTCACTGATCGCCACGCCGCAGCGTTTCGAACCGGGGTCGAGGCCGAGTATGCGTCCCACGGCTACATCGCCGACGCGGCGGCGATCACCCGATCGATGCCGGCGGGGTCGCGACCGCCGGCGAGTGCGACGCGGCTCGAGCCGCCACCGCCGCCGCCGACCAGCGGCGCCAGTTGCTTGACCACCTGCACGGCGTCGAACGAGTCGTCGGTCGCCACGGCGATGGCGACCTTGCCGTCGGCCAACCCCGCGATCACACAGAGACGATGGCCGCGGCGCTGGACCTCTTGGGCGAGCGAGCGCAACTGCTCACCCGGGAAGCCGTCGACGCGCGCCGCCACGATGGGAGTGGGCGACTGCGCGTGAATCTGATCGGCGAGAGCCACGAGCTGGGCCTGGCGCAGGTGGCCGACCTCTCGCTCCAGGTCGCGCTGGCGCTCGAGCAGGCGCGTCAGTGCCGGCAGCACGTCGTCCTGGGCCGTCTTTAAGATGCCCGCTACGCTCGAGACCACCCGCTCGAGCTCCTGGCTACGCTGAAGCGCCCCGAGCCCGCTCACCGCCTCGATCCGGCGCGTGTTGGCGCCGATCGAGGACTCGCCGAGGACCTGGACCTGGCCGATGTCGCCCAGCCGGTCCACGTGCGTGCCGCCGCAGAACTCCAGGCTGTGCGAGCCGGCCCGCACCACGCGGACCTGGTCGCCGTACTTGTCGCCGAAGAAGGCGATGGCGCCCATCGTCTCGGCCTCCTGGCGACTCGTCTGGATGGTGTCGACGTCCTCGTTGTGCACCACGTCGCCGTTCACCATCGTGAGTATCGCCGTCAGCTCCTCGTCTTCGAGCGACGCCCCGTGGGAGAAGTCAAAGCGCAGGCGGTCGGGGCCGACGTAGGAACCCTGTTGGCGCACGTGGTCGCCGAGCACGGTGCGAAGCCCCGCGTGCAGCAGGTGCGTCGCCGTGTGATTGCGCCTCGTCGCGTCGCGTCGCCGCGGGTCGATCGTGGCCACCGCCAGCTGGCCGGGCAAGACCTCGCCGTGAAGCCGACCGCGGTGCGCGATCAGGCCCCCCACGACCGACTGGGTGTCGCGCACGTCAAAGCGCCCCGTCTCGGTCACGATCGTTCCGGTGTCGCCGACCTGACCACCCGACTCGGCGTAGAACGGTGTCACGTCCAAGAAGAGTTCGCTGAAGTCCTCCCCGTTCAAGACCGCGACGACCTCGGACTCGACGCTGTAGCGCGAGGCGTCGCGACCGACGAACTCGCTCGCGCCGTGACGCTCGACGAGGTCTCGGTACTGCGAGTCGTCGGCCAGTCGCAGGGTCTTCGCGGCCGATCGGGCCCGCTCGCGCTGGGCGGACATCGCGGCGCTGAAGGCGTCGTGGTCGACGGACAGTCCCGATTCGGCGGCGATCTCGTCGGTGAGCTCGATCGGGAACCCGTGGGTGTCGTGCAGCCGGAACGCGACGTCGCCCGAGAGGACGGTGCCGCCCTCGGCGCGCACCGCCGCCTCGGCCTCGTCGAGCAGCGACATGCCGGTGCGAAGGGTGCGGCCGAAGCCCACCTCCTCGCGCTCGAGGATCTCGACGATCAGGTCGCGGTCCTTCACGAGGATCGGGTAGGCCCCGCCCATCTTCTCGATCGTGGCGTCCACGAGCGACTCCACGAGCGGCGCCTCCGAGCCCGAGCGGCGCGCCGCGAGAATCGCCCGGCGGATGATGCGCCGCAGCACGTAGCCGCGCCCCTCGTTGGTGGGTAGCACCCCGTCGGCCACGAGCATCGTCATCGCCCGGCCGTGCTCGGCGATCCGGCGGATCGCCACGTCCGAGGAGTCCGCGCGACCGAGCGGCACCCCGACGGCGCGCGACGCGGTCTCGAGAAGCGGCGCGAAGAGGTCGGTCGCAAAGACCGACTCGACGCCGTTCAGGATCGACAGCACGCGCTCGAAGCCCGCGCCGGTGTCGATGTTCTTGGTCGGCAGCTCGGTGAGCGAGCCGCCGGGTCCACGCTCGTACTGCATGAACACCAGGTTCCAGAACTCGATGAACCGGTCGTCGCCGCCGAAGGCCGGTCCGCCGTCGGCGCCGAAGGACGGGCCCTTGTCGTAGAAGATCTCCGAGCACGGCCCGCACGGACCCGAGTCGCCCATCCCCCAGAAGTTGTCCTCGTCGAGGCGCTGGATCCGCTCGGGTCGCACGCCGATGACGTCGCGCCAGATCGCCTCGGCCTCGTCGTCTGACAGGTGCACCGTCACCCAGAGCCGGTCCGGGTCGAGCCCGAAACCCTCGGTGATCAAGCCCCACGCGAACTCGATCGCCCGGTCCTTGAAGTAGTCCCCGAAGGAGAAGTTGCCCATCATCTCAAAGAAGGTCAGGTGGCGCTGGGTCGTGCCGATGATGTCGATGTCCGGGGCCCGGAAGCACTTCTGGATCGAGACGGCCCGGTCGTAGGGCGGGGTCTCCTCTTCGAGGAAGTACGGCTTGAAGGGGACCATCCCGGCGATGGTGAACAACAGTGACGGGTCGTGTGGGATCAGACTCGCCGACGGCACCACGGTGTGGTTCCGGTCAGCGAAATAAGACAGAAAAATAGATCGGAGTTCGGCGGCTTCCACGGCCCTTACTCTACTGGGGCACCCGTCGATCCCGGGTCCCGAAGCCGTGAGCGAGCCCGCCAGTCACGCACCGTCGCCGACTCCTCACCGTGGGGCGAAGGGTCAAAGAAGGTCACCCCGACCAGGGGATCGGGCAGATACTGCTGGTCGACCCACCCCGAGGGGTCGTCGTGGGGGTAGCGGTACTCGACGCCGAAGCCCTCACGGGCGCTACCCGCGTAGTGCGCGTCGCGCAAGTGGTCGGGCACGTCGGCGCCACCGCGGCGAACCGCCTCGGTCGCGCGCGCGAGCGCCCGGGTGACGCTGTTGCTCTTGGGCGCGAGCGCGAGCGCGATGGTCACGTGCGCGAGGGTGAGACGCGCCTCGGGCAGGCCGACGAGTTCGATCGCGCTCGCACCGGCCTGGGCCGTCCACAGCGCCCGGGGATCGGCGAGACCCACGTCCTCACTCGCGAGGATCACGAGGCGTCGGGCGATGAATCGCGCGCTCTCGCCGCTCTCGAGCAGGGTGATGAGCCAGTACAGGGCCGCGTCGGGGTCGGATCCGCGGATCGACTTGATCAACGCGCTGACCTGGTCGTAGTGGGTATCGCGCGACTGGTGGTACACCCGTCCGTCGCGCGCGCGCACCACGTGGCCGACCTCGATCGCGTCTCCCTCGGACGCGGCCAGCACCGCCGCCGTGTCGAGCGTGGTCAGGACGCTGCGCGCGTCGCCGTCGCCCGACTCGACGAGCGCATCAGCGGCCGCCTCGCTCACGCGCACCCCGCGCAGCTGCGCGCCGCGCTCCACGAGGACCCGCAGGTCACTGACGCCCAGGCGCACCAGGCGCCACAGGGTCGAACGACTCAGCAGGGCGGCGTTCACCTCGAAGTACGGATTCTCCGTCGTCGCCCCGATCAAGACGACGTCGCCCACTTCGGTCGCCGGCAGCAGCAGGTCCTGCTGGGCCTTGTTGAATCGGTGCACCTCGTCGATGAACAAGACCGTCGAACGGTCGTGTTCGCCGAGTCGCGCGCGGGCCCGCTCGAGGGCCTCGCGCACGTCGCGCACGCCGCTCGTGACCGCGGACAGGCTCTCCATCTCGTAGCCCGCCCCGATTGCCGCCAGGCGCGCGATCGTGGTCTTGCCGGTGCCCGCGGGCCCCCAGAGGATCATCGACGTCAGGCGCCGGGCCGCCACCATCGCGCGGATCGGCCCGTTCGCGCCCACCAGGTGCGCCTGACCGACGACCTCATCGAGCGAGTGCGGCCGCAACAACTCCGCGAGTGGCGCCGAGCGCCCGCGGCGCTCGTTCGCGGCGTCGTCGAAGAGCGACGTCACGAACCCTTCGGCACCGGACGCAGGTGGAGGTCGCGCAGCTGACGGTCGGCGATCGCCTTGGGCGCCCCGGTCATCAGGTCGGCCCCCGACTGGGTCTTGGGGTAGGCGATCACCTCGCGGATGTTCTCCTCACCGGCGAAGATCGCTACCAGTCGGTCGATGCCGAAGGCGAAGCCGGCGTGCGGGGGCGCCCCGTACTTGAAGGCGCCGAGCAGGAATCCGAAGCGGCTCGCCGCCTCCTCGTCGGAGATGCCGAGCGCGCTGAAGATCCGCGACTGGACGTCGGCGCGGTGGATACGCACCGAACCGCTGCCGAGCTCCCAGCCATTTAGCACCAGGTCGTAGGCCTGGGAGCGCACGCGCAGCGGGTCGGTCTCGATCAGGGCCAGGTCGTCGGCGTGGGGCATCGTGAAGGGGTGGTGGGCCGCCATGAGGTTGCCGTCGTCGTCCACGCCCTCGAACATCGGGAAGTCGGTGACCCAGAGGTAGCGGTGCGGACCCTCGCTCACGGGCGGCGCGCCGATCGCGACGCGCAGCGCACCGAGCACCCGACAGGCGAGGTCGTGCTCGTCGGCGACGACCAGCACGAGGTCTCCCTCGCGCGCGTCGTCAACGGCCCTGATCGCGGCGCGCTCGTCCTCTGCGAGGAATCGGTCCAGTGGCGAGTCCAGTTCACCGGCGTTCACGCGGAACCAGGCGAGTCCCTTGGCCCCGAGAGACTTCGCCTGTTCGGTGAGCTGGTCGAGACGGCTGCGCGTGAACGAGGCCCCGCCGGCCACGCGGATCGCCTTGACCGTCGGCGCCGCGAAGGCCTTGACCGACGTCGCGGCGAAGGCCGCGGAGAGGTCCTGCAGGGTCATCGCGAAGCGCAGGTCGGGCTTGTCGGTACCGTAGCAATCGAGCGCCTCGGCCCAGGTCATCGAGTCGATCGTGGACGGGCGCACGCCCGTGGCCACTTCGGCCGCGTCGAGCACCGCGCGCGAGACGAAGCCCATGATGTCCTCTTGGGTCACGAAGCTCGCCTCGATGTCGAGCTGGGTGAACTCGAACTGGCGGTCCGCGCGCAGGTCCTCGTCGCGCAGGCAGCGCGCGATCTGGTAGTACCGGTCAAAACCGCCGACCATGAGCAGCTGTTTGGCGATCTGGGGACTCTGGGGCAGGACGTAGAACTCCCCGGGGTGCAGTCGAGAGGGAACCACGAACTCCCGGGCGCCCTCGGGGGTCGGGGCCCACAGCAACGGCGTCTCGACCTCGCAGAATCCCTGGTCGTCCATGGCGAGGCGCAGCGCGCGGTTCACGGTCGCGCGAAGCCGCAGGTTGCGCTGCATCGCGTCGCGTCGAAGGTCAAGGAACCGGAACCGCAGGCGTACCTGCTCGTCGATCGCCGCGCGGTCGTCGAGTTGGAACGGCGGCGGCTCGGCCGCCGAGAGGATCTCGACGACGCACTCGCTCAATTCGACCTGGCCGGTCGCGAGACGCTCGTTGGCGGTCCCCTCGGGACGGCGCGTCACCGTACCCGTGACGCGAACGACGTACTCGCTGCGCACGTCGACGGACCCCTCAACGACGGCCTGGACCACGCCCGATCGGTCGCGCACGTCAACGAAGGCCAGGTGTTCGCCGTGTTCGCGCCGTTTGGCGACCCACCCGCACACGGTGACCCGCGAGCCGATCATCGACTCGTCGACCGAGGCGCACAGGGCGTCACGCATACTCGTGGCTTCACTACCGGTCACTGTCATGTTCACTTCTTCACTAGATCGAGCATGGTCGCCACGAGCTCGTCGTGCGCCACGCTGCGCTGGGTCTGGGCATGGTCCCCGCTACGCAGGTCCCTAATCGTAACCTGGGCGTCGGCCAGCTCCGCGGGCCCCACGAGCACCGCGAAGCGGGCCCCGGAACGGTCGGCGACCTTCATCTGGGCCTTCATCGAGCGCTGGTCGTAGGCGCGTTGGACGGCGAGGCCGGCCCGGCGCAGCTGGTCGGCGTAGACCGTCGCGACGTCGGTGCCCGTGGTGTCCACGACGAAGACGTCCGGCGCTCGATTGAGCAGCGTCGCCTCGGCTCCCTCGGCGTCGCGCGCGAGCAGGAGGCGTTCGACGCCGCTGCCGAATCCGATACCGCTCGTCGCGGGACCACCCAACTGCTCGGCCAGCTTGTCGTAGCGCCCACCGCCTCCGATCGCGTTCTGCGCACCGTCGAGGGCGTCGGCGACGAACTCGAAGGTCGTGCGGGTGTAGTAATCGAAGCCCCGAACCAATCGCGGGGCGAGCGTCGACTCGATCCCGAGTCGACCCAGACCATCGACGACCCGTTCGAAGTGCAGCCGACAGTCGTCACAGAGGTGATCGGGCAGCATCGGTCCGCGCTCAGTCACGTCACGGCACTCGGCTCGCTTGCAGTCGAGTACCCGCAGCGGGTTCGCCGACCACGTCTCGCGGTGCTCGTCACAGAGCGAGGACTCGTTGGCCGCCAGGTGCGCGACGAGCAACTCGACGTAGCGTCCCCGGCACTCGTCGTGGCCCATCGAGTTGATCAGGAGTCGGACCCGCTTGAGGCCGATCGCCTCGTAGAAGCGCCAGGCGAGCGCGATGACCTCGACGTCGACCGCGGGGTCGTCGGTGCCGAGCACCTCGACGCCCAGCTGGTGGTGCTGGCGATACCGCCCCGCCTGGGGTCGTTCGTAGCGAAAGGCCGGGGTGACGTACCACGCCTTCCAGGGCGTCGGTGGCTGGTGCTGGACGAAGGCGCGCACCACCGACGCGGTTCCCTCGGGGCGAAGCGCGAGGGTTCGGTTGCCCCGGTCGGTGAAGACGTACATCTCCTTGGTGGCGACCTCGCTCATCTCGCCGATGCCGCGGTTGAACACCCCGACGTCCTCGAAGAGCGGCGTGAGCACGAGCGAGAAACCGTAGCGGTACGCCAGGGTCGCGAAGGTCCCGATCAGGCCCTCCCAGAGCGCGGACTGCGGTGCGAGGACGTCGTGGGTGCCCACCGGGGCACGGAACTGCGCGGGCGACTCGTTCATGTTCCTTTATTCTGTCCGGGGATCTGGCGAAAGGCGTCAAAGACCCCGTCGACCGCCTTCAGCGCGCTGAGCAGACTCGAGAGGTGCGTCGGGTCGACCAGCTCGACGTCAAAGACCATGCGAACGATTCGCGCGCCCGACGTCGTGGAACTGCTCGAGATGATGTTGAGGTGATACTCGGCGACGACCTTGGAGACGTCGAGCAGCAAACGTGACCGGTCAAAGGCGAGCACCTCGAGCACCGCGCGGTACTGACCGCCGACCGAGCCGTCCCACTCGACGTCGATGATCCGCTCCCCCAGGCGGTGCGCCAGCGCGACGGCGTTGGAGCAGTCGTCGCGGTGCACCGACACGCCCCGACCCTGGGTGATGAAGCCCATGATGGCGTCACCGGGCACCGGTGAGCAGCAGCGCGCGAGGTGGATCATCACGTCGTCGAGGCCCTCGACGTAGACCCCCGCCGTGCGCCGCGCCGAGCGATTGTTGCGCGGCATCTTGGTGACCGTCGTGGGGAGCTGTTCGGCGTCACCCCCGTGCAGTTCGCGCTCGAGTCGCTGCACGACCGCGAGCGCGGAGATCTGACCGCTGTCGATCGACATGAACAAGGCGTCCAGGTCTTCGAGGTTGAGCGAGCTGATGACCGCGTCCAGGGCGCTCGAGGCGAGCGACGTCGCGATCGGCAGTCCCTCGCGGCGCAGCGCCTTGGTCAACTCCTCGCGTCCGCCCTCGATCGCGTCCTCGCGTCGCTCGCGCTGGAACCACTGTCGGATCTTGGACTTGGCGCGCGAGGACTTGGCGATCTTCAGCCAGTCCCGCGATGGTCCCGCGGACTGGTGCTTGCTCGTCACGATCTCCACGACGTCGGCCGAGTGCAACACCGTGTCCAGGGGCACCAGGCGCCCGTTGACCTTCGCGCCCACGCAGTGGTGGCCGACCTCGGTGTGCACCGCGTAGGCGAAGTCGATGGGCGTCGCCCCCTCCACCAGGGCGATCACGCGACCCTTCGGGGTAAAGACGTAGACCTCGTCGTTGCCGAGGTCGAGTTTGAGCGCCTCGAGGAAGGCGATCGGGTCGTCCTCTTCCTGCTCGACGTCGGCCAGGCGCTGCATCCAGGCGATCTCCTTGGTGGAGGCGCCCTCCTTGTAGCCCCAGTGCGCCGCGATGCCGAACTCGGCGCGCCGGTGCATCTCTTGGGTACGGACCTGGACCTCGACGGACTTGCCCCGCGGACCGATCACCGTCGTGTGCAGCGACTGGTACAGGTTGAACTTCGGCGAGTTGATGTAGTCCTTGAAGCGACCCTGTACGGGCGACCAGAGCGCGTGGATCGCCCCGAGCACCGCCCAGCAGTCTCGTTCCTCCTCGACGATGACCCGCAGTCCGACCAGGTCGAAAATCTCGTCGAACTCCTTGCCGCCGACCACCATCTTCTCGTAGATGCTCCAGAGGTGTTTTGGACGTCCGCGAACCTCCGCGCGGATGTTGAAGCCCTCGACCTTGGCGAGCAGCGCGTCCATCACCTCGTGCAGGTAGGCCTCGCGCTCGGGCTGACGCGCGGCGACCATCTGCTCGATCTCGGCGTAGCGCTTCGGGTGCAGGGTGGCGAAGCTGAGGTCCTCTAACTGCCACTTGACCTGCTGGACGCCGAGTCGGTGCGCGAGCGGCGCGTAGACGTCGAGGGTCTCCTGGGCGATCGCCCGCTGGCGGTGCATGGGCATGACCGAGATCGTGCGCATGTTGTGCAGACGGTCGGCCAACTTGATGATCAGGACCCGCCAGTCCCGGGCCATCGCGATGAACATCTTGCGAATCGTGGCGGCCTGCTGGGCCTCTTTGGAGTCGAACTCGAGACGATCGAGCTTCGTCACGCCGTCCACGACCGCTGCGACCTGCTCGCCGAACTCGCGAGCCAACCAGCTCGTGGTCATCCCGGTGTCCTCGACGGCGTCGTGCAAGAGCGCGGCCGCGATCGTCGGCGCGTCCAGGCCGAGGTCGGCGACGATACCCGCCACCGCGATCGGGTGGGTCACGTAGGGCTCGCCGGTGCGGCGCAACTGGCCCTCGTGGGCGGCGATGGCCGCCAGCCCCGCCCGGCGGATGATCTCGATGTCGCCGTCGACGTGGTGCTCGCGAAACCGCGTGACGATGCGGTCGACGGAACTGACCAGCGCCGCGTCCGTCGGCAGTCGTGACGTCAAGCTCACCATGGGGTCAGCCTACCGGTCGACTACCGCCGTTTCTGCTTGCGAGCGCGGGCCTGAACCCCCGCGGACTTGGTCGCGCTCGCCGCGCGCGACGTGCGCTGGGTGCCGTCGTTGGACAGCCTCGCGGCCTCGGCGGGACTGAACGTGTGGTGGTCCGAGCGGGACATGACTCGCGCCGCGAGGTCGACGTAGCGCGTCTCTCGCTCCTTCAAGATCGCGAGCAGCGGACTCGCGATGAAGATCGACGAGTAGGCACCACTGATCAGGCCGACGGTGAGGGCGAGTCCGTAGTTCTGCAGCGTCGTCGCGCCGAGGATGTACGCACCCACGATCAGCACCGACAGCACCGGCAGGATCGCCACGAGCGAGGTGTTGATCGAGCGCGCCAGGGTCTGGTTCATCGAGAGGTTCACCATGTCGCTGTAGGTGAGTTCGCCCCCCTTCAGCACCGAGCCGGTATTGTCCCGCACGCGGTCAAAGACCACCACCGTGTCATAGAGCGAGTAGCCGAGGATCGTCAGCACCGCGATGACGGTGTCCGGCGTGATCTGAAAGCCGAAGAGCGAGTACACCCCGATCGTGATCAAGAGGTCGTGGACCATCGCGACGAAGGCCGCGACGGCCATCTTGGGCTCGAAGCGCGCACTGATGTAGATGATGACGGCGATGAAGAACACCAGCAGCGCCTCGAGGGCCCGTCGGGTGATCTGACTACCCCAGGTCGGGCCCACGGTGCTCGTGGAGACCTGATTCGCGTTCACGTTGGCGATCTTCGCCATCGCGTTGATCACCTTGTTGGTGAGGTCGTTCTGCTGGGTGCTCGACAGTGCGTTGATGTCGGCGGACACCTGATAGGTGTCGGCGCCCAACTTCTCGACGACCGGTTGGGAGAGTCCGGCGTGTTCCACCGCCGAAGTCACCGCGCTGATCGACGTGTTGGGCGCGAGGACCTCCCACGAACTGCCACCCTTGAAGTCGATTCCGAGGTTGAATCCCCGGATCGACAGCGAGGCGATACCGAGCACGATGATCGCGATGGAGACGCTGAACCAGATCTTGCGCCGTCCGACGAAGTCGAACTTCGTCAGGCCCCGATAGATCCGGCCCAGGCGTCCCGGCGTCGGCGTCGTTACTGTCGCGCTACTCATTGGTCGCTCCCATTGCGAGTCCGGCCGCCATCGACAACGCGCTCGTCTGGTCGGTGCTGCGCCGACCCAGCAGGATCACGAGCGGACGCGTGAAGTACCACGTGATGCCGATGTCGAGCAGGGTCGAGAGACCGAGGAAGAACGCGAACCCGCGCACGTCACCGACGGCGATCAGGTAGAGCAATACCGCGGCGAGCAGACTGACCGTGTCCGCCGCGAGCACCGTGCGCCACGCCGAGCGGAATCCCCGGTCCACCGAGGTGCGAATCGACCGGCCGGCTCGGGCCTCGTCTTTTAATCGTTCGAAGTACACGATATAACTGTCGACCGTGATACCGATGGACACAATTAATCCGGTGACACCAGCCAACGTGAAGCTGGGCGCGAAGGCCGTGTGTCCGAGCGCGGAGATGATCGCCCACAGCAACGCGCCGGTGACCCCGAGTCCGAGCACGATCACGAGACCCAGCAGTCGGTAGTAGACGATGGTGTAGAGCAACACAAGGCCCAAGCCCACGAGTCCCGCGCCGAGACCCGCGACGAGTGCGCTATGGCCAAGCGTCGGTGAGACGGTCACGGTGTTTTGGGCGATGAGACGCACCGGCAGTGCGCCGAACTGCATCGCGAGGGCCAGGTTCTTCGCCGAGGACTCGGTGAAGGAACCCGAGATCTGACCCTGGCCGTTAAAGGAGCTGAAGCTCGCCTGGCCCGGCTGGATGAGGGGCGCCGACTGCACGACCCCGTCGAGTTCGATGGCGAGTTCGGCGTGGAAGTTGGCCTGGGCCACCCGGTCCCACGCGGGACTGCCCGCACTGGTGAGCGAGTAGTTGACGACCCACGCGCCCACCTGGTCTTGCTGGGCGAGGGCGGTCTTGACGGCCTGACCGGTGAGTTCAGCCGGCCCGAGTACGTAGCGAACGCTGTTCGAACCCAGGGTCGGCAGGATCACCATCTGGTTCTTGTTGTCACTCTGGGGTGACGTCGAGGCGATGTTCGTGTACTGGGGGTCCAGACCGATGTTGTTAGTCGGCGCCTGGGTGGAGGTGTTGACGGCCAGGTTGGCCGCCGTCATGAGATAGTTCGCGCCACACTTGGGAACGGTCTTGACGACCTTGGCGTGCTTGGACGCCGGGCCGGTCTCGCAGAGGACCGGACGGAACAGCAGCTGAGCGGTCTGTCCGACGGTCGCGAGGACCGTGCGGGCGTCGGTCACCCCGGGCACGCTGACGACGACGTCCTTACCCTGGAGGTTCACCGTGGCGCCCGACACGCCAAGTCCGTTCACCCGGTTGTTGAGGATCGTGACGACCTCTTGCATGTTCGCCGTCGAGGTCGCGGTGGCCGGCTTATAGACGACCGACAGCCCGCCCGCCAGGTCGAGGCCCAACTTGGGTCCCCACCCGAAGGACAGGGTGGTAATCAGTGCACCGAAGGCGACCACGATCGTCAGCAGCAGGCTGACGATCAGGGACCGGCGAGAACCGACGGTCCCCGCCATTACTGCTCGTCGCCTTCGGCGGTCGGCTCGTCACTCACGACGGGAGCCGGATCGAAGCGGCGCGCGATGGCCGAAGGCACGAACTCGAGTTCGATCCCGCTCGCGCTGCGCAGCACGATGATGTCAGCGTCGCTGCGCACGACCGTACCGACGAAGCCGCCGATCGTCTGGGCGCGCTCGCCCACTTCCACCTTACGAGCGGCCAGTCGGGCCTGCTTCTGCTTCTTGTTGCGTGGACGGAGGTAGAAGAAATACAGCGCCCCGAAGACCACCAAGTAGATAATCAAAATCGACGAGCCGCCGCTCGAAGCTGCAAACATGTGGCTTTCCTCCGGAACTAGACCCCAGAAACCCTAGCCCACGCTGGGCTGATACCTAGACCATTCCGCCGCCGGGTGCGCGAAGACCCAGGTGCGCGTAGGCCCGGTCCGTCGCCAGGCGACCCCGCGGGGTACGGATGAGCAGTCCCGCGCGCAAAAGATACGGCTCGTAGGCGTCCTCAATGGTCAGGGTCTCCTCGCCACAGGCGTGGCTCAGGGTCACCAGACCCACCGGCTGAGCGCTGAACTGGCGACAGAGCAGTCCGAGAATCCGCCGGTCGATCTTGTCCAGTCCCAGGTCGTCGATGCCGAACAGCGTCAGCGCCTCGACCGCCACCCCCGCGTCGATCGTCACGAGGTGGTTTACCGCCGCGAAGTCGCGGACCCGCCGGAGCAGTCGGTTCGCAATCCTGGGCGTCCCGCGGCTGCGCGAGGCAATCGCGAGCGCGGCCTCGGTGCTGATCTCGATGGCGAGCAGTCCCGCCGAGCGCTCGACGATCGTGGTCAGCTCGGCGTCGTCGTAGAGGTCGAGCTGGCCGACGAAACCGAATCGATCCCGCAGCGGGGCCGCCACGAGTCCGGTGCGTGTCGTGGCGCCGATCAGTGTGAAGTTGGGCAGGTCGAGTCGGATCGTCCGCGCCGAGGGTCCGCGGCCGATCAGGACGTCCAGGCGCCGGTCCTCCATCGCCGGGTACAGCACCTCTTCGACCGTTCGGTTCAGCCGGTGGATCTCATCGATGAACAACACGTCACCGTCGTGCAGATCGGTCATCAACGCCGCGAGGTCACCCGGGCGCGTTAGCACCGGCCCCGAGGTGATTCGCAGACCCGATCCCATCTCGTTGGCCACGATCGAGGCGAGCGAGGTCTTGCCGAGTCCCGGTGGACCGGCGAGCAGGATGTGATCGACGACCTGGCCGCGCGAGCGCGCCGAGCCGAGCACGATCTCGAGGTGCCCGACGAGGTCGCGCTGACCGACGAAGCCCCGCAGCGACGTCGGACGCAGCGACGCCTCGCTGCGTCGTTCGGGCTCGTCGGCGCCACTGCTGACGAGGGGCTCACTTCCCAAGTCGATCTCGCGGCGACTCACGCGCGCCCCAGGTAACCGAGCGCAACGCGCAGCGCCGCGCTCTCGTCGTCGGGCAGTTCGATGGCGTGAAGCTCGCGGATCTCTGCGGTCCCGTACCCGAGTCGGCGCAGCGCCTCCTCGATGGCGCCGGGAACGGCGCCCGCCGGCACCACCTCGCCGGCGTCGACGGCGACTTTGCCGTGCAGCTCGAGCACGATCCGATTCGCGGTCTTGGTCCCAATGCCCGGGATCGAGGCGACGGTCTTGTGATCACCGGACTCGATGGCCTCGGCGAGTGCGGCCATCGGCATCGTGCGAAGCGCCGCGAGGGCGGTCGATGGCCCGACGCCCGGGGTGGCGAGCAGCTGGGAAAAGAACGCCCGCTCCTCAAAGGTCTCAAAGCCGTAGAGCACGATGGCGTCCGCGCGAACCACCGTGTAGACCGCCAGATCCACCGAACTGTCGACGCCGGGCGGCTCGCCCGAGGCGACGTGGACCTCGTACCCGACGCCGTTCACGTCAACGATGGTCGCCCCCGACGGGAGAGTCGCGAGCACCCGACCGCTGAGGTAACCGATCACGACGCGGCCCCGCTCAAACGGACCTCGGTGCGACAGGTCGTGAAGTAGGTGATCGCGAGCGCCATCGCGTCCGCGGCGTCGGCCGGTTGGGGCACGGCGCGCAGCGCGCACAGTCGCGCGACCATGCCTTGAACCTGGGCCTTGTCCGCGCCGCCGTAGCCGGTCACCGCGAGCTTCGCCTCTTGGGCGGTGAACTGGCGGACCTCGAGGTTGCGAGCACCGGCGAGCGCGACCGCCACCCCACTGGCCTGAGCCACGGGGATCGCGGTCCGAGCATTGCGCTGAAAGAACACCCGCTCGACGGCGACGGCGTCCGGGTTCACCTCGTCAAGGAGCGACGTCAGCTCGACCAGTAGCTGGGCGAGTCGTCGCTCGACCGGATCGGTGGCCTTGGTCTCGATGACGCCGGCGCGAACGGCGCGGAACGTCTCGGGCCCACGCAGCGACCCTTCCACGAGTCCAAATCCACAACGGGTCAGACCCGGGTCGATTCCTAATACGAACATATGTTCGATTGTATCGACCCGACGCTCGCGAACGCGGAACCGCTCGCGCGGTTATTCCTCGAAACTCGCCAGGATCTCGTCGGGGATGTCGAAGTTCGCGTACACGTTCTGGACGTCGTCGTGGTCATCGATGGCGTCCACGAGGCGCAGGATCTTCTTCGCCTCGGACTCCTCGGCGACCTCAATCATCGTCTGGGGCACCAGGGTCAGATCGGCGCTCGAAATCGTCAAGCCGAAGCCCTCGAGTGCGTCGCGAACCCGGCCCACGTCGTGGGGCTCGGTGATCACGGTCGTCACCTCGGCCGAGGTCGTGAAGTTCTCGCCACCGGCTTCGAGGACCCACTCGAGCATCTGGTCCTCGTCGACGGCGCCCTTGACCTCGATGATGCCCTTTCGATCGAACTGCCACGAAACCGCGCCGGGCTCGGCGATCGATCCACCGTTCTTCGAGAACAGGTGCTTGATCTCGGCACTCGTGCGGTTGCGGTTGTCGGTGAGGGTCTCGACGATTACCGCGATGCCACCGGGTGCGTAGCCCTCGTAGGTGACCGCTTCGTAGCGGGCTCCCTCCAACTCGCCGGTCCCGCGCTTGATCGCCCGCTCGATGGTGTCGATCGGCACCGACGCCTCTCGAGCCTTCTGGTACATCGTGCGCAGGCTCGCGTTGGCCGACGCGTCGCCACCGCCTTCGCGCGCTGCGACCTCGACCTGACGGATCAACTTGGCGAAGACTTTGGCGCGGGCGCTGTCCTTGGCGCCCTTGCGGTGTTTGGTCGTCGCCCACTTCGAATGGCCGGACATAGTTCCTCCTGCCCCGTTGGGCGTTGCAATGCTATCGGAGAACCAGCGAAGTCCGAGTCAATCGGGCTCGGCGGCCGGCCTACACCGACGCGAGGAATAGTTCGTGGATGGCGCTGCTGTCGGTCAGTTCGGGGTGGAACGAACAGCCCCACGCGGCGTCTTGGCGCACGAGCACCGGGGTCGGCCCCGTGCCGTGGTCGTGGGTTGCGAGCACCGAAACCTTCGCCGACCACGATTCGATTTTCGGTGCCCGGATGAATACCCCGGGCACCGCGCCGACGCCGTCGACCTGGATCGTGGTCTCGAAGCTCGCGATCTGGCGCCCGAACCCGTTTCGGCGCACGTCAACCTCGATGGTGCCAAAGCTCCACTGATCGTCGCGCCCGTCGACGATGGACTGGCTCAACAAGATCAGTCCGGCGCACGTGCCGAGCACCGGCAGTCCATCACGGAGCCGCTCGGCGAGCAGGTTCCGCATGCCCGAGGTCTCGAGCAGACGCGCGATCGTCGTCGACTCACCGCCGGGGATCACGAGACCCGCGACGTCGCTCAACTGCTGCGTGGTGCGAACCGCGACGACCTCGACCCCGAGACCGGCCAGTACCGCGACGTGCTCGCGCACGTCACCCTGCAGCGCGAGAACACCGATGGGTGCCGCTACCACCCGCGTTCGGCCAGGCGCTGCTCGAGCGAGGCCATCTCGAAGCCGCGCATCGCCGCACCGAGGCCCGTGGAAACCTTGGCGACGACCGAGGCGTCCTGGTAGTGGGTCGCGGCCTCCACGATTGCGCGGGCCATCCGATCGGGGTCCTCGCTCTTGAAGATTCCCGAACCCACGAAAACCGCCTGGGCGCCGAGCTGCATCACGAGCGACGCGTCAGCCGGTGTGGAGATCCCACCCGCGCAGAACATGGGCACCGGGAGGGCGCCCGTCTGGGCAACCTCGAGCACGAGCGGCAACGGCGCCTGCAGGTCCTTGGCGAGTCGGTAGAGCTCGGCTTCGTCGGCCGAGGCGAGTCGACGCATCTGGGCGTTGATCGTCCGCAGGTGGCGCACGGCCTCTACCACGTTGCCCGTTCCCGCTTCGCCCTTGGAGCGAATGAGGCACGCGCCCTCGCCAATGCGCCGCAGCGCTTCGCCGAGGTTGGTCGCGCCACAGACGAAGGGCACCGTGAATCCCCACTTGTCGATGTGGTTGTCCTCGTCGGCTGGGGTGAGTACCTCAGATTCGTCGATGTAGTCCACGTCGAGGGCCTGGAGGATCTGGGCCTCGGCGAAGTGGCCGATGCGGGCCTTGGCCATCACCGGGATCGTGACGGTGGCCTGAATCTCCTGGATCATCTGCGGGTCGCTCATCCGCGCGACGCCACCGTCACGACGGATGTCCGAGGGCACGCGTTCCAGGGCCATGACCGCGACCGCTCCCGCGTCCTCGGCGACCTTGGCCTGCTCGGGATTGACCACGTCCATGATCACCCCGCCGCGCAGCATGTCCGCCAAACCCCGCTTGACGCGAGCTGAACCGACGACCGAACTGTCAGATGTAAGTGTCATGCCCCCAGCCTACCGGGCGTCCTTACCACTCTTCGAGGGCCAACGATCGCAGTCGGGGATCGTCGAGGTCGCCCAGATCCGTCTCGGCGCGATCGGCGAAGGGGTTGAACCACGACCACCGCGTGAGCGAAAAGGCCGGCGAGGCGAAGTACGAGCCCTCGAGTACCCCCTGATCGGCGCAGCGGCGCAGCGCACTCGCCAGACCCAACGGGTAGCGGATCGCCGCGGCCGCGACCTCGTCGGCCCGGTAGCACTGCCCGACACCGGCGAGGCTCCGTCGAGCGGCCTCCTCCAGGGAGACCGAGGCGGCGATGCACTGGCGCTCGAGCAAACCCAGACGCTGGCGAGCGAGGCAGTGGGCGACGACGCCCTCTAACTCGATGAGTTCGAAGTCGCGCAACAATGCGCTCGTCACGTACAACACGAGACCGCCGTCGCGACGCATCAGCGTCGCGTTGTAGCCCCCGTCTTCGATGATCAGGGCCGTGAGGCCGTCGACGCCGAAGGTCGCGCACAGGCGGTCCACGACGATAGCGAGTCGCTGACGGTCGTGGGCGCTTCCCCCCTCGGTGATCAGCTGCGCGACGTTCTCGCCCGCGCCGGTGCCGAGTCGTTCCAAACGATCAAAGGAGCGGTAGAGGTCCCAGCCGTAGAGGGCGCCGATCACGACGCCGAGTACCGCCAGCCAGATCGACACGACCACCCCGACCACGAGTGCTACGACGAGCACGGCGACCGCGATGGTCGCCGGAATCCGTCGGCGCCAGCCGTAGCGGCGAACGGCGGCACTGTTCGATTCGCGCTCCTCGGCGGAGGGAACGTAGGGGCTCTGCCAGTTGGGATCCAGCACGGGCTCGACGTAGCGCGGTCCCCGATCACGCGTCGAGGGACGCCGGTTGCGGGACTTTTGCTTCGTGGCCATTGTCCCAGGCTACCGTGCGCCCTCGAAGCGGCGGCGAGCCAGTTCGTAGCGGCGCTCGTAGTCGTCCATCAACCGACCCATCGACCACGCCGCAGCGTGGTCTCGCGCGTTTCGCACCGCGTCAGCGCCGCGCTCGAGCGCCCGCGCAATGCCCAGCTCCAGTGCGGTGGCGTCGCCCGGCGCCACGAGCACCGCGTGGCCGCCCGCGGCCTCCCGGTAACCCTCGATATCGCTCGCCACCAGTGGTACCTCGCTCGCCATCGCCTCGAGCAGCACCAGTCCGAAACTCTCGCCGCGCAGCGACGGTGCGACGACCACCGACGCTCGTCGTAGCCATTGACGCTTCTGCTCGTCGCTCGGCGCACCGAGGAACTCACAGTTAAGGCCGAGCGCCAACGTCTCGAGTCGCGCGCGCTCGGGTCCGTCGCCGAGCACGACGAGGCGCCACGGCACCGCACCGCTCGCGTTGTGACTTCCGATCGCCCGAATCGCGAACTCGACGCCCTTACGCTCCTCGAGGCGACCGACGACGAGGACCGTGATCACCGGGGGCTCGACGCGGGCGAACTCGACGAATCGATCCATCTCGAAGCCGTTGAACAGCACCTCGGGCTCGAGTCCAGCCGCCCTGCCCATCGTGGCAGCGGCCGCGGGGCTCACGGCCACGCTCGCGTCGAGGCGACGCGCGAGGCTTCGCAGCAGCGGGCCCGTGAGCGTCGTCGCCGGACCCTCGCCGCTTCGATGCAGGGTGCCGAGCGCCGCGGCCGCGTGCGCGCGTAGCGCCGACCAGCCCAGAACCGGCGCGAAGGGTTCGTGGTAGTGCACGACGTAGGGCGCCCGACGCGCGACGAGCGCGGCCACCTGACGACCAGCCAGCACCGAGAGGGTGATCGGCGCGCGCGACCCGTTGGCGGGCATCGACACGACGTGACCGAAGCGGTGCACCCTCGCGGGGGTGTCGTAGTCGCGCCGATCCGTGCAATCCGGGGCGACCAGGTCGACCTCGTAGTCACGCCGGTGAAGTTCACGGCTCATCGCGAGCGCCTGTTCCTGCACCCCGCCGAAGACGCTCAGCGCGTAGGGACACACGAGCACGACCCGCCGGGGCGTCACTGGGGATCGAATCGAGGCTGGAGCACGTGCCACTGCTCGGGGGCGCGACTGATCAAGTTCTCGAGTTCATGGGCGATCGCTTGAGTGACTCGCGCGACGTCGTCGCGCAGTCGTCCGAGACGCTTGGCGGGGATCGGCGGCGTGATGACCGCGAAGTGGTCACGACCGGGACCCGCGTAGCAGGCCGCGGCGACCAGGGCGGCACCGGTTCGAAGCGCCAACGTCGCCGGACCCGCCGGCAGCGTCACCCGCTCGCCGAAGAAGTCGACGGGGATCCCGTTGCCCACCAGGTCGCGATCACACAGCAGACCGACCACGCCACCACGCCTGAGCGTCTCGAGGAGAACCGTGCCCGCGTGGGCGTCGAGTGGCTCGATCGTGATACCGATGCGCTCACGTTTCGCCTTGAACCAGTCGAACAAGGCGGGTGGCTCGAGCGCTTCGGCGACGGCGGTCATCGGCATGCCGATCTGGGCCAGGAACGCGCCACCCCACTCCCAGCTCCCCATGTGGGGCAGCGCCACGACCACGCCGGCGCCGGCGTCGTGGGCCGCGTCGAGGTAGCCACGACCCTCGGCGATCTGGAACCGGTCCGAGATCGTCGAACCCGACAGCGCCGCCAGCTTCGCGCTCTCCGCCCAGTACTGCCCGTAGCTCGCCATGGCGCGATCGACGAAGCGTTCGATGAGCGGTTCTCGTGCCGCGGGTGTCCCGCCGAGAGCGTGCGCGAGGTTGAGCGCGAGGTTGCGTCGGGCGTCCTTCACGCGTAGCGACCGACTGATCCGTCGCGCTACCGCTACCGCCACCGATTCAGGTACTCGCTCGATCAGGGCGCCCAGGGATCGGAAGACCGCGACGCGGACCCGCCCGGCCACGGTCAATGACGCGACGCGCGAGTCAGCGCCCGCCTCGTTCGACCGACGTTGCGGTGCGGACGGGTGACGGGACGGTGCAGCGGCTCGGGTCGCGCGGCGACCCGCCAGACCCGCAGGAACCGACCGCCGGCGGTCATGGCGGTCAGGACCAGCATCAGCCACAGGACCGGGACGAAGATCGGGGTCGCCAGCAGCGCCACGCCCAACAGGATCATCCGTTCGGCGCGCTCCATGAGCCCGCCCTTGGCCGATAGACCCAGGCTTTCGGCCTTGGAGCGCTGATAGGAGATCAGGAACGTCGTGGTCATGATCGCGAACGGCAGCAACACGAGCTGGCCGCGACCGTGGGCGGTCAGGTAGTAGGCGACCCCGCCCATCAGCAGCGCGTCGGACACTCGGTCGATGACCGAGTCAAAGAAACTCCCCCGCTGACTCGCCCGGTGCGAGGCCTTGGCCACGGCTCCGTCGAGCATGTCGTGAAAGCCCGTCAGGGCCAACAGTACGATTGCGAGATAGTGGTACCCGACGCCGATCGACCACGCGGTCAGCGCCGCGAAGGCGAGACCCGAACCCGTCAGGACGTCGGCTGAAACGCCTCGGCGCACGAGCCACTGACCCACGGGCGCCGTGGTGGCGTCGACCGTCTTACGGAAATTGCCATCAAACATTGATCCCCCGGACCGTTTCCGCAATTCTATCGGCGAGGACGCTCACGCCTCGGTTTCCATGTGCGGTCGTACCTTATTCCAGGTCGAAGCGAGTGATTCGGGCAAGACGCGGACCTCGCCGATCGTGGTCATGAAGTTCGTGTCGCCGTTCCAGCGCGGCAAGACGTGCGCGTGCAGGTGTTTGGGGATGCCCGCGCCGGCGGCGAGACCGAGGTTCATCCCGACGTTCATGCCCTCGGCGCCGTAGGCGCGTTCCAGGGCGCGCGCCGTTCGCCGGATCGCGAGACTGAAGTCCAGGTACTCCTCGTCGCTCAGCTCCACCAGTCCCGCTACGTGTCGATACGGCAGGACGAGCACGTGGCCCGATCCGTAGGGGAAGGCGTTCAGCACGACGAACGTGTGGCTCCCTCGCCAGAGGACGCCCGTCGACTCGTCAACGGGTTGGCTCGCCAGCACGCAGAACACGCACGCGACGTCTTCACGGGCATTGGCCACCACGTCGTCGCCGCTGACGTAGCCCTCGCGCCACGCCGCCGAAAATCGCTCGAGCGGCACTTACTCGTCCTCGGGAGCGCCGTGGGCAGCGATTTCAGCGACCACCGCGCGAACGAAGTCGCTCAGGGCGACCGCGCGATCGGGGTCGTTCGAACCACGCTTGTTGACCCCGACGGTTCCGGCGCGCACGTCCTCGTCGCCGACGACCACGATGTAGGGAATCTTCTCGAGCTTGGCTCGCCGGATGCGTGCGCCGAGGGGTTCGGTCGCCTCTTCGATGAACGCCCGCACCCCCATCGAACGCAGTTCGCCCGCGACGTCGCGCGCGTAGTCGTCGTGGTCGTCACGGACCCCGAGAACCCGTACCTGCTCGGGCGCCAGCCACGTCGGCAGGTTGCCGGCGTAGTGCTCGAGCAACACGCCAAAGAACCGCTCGATCGAACCGAAGAGTGCGCGGTGCAACATGATGGGACGGTGACGTTGGTTGTCGGCCCCCACGTACTCGAGGTCGAAGCGCTCCGGGTGGTTGAAGTCGCACTGGATCGTGCTCAGCTGCCACGTCCGTCCGATGGCGTCGCGCACGTCGATGTCGATCTTGGGCCCGTAGAACGCGGCGTCACCCTTCTTAATCTGGAACGGTAGGCCAAACTTTTCGAGCGCGAGGCGCAGCGCGTCGGTGCTCTTCTCCCAGATCTCGTCGGAGCCGACGTACTTCTTCGGGTCCTTCGTCGAGAGGTTCGCGGTGAAGTCGGTGAACCCGAAGGCCCGCAACACGCTCATGACGAACTCGAGCAGCGACGCGATCTCGTCTTGGAGCTGGTCTTCGGTGCAGTAGATGTGACTGTCGTCCTGGGTGAAGCCGCGGATCCGCATCAAGCCGTGCAGCGTCCCCGCGCGCTCGTAGCGATAGACCGTGCCCAACTCGAACAGTCGCAGCGGCAGCTCGCGATAGCTTCGCGCCCGGCTCTTGAAGATCAGGCAGTGCATCGGGCAGTTCATCGGCTTCATGTAGTACGTGCCGTTGTCGAGCTCCATCGGCGGGTACATGCCGTCCTTGTAGAAGCTCAGGTGACCCGAGGTCTCGTAGAGGCGCTTGTTGGTCAGGTGCGGCGTGACGACGAACTGGTAGCCGCCCTCGAGGTGGCGCGAGCGCGAATAGTCCTCCATCTCCTTGCGGATGATGCCCCCGCGCGGGTGCCAGACTGCGAGCCCTCCCCCGAGTTCTGACGGAAAGCTGAGTAGGTCCATCTCGGTGGCCAGCCGGCGGTGGTCTCGCTTTTCGGCCTCCTCGAGCTGGTGCAGGTGCGCCGCCAGCGCGGCGTCGGACTCCCAGGCGGTCCCGTAGATCCGCTGCAACTGCGGGCGGTTCTCGTCGCCTCGCCAGTAGGCCCCGGCCACCCGCATGAGCTTGAAGTGACCGAGCCGTCCCGTGGAGGGTACGTGGGGGCCACGGCAGAGGTCGACGAAACCGCCGGCGTTGGCGTAGGTCGACACCACCGACGCGCTCGACACCTCGTCCAGGTCCTCGTCGGCGGCGGTACCCGACGCTACGCCCCGGATGATCTCGACCTTGAAGGGCTGATCCTTGAAGAGCTCGAGCCCCTCGTCGATCGAGTACTCCGAGCGCGTGAACGGTTGGTCTTCGGCGATGATCGCGCGCATCGTCGCCTCGATCACGGCCAGGTCGTCGTCGGTGAAGTGAACGTCACCGGGCAGTTCGAAGTCGTAGTAGAAACCGTTCTCGATCGCCGGTCCGATCGCGTAGTGCGCACCGGGCCACAGGCGAGTGACCGCCTGGGCGAGCACGTGGGCGGTCGAGTGACGAAGGATCTCTCGCCCCAGATCGCTCGCCGGCGTGACGATGGCCACGTGCGCCCCATCGACCAGGGGCGTCGAGAGGTCGGTCAACTGCTCGTTGACCTGCGCCACGAGGGCGTCCTTCGCGAGTCGCCGCCCAATCTCAGCGGCGAGGCCGGCGCCGGTGGTGCCCTGCGCGAGGGTGCGCGTTGTTCCATCCGGTAGTTGCACCGAAAGTTCCGACATGACTCCCTTTCTTTGACTACAGCGTAACGCCGAGCAAAGTGGCGGCCGGGGCGACGTTGTATCCGGCGTGCGCCGCGTCGTCGATCAGACCGAGGGCCGCCGGCGTGTTGAGGTCGTCATCGAGCGCGCTTCGCACGTCGTCGATAAGCGCGCTGGGTCGACCGGCCGTCAACGTCGACTCCCAGGTCGCGAGGCGCGACTGGGCCCGAAGGAGCAGCTCGTCGCGCCACTCCCAGTCGGTGCGGTAGTGCTGGTCGAGCAGGGCCAGGCGAACCGAACTCGGGTCGGCCCGGCGCACGAGATCGGACACGAAGACGAGATTGCCCAGTGACTTGGACATCTTCGTGCCGTGCAGTCCGACCAGGCCGACGTGGAGCCAGTGCTTCACGAAGGGCGCGCCCGTCACCGACTCGGACTGGGCGGCTTCGCATTCGTGGTGAGGAAAGGCGAGGTCTCTGCCGCCACCGTGGACGTCGACGGTCTCACCGAGGTCGCGCAGGGACAGCGCGGAGCATTCGATGTGCCAGCCGGGTCGGCCCGCCCCCCAGCGTGACTCCCACGAGGGCTCGTCGCCGAGTGACGGTTGCCACAGGACGAAGTCGAGGGGGTCGCGCTTGCGCGGGTCGTCGGGCCGTCCGCCGTGCAGCGCGGCCAACTCCAACATCGACTCGCGCGTTTCGTGGCTGACCTGTCCGAAGCGGGGGAACTTCGCGACCTCGAAGAACACCCAGCCGTCGACGGCGTAGGCCAGCCCCTGGTCGAAGGTCTCGCCGATCAACGTCAAGATCTCGGGAATCGCGCCGGTCGCGCGCGGCTCGGTGAAGCACGGCAGCAGATTCAACAGCTGCATGTCGCGTTCGAAGATGGCCATCTCCTCGGCCGCCAGGTCCAGGTAGTGCACGCCGAGCTCGCGTGACTTTCGCAGGATGTCGTCATCGACGTCGGTGACGTTGCGCACGCATCGCGTGTCGTATCCCGCGTCACGCATGCGACGCTGCAGGACGTCAAAGGTCAAGTAGACGTAGGCGTGTCCGAGGTGAGCGGCGTCGTAGGGCGTGATCCCACAGCTGTACATCGTCACCGTGGGCCCGGTTTCGAGCGGGAACACCCCCCGGCGCGCCGTGTCGTACAACTGCATCAGTGGCCGAGCCCTTCGAGCTTGACGTACGAGTGGGCCTTGTGGCGGATGTTGATCGAGACGCACACCGCGGTGAATGCCTCGACCGCGCCGGCCAGGGACATGGTCCCCGCGACCACGCCGCGCAAACCCGGCATCGCGGTGACCAGGTCCGCCACGATCTCGCGCGCGCCAGCGTCGTCACCGAAGACCACCACGTCGGCGTCGAGTCCGCTCTCGAGGTCCTCCATCTGCGCGGCGGGCAGATGATGAAAGGCCCCGACGATCCGGCTCGACGGCAAGGTGGAGGCGAGTTGGGCGGCCATCGAACCGCGCGACGGGTAGAGCGGCACGAGCTCTCGGCCCTCGCGCACCAGCGCGTTCACCATGGAGATGACGACCTTGCCGGCCAATGGCTCGCGCAGTGCCTTGACGGTCGCGACCGCCGAGTCCCAGGGTGTGGCCACGATTACGACGTCCGCGTTCGCCGCCTCGTCGTTGGCGACCCCGCGTATCGAACCCTCGGCCGGCATCACCATGGCGCCCACGACCGCCTCGGCGCGCGCGGCGTCGCGCGATCCGACTGAGACCGCGTAGCCGCACTTGGCCAGGCGGACCGCGACCCCGCGTCCCGCCGGTCCCGTGCCACCGATTATCCCGATCGTCGCGTTCATCATCACCGTCCTTCGAAGTGCTGGAACTACGCTAACAAGATGGGCTTGCTTACGAATCATCGAATCCTGATCACCGGTGTGCTGACCGATGATTCCCTCGCCTTTCGAATCGCCGAACGCGCGTTGGCCGAGGGGGCCTCGGTCATTATCACCGGCGCGGGCCGTGGACTGTCGCTGACCAAGCGCACCGTTCGCAAACTGGGCGACGTCGGTGAGGTCGTCGAGCTCGACGTGACCGAACCCGATCAAGTCGCCGCCGCGGTCCAGAGCGTCGGTGAGCGCTTTGGCCGACTCGATGGTCTGGTGCACGCCATTGGTTACGCCCCACCGTCGTGTCTGGGTGTGGGCATGTTCGCCGCCCCCTTCGAGGACGTCGCCACCGCCATGCACATTTCGACCTACTCGCTCGCCACCCTGGTCGGGGCCTTTCGACCGCTGCTGCAGGCGAGCACGGCCCACGGCGGGGCGTCCGTGGTGTCGCTCGACTTTGACGCGTCTCGCGCCTATCCGCTCTATGACTGGATGGGGGTCATGAAGGCGGGACTCGAATCCCTGGGCCGCTACCTCGCTCGCGAGGTCGGTGGGGACCGCATTCGCGTCAACATGGTCGCCGCGGGTCCGATCCGCACCGTCGCGGCGAAGTCGATCCCCGGCTTCGCTCACTTCGAGGACACCTGGGGCGAGCGCGCTCCGCTCGGCTGGGACGTCCACGACTCCAGCGCGGTGGCCGATACGACCCTCGCGCTGCTCTCGCCACTGATGCGGCTCACCACCGCGTCGATCATTCACGTCGACGGCGGCGCCCACTCGATGGGTTAGTCCGCCTGGTCCGCGAACTGGGTCTCGTACAGGACCCGGTAGAGGCGTCCGTGCTTGAGTAGTTCCCGATGCGTCCCACGTTCGACGACCGTGCCCGCGTCGACAACCAAGATCTGGTCGGCGTTACGTACCGTCGAGAGCCGGTGCGCGATCACGAGCGACGTGCGCGAGGCCATCGTCGAGTCCAGCGCGCGCTGCACCGCGGCCTCGCTCTCTGAGTCCAGGTGCGCCGTCGCCTCGTCGAGCACCACAACACGGGGCGACTTGAGCAAGAGCCGGGCCAGCGCGACGCGTTGCTTCTCGCCACCCGACAGCCGATAGCCCCGTTCGCCCACCACCGTGTCGAGCCCCTCGGGCAACGAGGCGACGAGGTTCCAGATATGGGCTGATTTCAGGGCCGCCTCAATCTCACGCTCGGTCGCCTCGGGTCGAGCGAACAGCAGGTTGGCCCCCAGGGTGTCGTGGAAGAGATGCGGGTCTTGGGTCACGACGCCGACGGTCGCGTTGAGCGACGCCACCGTGACGTCGCGAAGGTCGAGCCCGTTGAGGGTGACGCGGCCCTGATCGACGTCGTAGAGTCGCGACACCAACAACGAGATGGTCGTCTTGCCGGCACCACTCGGTCCAACGAGGGCCGTCATGGTTCCCGGCGCCACCTCAAAACTCACGTCGTGCAGGACCGGGGTGCGCGCGGTGGTGTCCAGCGTGGCGACCGCCTCGAGTGACGCGAGCGATACTTCGTCAGCGCCGGGATACGCGAACGACACGTGGTCAAAGCGAAGGGTCACGGGACCATCGGGAATCGCGACGGCGTCGGGGGACTCGGCGATCATCGGTTCGAGGTCGAGGACTTCGAACAGCCGCTCGAAGCTCACCATGGCCGACACGTAGTCGATGTTGAGGTTTGACAGCTGGGTCAGCGGGCCGTAGAGGCGCGTCACGTACATCGTGAGCGCCACCACCGTGCCGATCGCGAGTGTCCCGTGCAGGACGGCCACCCCGCCAAACCCGTACGCGAAGGCGGTGGCGAGCGACGCGGTCAAACCCAGCGCGACGAAGAAGAATCGCTGATAGGTCGCCTGGCGAACGCCCATGTCGCGGACCTCGCCCGCTCGATGCTGGAAGGTCGTGAGTTCGTCATCGGGGCGCCCGAACAGCTTGACGACCATCGCCCCGGCGACGTTGAAACGTTCCGACATCACCATGTTCATTTCGGCGTTGAGCTCCATCCCGCGGTGAAAGAGGGTTCCCAACCGCCGCCCGACGAGTCGCGCCGGGATCAGGAACACCGGCAGCAACACCAGTGCGACCAGGGTGATCGGCCAGCTGAGAAAGAACATCGTGATCAGAATCAGGGTAACGAGCACGACGTTGCCAACGACGTTGGAAAAGAGGTCGGTAAAGGCCTGCTGGGCACCGATGACGTCGTTGTTCAATCGACTGATGAGCGCCCCGGTCTGCGTGCGCGAAAAGAACGCGATGGGCATGCGCTGAATGTGGCCGTAGACCCGAGCCCGCAGGTCGTAGATCAATCCTTCGCCGACCCACGCCGATATTCGTCGATCGGCGAGCGAGAGGACCGCGTCCACAATCGCGAGTACGGCCGCGAGGCCGGCGAGTTCGATGATGACGCCCTCGCGCTTCTGGGCGATCCCGACGTCAAAGATGGCCCGGAGCACGAGCGGCGACACGGAACTGACCACGGCCTCGAGCACCACCACGGTGAGAAAGATCGACAGGACCCGGCGATACGGTTTCGCAAAATTCAGAACCCGACGCAGCGTGCCACCCGTGATTCGGTGCTCGAGGAGC
Organism: Actinomycetes bacterium; assembly: GCA_021809495.1. Taxonomy (GTDB): domain Bacteria; phylum Actinomycetota; class Acidimicrobiia; order Acidimicrobiales; family RAAP-2; genus RAAP-2. Next base: position 6,474 of record JAKAZI010000003.1, on the reverse strand, counting down.
GACCGATCGCGCTGCATGGACCGCATCCCCGCGCGCCCGGCGTGCATAGTCATGATCGCTCCATCGAGACGAGTGTAAGAACCGGCGCGACGATTCCCTACCCTCGGACGGCGCTGACGAGGATCAGTGCGCCAAGCACGATCATCACGCAACCTCCGATGGCCCGAAGGGTGACGAGCCGAGATGGCGAACCGGCGAGCCACTGGCGCGCCGTGCCGGCGACGATGCCCCAGGTCGAATCACTCGCGAAGGCCATCACGGAGAAGATGACACCGAACACCAGCAGTTGAACGGTGACGTTTCCCTTCGTGGGTTCGACGAAGTGTGGGAACACAGCGGCGAAGAAGATCAGCGACTTCGGATTGAGGACCCCGACGGTAAAACCCTGGCGGATGATCTGTCGCGGCGCCGGCCGAAGCGCTTCGCGCGTGGTCATCGCTCGCGCGTGCTCGTGGCGGTGGCGAAGTGCGTCGACTCCGAGCCAGCCGAGGTAGCACCCGCCGGCCAGTTGCAACACGATGGAGAACGTTCGCGACTGCGCCAGCAGCGGACCAAGGCCCAGGGCGACGACGATCGACAACAACAGGGTCCCGATGGAGTTACCCACGACCGTCAGCACCGCCACGGTGCGCCCCCACGCGACGCCCCGGGCGAGGGTGAACAGAACGCTCGGGCCGGGAACGATGATGATGGCGAACGACGCGACGAGGAACGTGGCGAGTTGGGCGCCGCCGATCACGAGGTCGCCCTCGCGAGGATCCACTCCAGTGCCTGTAGACAGGCCCCGATTGCGAATCCGATTGCTCCCGCGAAGATGGCCGTGCCCACGCCGACGGTGCCACCCATGAACCAACCAATCGCCAGCACCGAGAGCTCCAGCGTGACACGGATGTACACCACGCTTATCCCGAGGCGTCGATGCAGACTCGTCATCAACCCGTCCCTCGGGCCGGGGCCCAACCCCGTCGTCAGGTAGAGCGCGCTGCCCATGCCGATGGCGAGCACCGCTCCAACGACAAAGACCGATCGAGCGACCATGGTCGACGGCGACGGGATCATCGTCGCGGTCAGGTCCAAGACCAGCGCGATGACCACCAGGTTGGCGACCGTGCCAAAACCCGGCCGTTCGCGAAGTGGCCACCACGCGGCGAGCACGACGACACTGATCAGCGCCGTCGCCCACCCGAGCGAGATCCCGGCGTGCTTCGCGACGCCCTGGGCGAACACCGTCCACGGCGTCGCACCCAGGCGCGAGAGCACCAGCAGACCCTCGCCCACACCGAACAGCGCGAGACCGGTGAACAAGGGCGCGATCATCCGGGGGCGCACGGCCCACGTCGACGCGGCCCGCCACGGCGTCGTCGGGATTCGATGGCTCAGGCGCATTGGTCGTTGAAGTTTACCGGACTAATCGGGGCGGTCTTCGTCCACGTCGGTCTGGATCGCGTTGACCCCGGTTCCCCCCACGAGTGCGATGCACGCCGACAGCACCATTAACGCGCTCGCGACGAGTAACGCAATGTGCAGACCATTGGTGAACGCACCGTAGGCGGCGTTCACCACCTTGTCGATAATCGCCTGGATCGCGGCGCCGCCACCCTGGTACTGCTTGGCCTTGGCGCCAATCGTCCCGGTCGTCAGCGCGGCGATGATCTCCGACCGATACGACGCCGGCACCCCAAGCTTGATGAGACGTTGGGTCAGATGAACGGTCAACTGCCCGTTCACGATCGATCCGAGAATGGCCACTCCCGCGACCGCGCCGAGTTCACGAGCGGTATTAACCGTCGACGCCGCCATTCCCGAATGCGCGGCGGGCAGCGCCTGGAGGGCGTCGGAGGTCACTGGGACAACAACGATGCCGAACCCGATGCCGGCGAGACCCATCGTCCAGCCCAGCGTTCCCAGTCCCACGTGGGTGTCGATGACGAGATTGGTCAGGAACACGCCCGCAGCGGCGAGGATGCTCCCCACCATCATCGGCGTGCGAGAACCCGTCCTCGCGACCCATCGACCGCTGAAGAGCGATGACAGCACCATCCCCGCGAGCAGCGGCAAGAAATCAAGCGCTAGACGGTACGCGCCGACCCCGACGACAACTTCGAGGTACAGAGCGACGAAGAAGAATATTGAGAAGATGGCGAAGTACGTCGTGAACGCTACGAAATTGGCACCGAGGAACGTGCGCCGCGCGAAGTAGCGCAGATTCAGCATCGGGCTTCTTACCCGGGACTCCACCACGATAAAGGCGATGAACGACACGAAGCTGATCACGTACATCGCCACGATTGGCGACGCCCCATAACCGATCGACTCCGCCCGGATCGTGGCGAACGTAGCCGTCGCGAGGGCCACGATGCTGAGTATCGAACCGACTACGTCCAGGCGCGCGTGAACTTCTGGTGGGTTGTTGGGCAGCGCCACCAGCGCGATGATCAGCGCCGCACCGCCGAAGAGAACGTTGAACCAGAAGATCGCGCGCCACGACCAGAGCCCAACGAGAATCCCCCCGATCACGGGGCCCGCGGCGAGGGCGAGCCCGGAGACGGCGGCCCACGCGCCCAGAGCGCGCGCGCGACGCTGGCGTTCCGGGTAAATGTGACGAATCATCGAGAGCGTTCCTGGCTCGGACCCGGCCGCACCAACGCCCATCACGATCCGACCGACGATCAAAATGGTCGGATCCTTCGCGAGCGCACTGACAATCGAACCCGCGATGAAGACCGCGACCCCGACCAGCATGACGGGCTTGCGTCCCAGGAGGTCGCCGAGTGTTCCACTGACCAACATCAAACTCGCGAAGGCCAGCGCGTAAGCGCCGACGACCCATTGCAGCTGGGGAACCCCCGCGTGAAGTTCGGCCTGGACATTGGTCAGCACCGGACTGACCACCGTGTTATCCAGGAAGGTCAAGAAGAGCACGGACATCAACGCAACGAAACTCAGGTGCGACAATGCCGACGAAAGTGGCCGACGCAAGGTGACGGCGGCCAATCCATCGCTCGCCACGAGCGAATCGTCACCCCGCCACATCATCGCGAACGCCCCGTTTGGAATCGTCCTCGCGAACGCCCGCGACGCCTCAAAGGTTCGATACCAGTGCCAAAAGTCGAGCGCACTAGTGAACCGCTGGTTTGACGAACGTGATCCGCGCCGACGTTGAGTCCTTGCCCCTCATATTGCCCACGCTGACCGCGCAGGCCCGAACGTTTCTTGGCGTCGTGCCGCACCGGCCGGCACCGATCTTGCCGGTCTTCACCTTGAACCTGGTGAGCGGCAGCAACCCTTTGGCGTTGATCGTGACCGCCACGACCGTCGAGACGTCGCACTGAGCCTCGCCTTTAGCGGTCGCCAAGCATTCGACGATGAAGACGGAATCGTGGGGCTTGAATCCGGCCCCTCTGACCCTCACCGTCTCGCCGTTGCGCAGTCCCGCTGACGGGGTCACCACGATATGCGGTTGAACGGTGGCCGCACTCGCCCAGCCACCGGCGACGTTCGCCGCTACCAGCAGTACGAATCCCAGCGCACCTCGGACGATGACTGCGCTACGCATCACGCCTCCTCCCACGGGGCCGGAGACGTGTCGTCCTCGCACAAACCCGCTGCACCAGTTCCAGTACGTTCAGCGGCCTCAGACCCCATGGTAGCGAGCGATGCGTCGCGGCTTACCGCTTTCAATCAGGTACGAAGAGTCACCTCCCGACGATTCGGTTGGAACGACTCGAAAGGGCCGACACCACACGCACGCTGAAATAACTTCAATCGTCGCCTGGGACCATAGAATGGGTCGAGGCCAGATTGAGACGATCGTCTCGCGGCAAGGACGGGTCATATGAACACGACCGCCCTCCCATTGACAAGACGCTTGCCCTGGTTGATCCAAGGCGGGATGGGAATCGCCGTATCGGACTGGCGACTCGCCCGCAGCGTCTCAATGGCTGGCCAGCTCGGCGTGGTCTCGGGAACGGCGATTGACGCCGTCTTTGTCCGTCGACTCCAGAAATTCGGTCTTGACGACACCCTGCGCTCGGTACTGGACCGATTTCCCGTTCGTTCGATCGTCGACGACGTTGTGCGTCAGTTCACGGCCGTTCGTCGGCGCGCCAATGGTCCCTACCAGAACCTGCTCATGTTGACGCACCGCTCAAAGCGGCGTTCCACCGACCTGCTGGTCTTGGCCGCCTTCGCCGAAGTCGCCATGGCCAAAGCCGGCCACGGCGGCGTCGTGGGCATCAATCTCCTGACAAAAGTCCAGATCCCGACGGTCGCGTTGCTCTGCGGGGCAATGATCGCGGGTGTCGATTACGTGTTGATGGGGGCCGGCGTGCCCACCCACATCCCCGGTGTTCTCGAACGACTCCGTCACGGTCTCAGCGTCGACACCAAATTGGCGTTGGCCAATGCCTCCACCGAGGATTCACCGACACTCCACTTCGACCCATCGCCCTACCTCAGCGGCGTCGGCGAATTGGAACGTCCAAAGTTCATCGGGATCATTTCGTCCAACGTTTTGGCAAACGCGCTCATCAAGCGCAGTGAGGGCCCCGTCGACGGTTTCGTGGTCGAGCGGCCCGTCGCCGGGGGCCACAACGCGCCACCGCGGGGGCCGTTGACCTTGGACGCTGATGAATCACCGATCTACGGGCCGCGCGACGAGGTCGATTTCGCCGCACTCGGTGCTCTCAAAAGACCTTTCTGGATCGGTGGAGGCATCACGACCCCGGACCACGTCCGAGCCGCTCGCGAGCTTGGCGCCACTGGGGTCCAAGTCGGCACGCTGTTCGCCTACTGCGAAGAGTCGGGCATGGACGCTTCCCTGCGCGCCCAAGTCATCACCAGCGTCCAAGCCGGAACGGTCGACGTGCGCACGTCAATTCGCGCCTCTTCGACGGGCTATCCCTTCAAGGTCGTTGCTCTTGAGGGAACAATCTCAGAGCGGGACGTGTACGAAAACCGGACGCGCCGTTGCGATCTGGGCTATCTTCGCGAAGCGTTTCTGGCTGACGACGGGTCCATTGGCTACCGTTGCGCCGCCGAACCGGTCAAGGCCTACGTGCGAAAGGGCGGCGACGTCGAGTCAACCGTCGATTCGACGTGCCTCTGCAATGGGCTCATGGCGACCTGCGGGCTCGCCCAGACCCGCGCGACCGGTGAAGTCGAACCGCCCATCGTGACGAGCGGCGACTGCCTGAACGAGATCCGCACGTTGCTGAACGGCCGCTCGACCTACTACGCCGCAGACGTCATCGAACACCTTGGCCGAGGACTCGACGAGGTAACACCGACTCCGGTGTGACACCGTCAAACCAACGCCCAACGCCACCGCTGCATAGCCAATCCAGGTCCTTGATTCCTACGATGAGTGTGCCTCCCAGTTTCTTCGACGCGCGCGGGTGCATTCGGCCATTGGCTCGTCGAGCGTCGCCGACCTACAGGTTCGGCGCATGGTGACGACGGCCTCCGCGTAGAACGCCGACACGTGCCTCGATTCATAGGACGATTCATCTAACGCCGCATCAACTCCTCGACGCTGAGGTGCCCCCCGCGAAACACGCGTCGCGTGTTAGCGCATCCGTTCTTCGAACGCGACCGTCTCGTAGTGAACCTTGAGGCACAATAAAAACCCGGCCACACGGGTCTTGACGGATGTCGTCGAGCAGGTTTCACTGCCGTGGCTCTTGGTTCGACCACGTCGGTGTGTTCGGCGAGGTTAATTGCCGTCTGGTCGTGAACTGCACATTGGAGACCTCTGGACACCAAGTGCCGAGAGTTGACAATTGATACCAGAGTGGTATCATAATCGAATGGCATTCACCCTTCGAACCGACGCCACTCTCGAGGAGGCGCTCACCTCCCTCTCCGAATTCGAAGGCGTCTCACGCCAAGAAGTCATCCGGCGCGCGGTGCTCGATCGACTCGAGCGTTCTGGCCATGTGGCACGGGTCGATGACTCGACTCATCGCATGGCGACCCGCTGGAACGACGTCCTGGAGCGACTCGGCTCTGCATGAGCGAAATCGAATACCTCGAACTCGAGGACATCATCATGATGGTTCGGATTCTTGGAATCGGTCCGGTTCGTGATGTTGGACTGTTGGACTCGGCGGTCAACCGGCCCAGGTCCAGTGCCTTTGGTGAGGACGCCTACGCAACGATCAGCCTCAAGGCCGCTGCGCTCCTGCAGTCGATGACCAAGAACCACGCCCTCGTGGATGGCAACAAGCGACTCGCGTGGCTGAGCACGGTCGTATTCTGCGATCTCAACGCGACAGCCCCGCAACTCACCGACGACGAGGCATTCGAGCTCGTCTACGACGTCGCCAGCTCGCAACTGGACGTCGAGGTAATTGCCGGTCGACTCCGTCTCGAAGAGATAGAGAGAATGAAACCTTGAACCGAGCAAGTGCCATCGGTTGGGCCTCGATACTTGCGGCCACGTTCTGATCACACGATCCGAGATACTTGGTCGGC